>JAYVFP010000084.1:0-5159 GCA_043773025.1 Archangium sp.
TCACACCGCCGCTGGCCTCGACGTCCAGTCAGCACGGCAAAAGCTGAGTGGATCTCCCTGACCGCCGCAACTGGATCAGCTTGAGGCCGCCGCCAAAGACCAAGGCTCTTAGCGACGCAGCAGACGCTGGTTCCAAGTCTCGAATCCAAGATGGCGGGATGGATTTGGGCTCCGAAACCCTGACGAAGACCCGCTGGCTCGAGGTTGGTGGCATGTACTTCTCACCGAGTTGGGGACCTATGATGGTCGGCTCATTGCCGTCGTTAACTACTCAACGTCCACCCCCATTCACCTCAGCCGCCGTGCCCGCTGCCGTTGCTGACGACGCTCGGCGTTGCCATCAGCGGCGGTGCCTCGACAGGAAGGGCTCGCCAGGTCGCGAGAAAGAATTTGACTGCGCCTCGATGTCAGCTATCCTTAAGGTGTCCGGTAGAACAAGTAGATCGGATAATAGGGATTATGTAAACTAACCGGCCAATCCGCCCTAAGTACAGTTGGTTACCGGCTCGGTCGGAATGGCGTTATGTGGCCTCTTTCTCCCGGTCAACACGTCGATCCTCGGACGCCACCCTCCGCGCTCTTACAAGTCCACCGCAGCGGAGACATTGGATCCCCGCGCGTCAGTGGATCCACCAACTGCTCGAGCGCCTTCTTGAGCCCAGGTTGGGTCCGCTGGAGCGACGGACGTCCCGCACCGGGTTTCCGCACTCGCCCCTTGGGGTCGACCCCCGCCTTCGCGGTGGCTGAACGCCATCGCATTTTCCCCCTGCCGACCAGAAGGCCTCGTCGAGACGGTGCGAACCGAGGTGCGGCCTGAGCGACACTTCGCTGATTCCTTCATCACGGTTCGCCTCGCCATTGCACGCGCCACTGCGCGCTGGTTGCCGCGCTGCCCGTTCTGCCATCGAGATGAGCCTCTGCGGCGCAGACGCACGCGGCGCCAGCACGCACGCGCTGGAGGCCAGCGATGAAAGGCCAGCGCGTGTTTGTCGACTCAGCGTGCATCACGTCGGTCGCCTTCGACAGCGAGGCCAGAGTGCTTCAAATCGAATTCACCAACGGGCTCGTCTACGAGTACCTCGGCGTGCCCGCGGCGGTGTGCAGCGACCTGCTCTCAGCACCATCGAAGGGAACCTTCGTCACGCGATTCATACGAGGCCGCTTCGCGTTTCGACGGGTCGAGCAGCCCGGAACTCTGACGCAGTAGTGTTAGTCTCCGCCCCAAGCAGCAGCCGTTCATCTCTCAAGCGAGGTGCCTTGCGATGCATGACTTCAGAACCGAACCCTTCGAAGGCAGCCTGCTCGAGCTGCTCGACGAGTGCTGGCGCGCGATGCCAACCCTCGAGGTCCACCTCAAAGGACACAGCTGGCTGCTCGGGCAGACAACCACGCGAGGCAATCTCCTACCCGTTCGAAAGTTCGCGACTCACAGCGATCGCGGCGCCATCCACGAAGAAGCCGACGTTTCCTACATGCCAGTCGACAACGAGCCCTTGGCTGCTCTGTACAAGCTGTGGAACACGGGCACCGTCCCTGCTGGGACTGTCGGCGAGATGCTCAAGTCCCGCACAATTCCTGCATCTTGGAAGTGCGACGTGACCAGCAAGAGTGGAATGCGGTTCTCCGGAGTCTCTGCGCCGTTTCGAGACTGCGGGCTCAAGCTCGCGCACCTTCATGACGCCGCCGCCGGCCTCAAAAAGCGCCACGACGCCGACGGGGCGCGGGCACGCTTCCTGCGAAGCCTGTCGCCGCTGAATGTCTTTCTCTTTCCAAGCTTCCGCGCTGCGACTGTGTCGCTACTTGAGGGCGCCGAAGGCTGGAAGCCAACGCGCGTCGATTGGGCAGAGGACCCCTGGGTGCGCGGCATTGCCCTTGGCCGCATGGCCGACTGGGTTGGCTCAAAAGGGGCGGGACTGCTCGAAGGGTTTCACGAAGTATTCCAAGCGGAGATTCGTCCGAATTCAGATTGGGAACGGCTTGGGCGTGCAACGCGAATCCGCGTCGAGCCCGGCAGGCAGCGAGCAGGGCGTACTGCTCGACAGAGCGCGGCGCTTGCGCCGGCGACGGCTTGCCTCAAGGTTGACTGTGGCGATGCCGTTACCGTCGATGAGGCAGCGGCCGCGCTCCGCAACTGGCGGTCAACCTCCCCGACGGCGACGCAGCTTGACGGTGGCCACAAAAACAACCCGAGCAGGTGGTTTCACATTCGAGTCGACGGTTACAAGAGTCCGACGGACGACTTCACGTCGCGTCACGGCCCGAGTTTCTTGGGCGGCGACTACAACGGCGTCGTCAACTTCCACGGTGACTGCAAGGTGAGCGCGATTGACCGCTTCATCGAACTCCTCGAAGTGGCGGAAGACTATCGGGACGTCCTGCGTCCGTCCGCCACCTATGAAACCAAGCAGTCCGTACCCAAGAACGTGAGGCCCAAGTTTGCGTTGCAAGGTTACGAAGAAGCGGTCGCTGGCTTTTTTCTTTACCACGACGAGTGGTGAGGCCGTTGAGGATTACTTGAAGGCAGCGCTGAGCGCAGGGAGCGGCTGTTGGCAGCGAGGATCTTGAAGTACTCGGCGGCCACGCCGCCGAGGCTCTGAAGTTCCGCGGGCAGCGCGCCAACGGCAGCGCGGGGCTTGGTCTCGAGCAGGCCCTGCTCGTGTGAGCGTGTGAGTCGTCCTTCACTTCCTGGCCCACGCCCCAGCAGCGATTGTGGATGGCGACGCGTTTCGTCTCGAGCCACACCGAGACTTCCTGCTCGTTGCCGGAGGCAGGCGCTCCATCCTGTTGCGAAGCGCGCTTGTTGAGGGTCCGCTGATCCAGCTCGTTGATGGCCATCAAGCAACGCGGCGTGGTGCGCGCCACCGCGGTGATGGCCAACATCGAGGGCGGCGAGTGCATGCCACCCTCGATGCGTACGTCAGTTGTTGTGACTGAGAAGACCGCGAGCGCGGAGCTGAGTGCGGTAGCGGAGGAGCGCGGTCTCGAGCCCAGAGATGTGCACGGCGATAGCGTCGGCGAGCCAGGCTTCTGTGGAAAGTCTCACCGGCCGTTCGAGATAGAGACCCTCTTCGAGCTCGGGGTAGGCGGCGATGAGGGCGCGCTCGGCGATAGCCAGCGCAGCCTCGAGGACGTGAAGCGCTGCGAGCTCGGGCGCGTCGACGAGCTGCAGAGTGGAAGGCAGCTCGGCGCTCATGAGGTTTCCGCCAGGTCGGAGTCGACGATGCGCGCGAGCACTTCACGCTCGACGAGCTTGCGCTTCTTCCGAGCCGTCTCTCGCAGGGCGGCAGTGGCGAGCCTGTCGAGGTCACGCAGCGCACCGCTCGCGGATTCGTGAAGCATGGCGATGGCGTCGGACGAGAAGAGTTCCTTGTCGCAGCCGACTCGAGCCAGACGGAAGCGCAGGTACTCGGCGGTGTCGTCTGGAGTCAGCGCATTGACGCGCAGCCGGGTGTGAATGCGCGAGAAGAGCGAGCGGTGATGAAGCCGCGCAAGACGGCCTTCCAGCTCCGGCAGGCCGACGAGGACAAGGGAGAGCAGCGACTTCGAGTCCCACTGGTAGTTGAGGAGGATGTGGAGGTGGTCGAGGACCTCTTGGTGAAGGAGGTGGGCCTCGTCGAGGAGGAAGACAGGGTGGAGTCGCTGCTGACCGAGCTCTTCGACGTGGGTGGTGACAGCGTAGAAGACGGCCGCGGCGGTGGCCGATGGCGTCAGGTCCAGCGCGAGGCAGAGTTGCCTGTAGAAGTCGCGGCGGCCCAGCGTGGCGTTGTGGCAGTAGTTCAGGCGGAAGCCCGACAACGGAAGACGGTGACGCAGCGCTCGCAGCACGCACGTCTTGCCGACGCCCGGCTCGCCGACGAGCGAGACGGAAGCTCTGTCACTGAGCGCCTCGCACAATTCGTCGACGAGCGCGGCCTTCGAGGAAGGGAGCCACAGCTCGGCGTCTGCGACTTCCTTCGAGAAGGGCGCCTCTTTGAAGCCGAAGTAGCCGAGCCACGCGGGCGTCATGACTCACCCTCTTCGTGCTGCGGGCGGCGGCCCGTCACCTTGTCGAGGAGCGCCTTCGGCGGGTCGAAGGCGGTGTGGCGCGGCGGTGTCTGTGCGAGGTGCGGGCGGCGAAGCGGGCGCTTGAGGCCAGAGTTCTTTATTGGGTCGACGGGGTGGACCTCGAGACGCTTGCCCTCGAATTCGACCCAGGGCTTCTCGGAGAGGTCGACCAGGCAGCGGCAGAGCGTGACGATGCGTCCAGCGAGGTGACCGGCGTCGAGCTCGTAGTCGACGCCATCGATGCTGACGGTGGTGTCGCGCCGGACGCGGCGACGAATGCGCGTGGTGAGCGCGTCGCGCAAGCTCTTCTCGTCCCAGCCCGCGGGCGACGGTGGCGCCGCCTTGAAGACGTCGCTCGGTGTTCTGCCGAAGAGACCTGCGTGCGGCGCGCGGTGGTAGTGTGCGTCGAGGAAGGCGAGCAGCCGGACGTTGACGTCGTGAAGCGAGCTCGGGCTGCCGAGAAAATCGATGCAGCCTTCGCGCGCTGTTCTCCAGAAGCGTTCCATTTTTCCGCGGGCCTGAGGGTCGTACGGGCGCGCGTGGACGAGGGTGATGCCGAGGCGGGCGCAGGCTGTTGCGAGCGTGTCACCGCGGTAGGTGCTGCCGTTGTCGAGGAAGAGCGCGTCGGGCTTGCCGTGACGGCGCAGGGCGCGGACGAAGAGGCCGAGCATGTCGACCTCTCTCTCGGTGTGGTGCGCCTCGAGGGCGACGACGTACCGCGACGCGTCGTCCATCAGCGCGTGAATGCGCAGCGGCCGGGACTTGCCGTTGATGGTGAGCGCGATGCCGTAGCAGACGTCGCCGTGCCACAGCGCCATCGGCTTGTCGGCCTGCCAGCGCAGCCGCGTCTTCGCGCCGACGCCGTCGCGCAGCGAGAGCTTGTCGAGGCCAGCATCTACGAAGAGCCGGCGAAGCGTGGTGGCCGAGGCGGTGCCCTTGCTCATGCGGCCGTCGGCGACGAGGGTGCTGAGAATCAGCCGGGCCGAGGCGCTCGGGTATTCGCGACGGATGTCGCAGAGCAGCTCGCGGAGCTCAGGGCTGAGCTTCCTGCCGCGCCCCTTGTCCTTGCGCGCGCCGGGCAGCAGGCCCGAAAGGCCTCGCTTTTTGAAGCCGTA
>JAYVFP010000085.1:0-104379 GCA_043773025.1 Archangium sp.
GCCCCCTCGACTGCGCTCGGGGAGACCGGTGATTGGAGTCATTTCTATTTCGGCCAACCCTGTCGGGCTGAACGGATTTCGGCCGGTTCCGTTCGTGCCAAGAGGAGTCGAGGCACCTCATTCATCAGTCTCCTTCGCTGGGAGAGGGAGTTCGTCAGGCGCGCAGCAGCGGAGAGCGGTGCGTCAACGAGCGCATGGCCAACTTGTCCAGGCGGGTGTTCCGGTAGACCTCGAGCATGCGCTCCTGACCGAGTGACCAGACTGAGAACATGGTGCACGTCGAGGTGAAGTTGCAGCCGCCGTGATCCTTCTCGGTGCACAGGTTGATCGAGATGGGTCCTTCGACCGCCTGGATCACGTCGAGGAAGCTGACCTGAGAGGCAGGCACCGCCAGCGAGTACCCGCCGTGCGAGCCGCGCACTGACTTCACCAACTTCGACTTCACCAGCGTCTTCAGGATCTTCGCGAGGAATTCCTCGGGGATGTCCATCTGCCGCGCGATCTCCCGAAAAGACGTGGTGATTCCGTCCGGCAAGGAGGCGAGGAAGAGCATCGCCCGAGTGGCGTATTCAATCTTCCGGGAGATCTGGAAGGCGTGCTGCATAGCGGAGTAACAGCTCGTCTAGCATGATCGACCTGCACTCGCACACGACCGCTTCCGATGGGCAGTACCCGCCCCACGAGCAGGTCGCGCTGGCTGCAAAGGCAGGCGTCACCGTGCTCGCGGTGACCGATCACGACACCGTCGCGTCCCTGCCTGCCTGCGAGGTGGCCGCAAAAGCGAAGAACATGCGGCTGGTGCCGGGCATCGAGATCTCCTGCATCCACCATCGGCGCGAGGTGCACATCCTCGGGCACTTCATCGATCCGGCCGCGCCGAAGCTCGCGGCCTATGCGCTGCAACTGGTCGATGAGCGCGGCAAACGCATGGAGCTGATGGTCAAGAGGCTGGTCGCTCAGGGCGTGCCCGTCACCATGGAGCAGGTGCGCGAGCTGGCGGGCGACGCGACCCTCACCCGGCCCCACCTCGCGCGCGTGCTGGTGGAGCTGCGGGTGTGCTCCTCGATGAAGGAGGCGTTCGACCGGTTCCTGGGTGATGGCCGCTCGGCGTGGGTGCAGCGCTTCGAGCTCCCGGTTGATGCGGCGATCACCTTGATTCACGGCGCAGGCGGCACGGCGACCATCGCGCACCCGGGCAGCTCGCGGGTCAATCGGCTGGAGGTCGAGACCATGGCGAAGGCCGGGCTCGACGGGATTGAAGTGATTCACAAGGATCACCCGCCCAGCCAGCGGGAGCTGTTTGCGAAGTGGGCGAAGGAGTTCGGGTTGATTTGCACCGCGGGCAGCGACTTTCACGGTGAGAAGGTCGCGCCCGATCGTCACTTCGGTTCCGTGGGCATGGACCCGGGGCAGTTCAAGGCGCTCGAAGCGCGGCGGTAGCGTCAAGCACCCTCACCCCGACCCTCTCCCAGAGGGAGAGGGAGTCTCAGCTACTTCCACAACCCAGGATCAATCGTCGGGGCCTTCACCGTCGTATCCAACTCCACCGCCGCCGAAGACTTCGCCTCCGTACCGCCCACACTGCGAGCCTGAACGCGCAGCGAGTTCTTCCCTTCCTTGAGCGAGACCGGCACCTCGAAGTGCCCGCGCTCATCGACGCTCACGATCCGCCCCTGCACCTCGACCAGCGCGCCCGGCTCAACGTCGCCCTTGAGCACCAGCTTCGGCGTGTTGATCGTCTTCTTCGTCGGCATCGAGACCTTGAGCAGCAACGACGACGGAATGGTGATGGGCGTACTCGGCGCCTGACCCGGCTTGACGATCGACTGCTGCCCGGCACGAACGATGACCACGCGGCCGGCCCCCGAGAAAGAGACCTCACCACTCTGAGTGCCCAGCGCAACCGTGCCCAGGCCGTTGCTGGCAATCGTGAACACGCCGCCATCGGTGCTGGCCGAAGCATCGCTGCCCGTCGCGCGCACTTCGAAGGTGTGCCGGCCCCGGCCCTTGACGGTGGCCTTCGCCATGCCTGATTCGAGGAGCAGCCGGGTGATGCTCTCCTTCAAGTCGCCGATGCCGACCTCGGTGCCGGGCTCCATCTTCACTTCCCACGTCTCGCCGCCGACGAGCACGGCGTAGCTGCCATCGGTGGTGCGCACGCCATCGCTGGGCAGCAGCGCGTCACCCGCCTTCGCCTCTTGCCAGCCGCCATCGAGGCCCCGGCGGATCTGCACGGCGCCATTGAGTTCACCCAGGCGGATCTCCACGGGGCGCGGACCCGCGTCGACCACGGCCACCGGCGGAGCCACGACTCGAATGGGCTCAGGGAACGGCTCGGACATGAACAGCCACCACGCCAGCGGCACCATGGCCGCGATGGCGATGAGGATGAGTGCGAACCGGACGCGGGGGGACATCGGTGCTGCTCCTTACTCGATTCAGAAGGTGATGCCCTTCCCCTGCCCGCCCACCTCGAGCACCGCCGCACCTGCCTGGCTGCGGGTGCTGCCCACCGCCTTCAAGAACAACGAGAAGCGCGCGCCTTTGCCCGGCTCGCTGTGCACCTCGAGGCGGCCCTGGTGTTCCTGCACCACCCGGTACGCCACCGCCAGACCCAGGCCGATGTTGGTCCACACGTCTTTGGTGGTGAAGAACGGCTCGAAGATGCGGGTGAGGTTCTCAGGCGCGATGCCCTTGCCGGTGTCAGCGACGATCAACGTCGCGCCGTCGGTGGTGGGCTCGACCGTCACCGTGAGCTGCTTGCTGAGAGTGGTGGCCATGGCGGTGCGCGCGTTGGCGCAGAGCTGGGCTAACACCTGCTCGAGCTGCTCCGAGTCGCCGTCGATCATCGTGGGCGTGGCCGGCAGCACGACCTCGAGCGTGACGCCGGGTGAGCGCTCCTTCTCGAGCGTCATGGTCTTCTTCACTACCGCCGCCAGATCCATCGGGGCCAGCGCGACCTCGCCGCGCTTCTGCGAGAAGCGGAGCAGCTGAAGGGTGATCTCCCGGCACCGGTGCGCGCTGTCTTCGATTTGCTTGAGCAGCGAGAAGTTGTCGTCGGTCTCCTGGGTGTCCATCAGGAGCAGCTGCGCGTTGCCCAGAATGCCCACCAGCGGGTTGTTGATCTCGTGCGCGACGCCGGCGCCGAGCTGACCGATGGCGGCGAGCTTCTGCGCCTCGAGCAGGTGCGCCTGGGCCGCGCGCAGATCGGCGGTGGCTTCGTCGACCTTGCGCTCGAGCTCGCCGTTCCACTGCTGCAGCCGCGCGCGGGAGATCTCCAGCTCGGCGCCCATGGCGTTGAAGGTCTTGCCGAGGGCGGTGAGCTCGTCGTCGCCGGTCAGCTCGGCGCGTTTCGAGAGGTCGCCTTTGGCGAAGGCGTCAGCCAGGGCGCCCAGCTGCTCGAGGCGCGAGGCCAGCCAACGGGTGAAGAAGATCGAGACGATCACCAAAAGCAGCACCGTGCCGCCCATGCCGCCGAGCACGCTGCGCCGCAGCGAGCGAATGGGCCTTCGTGCGGCCTCGAGGGGAATCGAGGTCACCGCGGTGAGGCCGAGCTTGCCGGGCACCCTGGCCAACGAGAGCTGCTCGGTGGACGAAGTGGCGAGCTCGAGCCCCGCGCGCACCGCGGCCAAGCGTTCGGGATCGAGGGTGGAGACCGTCTGGTGCCACTGGCTGCTGGCCACCACGCGCCCATCGGCATCGACGATCTCGAGCGTGGTGACGCTGGGGGCGTGTTCGACCAGCCATCGATCGAGCACCGTCAGCGTCAGCGCGAGCACCACCATCGGGGCGCCCGGGCCGCGCGGTCCGACCTGGATGGCGGCGGGCATCCACGGGCCTCCTCCGCTGTCTTGTGCAGAGCCGAGCGCCATCTGGCCGGGTTCACCGAAGGTGGCCAGCGTCACGAGCGGGAGCAGCTTCGCGAACTCACCGCGGGTGAGCTTGATCTGGGGGCGGCCTTCGAGTGCGTCGAGGAAGGGCGCGAAGTCAGGGCGCGAGGGGTCGACGAGCGTCGCGGCGACCACGACGGAAGACTGGCTCGAGAGAAGGCGCAGCCCGCCCGCGGCTTCATCAGCGGTGACGTTCGGCCAGTCGATCAGCAGCGCGGATTGCGCGAGTGACTCGAGTGAGACGGCGAGCTGGGTGCCCGTCGCTTCGGCGGCGGCGGCGGCGAGGGCGCGTTGTTCACGCTCGAGGCGCGAGGCGAGCTCTCGTTCAGCTTCGCGCAGCAGCCAGAAGCCCGCGAAGGCCAGCGGGATCACCGCCGCCGCGAGCACGAACAACAGCAGCTTCTGGGACAGCCGCAGCATCTCGACGTGACGATACGCGAAGAACCGGCAGTTACCTCTCCCTGCGAGGGGGAGAGGTCAGCGCACAGCGCGTGCAATTGGCCCCCACCCCGCTTCGGAGATTGTTGAAGTACGCCCTCGACTTCGCTCGCAGGTTTTTTCCGAAAGAAGGAGCGCTCACCGTTCATCCCGAGCGGAGTCGAGGGATTACCTCGCCTTCGGTCGGCAAGTGCCCCCTCGACTGCGCTCGGGGAGACCGGTGATTGGAGTCATTTCCATTTCCGCCAACCCTCTCGGGCTGAACGGATTTCGGCAAGGTTCCGTTCGTGCCGAGCGGAGTCGAGTCGCCTCTTTCACCAGTCTCCTTCGCAGGCAGAGGGAGATCAGGCTGTGCGTTGAGTCGTCTCTGCCTGATCACTGCGCAACACCACGCTGCCGGTCACGGCCTTCGCGCGCTTCTTCAGCTCCGCCGCCAGGCGCGCCAGCTCAGGGTGATCGACCGTGCCATCCGTCATCACCGCCGCGATCGACACGCTCATCACCGGGAACTTCCGCCGCTGACCGTACCGATCCTCGGCCTCGATGTACCCGCGCTCCCGATCACCGCGCTCGTAATAGAGCGGGATGATCCGATCGAACGACTCGATCAACCGCCTGCAGATCGCATCGACCTGCTCCGGCCGCACGATGAACACGAAGTCATCACCGGCCACATGCCCGACGAACTCCGACCCATCACCCATCTGCGAGACCACTTCCCGCAGCAGGTCGGCGGTCTGCTTCACCACGCCATCCGCCTTGGCGAAGCCGTAAAAGTCGTTGAACGCCTTCAAGTTGTCGAGGTCGAGGTAGCAGAACGCGAACGGCGACTTGTCGCGCAGCCGCCGCTGCACCTCACGTTCGATCGCCGCTGACCCCGGAAGCAACGTGGTGGGGCTGGCGCTCGTGTCGGCCATGCGGCGGCGAAGCACCGACTCGACCCGCGCACCGAGCTCGAGCGCATCGAACGGCTTGGTCAGATAGTCATCACCGCCGAGCTTGAGCGCCCTCACCTTCGCCGAGGTATCGCTTCGCGCCGAGATGAAGATCACCGACATCGGCCCGCCCGCACGATCCGCCTTGAGCGTCTCGAAGAAGCGAAAACCATCACCATCGGGCAACGACACGTCGAGCAGCAGCAGCTCAGGCCGTTTGCGAGCGATGCACGCGGTCGCCTCGGCCACCGTGCCCGCGCGATCGACATCGAAGCCCTGATTCGAGAGCACCTCGGCACAGATCGCGGTGATCTGCGGGTCATCATCGACCACCAGCACCCGGCCGCGGCTGCCCCGACGCTCCTTGAGCAACGCCTCGACGCTCGACAAGAAGCTCGCCGTGGTCAGCGGCTTGAGCAGGAACGCGCTCGCCCCTGCTCTCAGCGCCTCTTCCCTGACGTCGGCGCCCGACACCATCAACACGCGCGAGGCCTTGGTCTCGGGATCGTGGCGCAAGATCTCCAACAGCCCCAGGCCTTCCACATCAGGCAGCCGGTGATCGAGGGTGATCACATCAGGCCGCACCCGGCGCGCCACAGCGAGCGCATCATGGCCGCGATCTGCCACGAACACCTTGAAGCCTGCGCTGAGCAGCCGCGCTTTGAGCAGCCACGCAATCTGCGGCTCGTCTTCCACCACCAGCACCGTGCCGCGCGGTGCCTTCACGGCCTCGTCGGGGTTCGGCGCCAGCTCCGGCGGCTCTTCCGGGAAGACGGCGACGAAGCGTGCGCCCTCGGCGATCGAATCCGCCCAGATGCGCCCGCCGTGCGACTCGACGATGGTGCGGCAGATCGACAGCCCCAGCCCGGTGCCCGGCAACGAGCGGGTCTTCGCCGAACGCGCCTGCTCGAAGCGATCGAAGATCCGCTCGAGATCGGGCTCTGCGATCACCTCACCTGAGTTCCACACCGCCAGCACCGCGCTGCCCGGCAGCTCAGCCGAGTGCCCCACGGTCACCTTCACCGAGCCACCCTGCGGGGTGAACTTCACCGCGTTGGTGAGCAGGTTGTTGATCACCTGGTTGAGCCGGTTCGGATCTGCCAGCAGCTTGACGTCGGTGGCGGTGACCTCGAGGCTCACCTCGACTTTGCGCTCGTTGAACGAGGGCCCGTAGCGCTCGACGGCCACCTTCACCAGCTCATCGAGCCGCATGAGCTGGAAGTCCATGCGCATGCCGCCCTGCTCGAACTTCGCGAGGTCCAGCAGATCATCCACCAGCGCGTTGAGGCGCTCGGTCGAGTCACGCGCCATCGAGAGAAAACGCTTCTGCTTCTCGTTGATGTCACCGGCGAGCCGGTTGAGCACCAGGTCGAGCGCGCCTGCGATGCTGGTCAGCGGCGTGCGCAGCTCATGGCTGATGATGCCGACGAACTCGTCCTTCCGCTGAGCGAGCAGCTTCTGCTCACTCACATCGCGCAGCACCAGCACGAGGCCCTTGAGCTCGCGCGCCGCGCCCGCCACCGGCGTGACCACCAGCTCGAGATCACGCTCGTGCAGCCGCAGCTCCTCGCGCACGGTCTTGGCGCCGCCGTACTCCCAGCCACGCACCAGCTCGAAGGGCGAGAGCCCCAGGGTGGCCGTCAGGCGCTCGAAGTCGGGCCGCGCGTCGTCGCTGGCGAGGCCCAGGAACTCACGAGCGGCGCGGTTGACCACCACCACCCCTCCCTTTTCGTCAGTGAGGATCACCCCGTCGCCCATCGCCTCGACCATCTGCTCGATGCGCAGCCGCGCTTCCCGCTCAGCGGCGCGCACGTGGGTGATGGCATCGGTGGTCTGATTGACCAACACGTCGAGCAGCTCACCGTCGTCGGTGCTGTACGAATCAGGGCGCGTCGAGAAGAGCGCGAGCGTGCCCACGGTCTGCTTCTCTGAGACGAGCGGCACGGAAATCGCGCAGGCGAAGGTCGACAGCCCCTCGGCCACACCGGCGATCTCGCCGCCAACGTTGGTGGTCACCTTGTCTTCTGGCAACACCACGCCGGCCGCCTTGCGGTGCGAAGACAGCACGGAGTCCTTCACGTGCAGCAGCGCGCTCTCGTTCATCGCCGTGGCGCAGCGAATGCGAAGCGCCGCGGTCTGACCGTCACTCGATTCGATCAACACCGCGCTCGCGTCGTGAGGCAACACGCGGCCGACCGTGGCCAGCAGTCGATCGACGATGGCATCGAGCGAGGGCGCGTCTTTCGCGCTTTGCCGGCTCACCTCGTACATCACGTTCAACGCCTCGACGCGTTTGTGGAGCGACTCGATCAGGCGCTCCTTCTCTTTGCGCAGCGCTGCGACCGCGAGCGCGTTGCGCACCGTCATCGTGAGATCGTTGATGTCCCACGGCTTGGTGACGTAGCGAAACACCTGCCCCTCGTTGATCGCAGAGATCAGATCGTTGGGGTTCGTGTACGCGGTGAGCAGAATCGTGGTGACCCCGAGGCCTTCCTTCCGCGCTTCACGCACGAGCTCGATGCCCGTCATGTCGGGCATCTTCTGATCGGTGATCAACAGATCGACGGGCCGGCTGCGCAGGATCTCGAGCGCTTCAGGCCCTGACTTCGCGGTGAGCACGAGCGCGAGCCGGTCGAACATGCGGCAAAGCACGTCGAGCACGTTGGGCTCGTCATCGACGCACAGAATGGTTGGCTTCACGGGCACGGGTGGCCCGCATTGTAGGCCGCTCCGGCCCCGGGTCGAACAACCTACATTGCCTACCTGCTACTTCTGCGGCTTGCCCGACGAGTCGATCTTCTCGCCGTTGCTGATCGACATGCGCACCAGCTCGCGGAGCACGCGGTTGCGCTTGATGTTGCCGAGGATCTCTTTGAGGTCCTCGTACACGGTCGGATCGTTGATTACCGCGCCGAGCGTGCCTTCGCCCGCGTTGACGCGCGTGGTGATCTTCTTCACGTCAGCCACCGCCGAGGCCAGGTCACCCAGCAGCGACTTCGCATCGCCATAGACCAGTTGGTAGACCGCGCCGTCCTTGGTGGTCTTGGCGTCGTGAATGAGCTTGGCCAGCTCATCGGCCGCCTCTCCCAGGTCGGTCACCGCCATCGCCACCTTCTTGTCGTAGATGAGCGCGTGGAGAGAGCCCTCGCCGTTCTTCACGTCGGCCAGCAGCACGTCGACCTTGGCCACCGCGCTGTCGAGCCGCACCGCCACGGCCGAAGCGTTGGCGAGCAGGCCCTTCAGATCGTCGCTCGCCTTCTTGTCGTAGATGAGGGTGTGGGCCACGCCCCTGCCGCCCTCGATCTCTGCTGCGATGTTGCGCGCCGAGCGAATGAACTGGAGCACGTCGTTCTGGATCTCGGGCGTGGTGTACGACTGCACGCCGGAGCGCAGGTCGCGCGTGATGCCCACCGCGTTGTCGATCACCTCGCCGGTCGCTTTGAGCAACGAGGAGATGTCGCCCGAGGTGCCGGTGGGTAGCTCACCGTGGTTCTTCACGATGTCTTTGTCGGGAGAGCCCAGCGAGATGTCGACCGCCTTGTCACCGAGCACGCCACGGCCGGTCACGCGCGCGACCGAGTCGGCGCGCAGGCGCTCTTGAAAGCGATTGCTGATCTCCATGGTGACGATGATGCGCTTGTCGCCGAGGTCGGGCGCGAAGCTGATCTTCGAGACCTTGCCCACCGTGAGGCCGCCGAGGCGCACCGGCGAATCGAGCGCGAGGCCGTCGACGTTCTCGAAGGCGCCCGTGTAGATGTTGGCTTCTTCGAAGAGGCGGCGCTCCTTGCCGATGACGAAGACCACGATGCCTGCCAGGGCGAGACCGAGCGCGATGAACAAACCCGCGCGAATGATCACGCGCCGTTCACGCTCTGCTGGATTGACGGGTGCGTCTTGCGCCATGGGTCAGCTCTTCCTCGCGTCGAAGAACGCGCGTACGTCTGGGTTCGTCGAGGCCTGCATCTCTTTTACCGTACCGCTGGCCACGATTCTCCGCTTCGAGAGCATGGCCATCCTGTCGCTGACTCGAAACGCACTGTCCATGTCGTGGGTCACCACGATCGACGTGCAGCCGAGCTGCTTTTTCATCGAGATGATCAGCTCGTCGATCACCCGGGTGCTGATGGGGTCGAGGCCGGTGGTCGGCTCGTCGTAGAGGATCACCTCGGGCTCGATGGCGATGGCGCGCGCGAGGCCCACCCGCTTGCGCATGCCGCCCGAAAGATCAGACGGCCTCATCTGCTCGATGCCCGGCAGGTTCACCATCTTGAGGTTCTTCGCCACGCGCTCAGCGATCTGCGCCTCGCTCAGTTCCTTGAGGTGCTCCCGCAGCGGGTAGGCGATGTTTTCACCGACGGTCAATGAGTCGAACAAGGCGGCGCCTTGAAAGACCATGGCCACCCGCTTGCGCACCTCACGGATCTCTTTTTCACCGAAGGTGGTGACGTCGGCGCCCTCGAACCAGATGTTCCCGCGGTCGGGGTAGAGCAAGCCGATGAGGCACTTGAGCATCACGCTCTTGCCGGTGCCCGAGCCGCCGATGATGGTCAGCGTCTCGCCGCGACGTACCTCGAGATCGAGGCCCTCGAAGATGCGCTTGGGCCCGAACGCCTTGTAGACGTTCTTCCAGCTGATCAACGTCTCGCCGACGCCCGTGTTCGTCACAGCGCGAGGAACAGCTTGGTGAGGAAGAAGTCAGAGAGCAGCACGCCGACCGAGGTGATGGCCACGGTCTCGGTGGTGGCCCTGCCGACCCCTTCGGTGCCGCCGCTGACTTCGAACCCTTTGTAGCAACCGACCACGGCGATGATGATGCCGAAGACGGCGCTCTTGGCGATGCCCGAGGTGAAGTCGAAGATCGATGCGGTCTCCACCGCCGAGCGGAAGTACTGCTCCATGGGGATGTCGTATTGCGTCGAGCCGACCACGCTGCCCGCGACCAGCCCGAACACGTCGGCGAGCGCGGTGAGCGTGGGGATCACGATGAAGCAGGCGATGAGGCGCGGCGTGACCAGCTTCTTGATTGGGTCTGCGCCGAGCGCGGAGATGGCGTCGATCTGCTCGGTCACCTTCATCGAGCCGAGCTCCGCGGTGATGCCTGAGCCGATGCGCGCGCCCACGGTGAGCGCCGTGAGCACCGGCCCCAGCTCGCGGAAGAGCGTCAGCACCACCACCTTGCCCACGGTGTGCTGAATGCCGAACCGCGCCATGAAGAAGGCGAACTGCAACGTCATCACGAGGCCCGCGAAGACGGCGGTCAGCGTGGCCAGCGAGAGCGAACGCGTGCCCAGCATTTCGATCTGGTAGGCGACGGTGCCCAGCGAGAACGGCCGGGTGAAGGCGCGCCTTGCCGCTCGCACCAGCATCACCATCATGCCGCCGAACGCGCCGAAGGCGTCCTGCACGCGCGCGGAGAACGGGATGATCGCGGCCAGTTCCTGCTGAACCATGTCGGAGAGCTCGGTCTGGGCAGGCTCTTCGGGGTGCTGAGGCGAGCTGTCGGTCACGGCGCGCGCTCCTGCCGGAAGCCTTCGATCAACGCGTCGAACTCAGCCTGGTGCGCGGCCTCGAGGCCGGTGGGGCTGGCGTAGGTGAAGTCGTGCACGCAGCCGTTCTTCTTGAGCACCACCAGGTCGAGCGAGACCTGTACACCGTCGAGCTGGGCGCGCACCAGCGAGCGCATGGCCTCGCGGCCGTCGAGCTGGAACTTCGTCTTGCGCAGCCACTGCCGATTCGTGAACCCGATGACGAGGTGGTTGGTGAGCACCTCGAGCTGCGGGTCTTCGTGGCCGGTGCAGGTGGCGTTGATGGCGATGACGTGGCCTTCACCGGAAACCCAGGCGAGATCGTTGTCGTCGAACCCCGCGCGGCGCCAACCCTGCGGCTCGACCACCCGGTACGAGAGGCCATCGCGCGTGAACTTGTCACCCGTCAGTCCGCCTCGACAGCCCGAGCTCAAGACGACCAACCCCAGGACTGTGATGCTGCGAAACATGTGGGCGGCAGTGTGCCCCAATGATCGACCCACGATGAAAAAATTGACTCTGTACGGCCGTTCAGGAACCATACTGAACAGAGATCCAGCCCTACCCCGGAGAAAAGCCATGGAAGACATCACCGATCGCCAGAAGGAAATCCTTACTTTCATTCAGCGAACGACGGAAGACCGCGGCTTTCCCCCGACGATCAGAGAGATCGGCGAAGAGATGGAGATCCGCTCGACGAACGGCGTCAACGACCACCTGAAAGCCCTGGAGCGCAAGGGCTTCTTGACCCGCGGCGAGCAGCAGAGCCGGTCGCTGGTGCCGACCAAGCGGGCGCGCATGATTCTGGGGCTGGGGCCCAAGAAGAACTCCGACCCGACCATGCTCGACATTCCGCTGCTGGGCCGCGTCGCGGCGGGTGCTCCGATTCTGGCGCAGGAGAACGTCGAAGACACGGTGCGCATCGACAGCTTCCTGCTCGGCGGCAATGGAAAAGAAGTGTTCGCGCTGCGGGTGAAGGGCAGCTCGATGATCGACGACGGGATCTACGATGGTGATTTCATCTTCGTGAAGAAAGCGCCGAGCGCGGCGGTGGGCGAGATCGTCGTGGCGCTGATCGAAGATGAGGCCACGGTGAAGCGGTATTTTCCTGAAGGTGACCGGATTCGTTTTCAGCCGGCGAACAAAGACATGCAGCCGATCTACGTGGCGAAGTCTGAGTTCCGGCAGACGATGATCCTGGGCCGGGTCGTCGGCGTGTACCGCAAGATGATGTGATCTTTCCCTTTGGGAGAGGCTTCAGGGTGAGGGCGCCCTCATCCGCCTTCCCAGATCATTCATTTTCGAGCTGCGGCGGATCCCGGGCGGGCGAGTGCCCCAATGAATGAGCGTCCGCTGAAGCCCGCTCCTGTGCCTGAACCGGACGTGCCCCTCGAGGTGGAGCCCACGAGTACACCAGGATCAATGAGTTCCTCGATGAAGATGGACTGCGAGTCTTCCGCTCGAGCCAACCTTCATTCAGCTCCCAAGCGAAGCCAGTTCGCTGCTGGCCGCTTCCCACCGCGCCATCGCCTTCTCCAAGTCAGCCCCCGCCTGTGCATGCGCGTCGAGCACCGGTCGCGACTTGTCGTAGTTCGCCATGAACGCCGCATCGACGAGCTGCGCCTCGCGCTCCTTCTGCGCCGCCTCGAGCTCGGCAATCTTCGCCTCGAGCTTGACGATCTCTTTCTTCAGCGGGCCCATGCGCTGACTGCGCGCCTGCCTCGCCTCTGCCTCGGCCCGCTTGCGGTCCTTCTCAGGCCCCTTGTTGGCCGCGCTCTCCCCTTCCACCTGAACGTCCGCCCCGCGAGCCCGCGCCGCCGCTTCACCGTCGAGGTGCAGCAGGTAGTCCGCCAGGTTCCCCGGGTACGGCACCACCTTGCGATCGCGCACGTCCCACACGTGCGTCGCGAGCGCGTCGAGGAAGCTGCGGTTGTGCGAGACGAACATCAACGTGCCCGTGTAGCCCTCGAGCGCTTCGATCAACGCCTCCGACGAATCGAGATCGAGGTGGTTGGTCGGCTCATCCATCACCAACAGGTTGGCCGGCTTGAGCAGCAACTTCGCCAACGCCACCCGCGCGCGTTCACCACCTGAGAGCACGCCGATCCGCTTGTCCACGTCGTCGCCCGAAAACAGGAACGAGCCCAGCACACTGCGCACGAACGACTGCGGCTTGTCGGGCACCAGCTCCATCATCTCTTGCAGGATCGTGTGATCACGATCGAGCGTGTCGGCGTGGTGCTGCGCGTAGTACCCGAGCACCACGTTGTGCCCCAGCGTCGCCGAGCCCGCATCGGCCTCGAGCTCGCCCGCGAGAATCTTCAGCAGCGTGGTCTTCCCCGCGCCGTTCAACCCCACGATCGCGATGCGCTGACCGCGGAGCACCTGCGCGTCGAGCCCGTCGTAGATCACCTTGTCGCCGAACACCTTGCGAATGCCGGTGAACTTCGCGACCTCGCGGCCACTCTGCGCGACGACGGGAAACTTGAACGACACCACCGCGCGATCCTGGTGCAGCTCGACCGTCTCGAGCTTCGCCAGTTGCTTCATCTTCGACTGCGCCTGGGCCGCCTTGCTCGCCTTGGCCTTGAAGCGGTTGATGAAGGTCTCCAGCTCAGCGCGCCGGTTCTCGACCTTCTCGGCCTGCACCAGCAACCGCTCGTATTCTTCCGCGCGCTGCTTGCGGTAGTCCTCGTAGTCGCCCGACCAGGTGCGAACGCCTTCGGTCTCCAGCGAGACGACCTTGTTGATCTGCCGGTTCAAGAACCCGCGGTCGTGGCTGATCAGCACCATCGCCTTGCGCGAGCGCTTCAAGAACGCGTCGAACCAGGACAGGGTCGGCAGGTCGAGGTGGTTGGTCGGCTCGTCGAGCAGCAGCAGATCAGGATCCTGCAGCAGCAACCCCGCCAACGCCGCGCGCATGCGCCAGCCGCCGGAGAACTCGGTGGTGACGCGCGAGAAGTCAGAGACCTTGAACCCCAGGCCCAACAAAATCTGCTCCGCGCGGTGTTTGCCGAAGTGTGCGTCGAAGTGATCCCGCTCTTCGTGCAGCTCGGCCAGCGTGGAGGCCAGCTCCATTTGTTCTTCCACCACCGAGGTGGCGTTGAGCTGCTGCTCGGTGAGCACCAACGCTTCATCGAGCCCATCGCGGCCGGGCACCGTCGACATGACCGCGTCGACCAACGAGCCCGCAGGCAACGCCTGGAGATCCTGCGGCAGGTAGCCCACCCGCGACTTGCGGCGGAACGTGAGCGTTCCGTTGTCGGGTGTCACTTGACTGATGAGGACCTTCAGCAGCGTCGACTTGCCGGTGCCGTTGGCGCCCACCAGCCCGATCCGGTCGGTAGGCCCGATGGTGAACGAACTTGCGTCGAAGAGCGTCTTCGACCCGTACGACAGCGACAGACCCTTGACGATGACGAGGCTCACGGCTTTCCGCGAATACCACGCACAGCCGAGCCGAACCGCGTAAAGTCTTCGGCTCCCGCTCACTTAAACGTCGTCGCCCCAGGGGGCTCTGATCCCGCATGGCGAAGGAACCCTTCGAAGCCGTCAACGCCAACGAGCTGATCGGCAAGGTCCTCGACGGCCGGTACAAGGTCGAGTCCGTGCTGGGTCAGGGCGGCATGGGCATGGTCTTCAAGGGCATTCAGACCAGCGTTCAGCGCCCGGTCGCCGTCAAGACGTTGCACCCGCAACTGGCGATGGCGCCCACCTTCTTCGAACGCTTCAAGCGCGAAGCAGAGATGGCCAGCCGTCTCCACCACCCGAACATCATCACCATCTACGACTTCGGGAAGACCGCCGAAGGCCTCTGCTACTACGTGATGGAGATGCTGGAGGGCGAGTCGCTGCGCGAACGCATCAAGCGCGACGGCCCGTTCACCCTGAGGCAAGCCGCCGCGATCATCGAGCAGTCGGCGGCCGGCGTGGCCCACGCGCACCACACGCAGGTCATTCACCGTGACTTGAAGCCGCACAACATCATGCTGACCTCGGTCGACGGCAACGAGTACGTCAAGGTGCTCGACTTCGGCCTGGTCAAGGCGCTGGAGCAGGAAGAAGAGGAGCAGCTCACCTCGACCGGCCAGGTGCTCGGCACGCCTCAGTACATGCCGCCAGAGCAGGCGGGCGGCGAGGTGGTCGATCAACGCTCTGATCTCTTCTCGCTGACCGGCGTCTTCTACTACTGCCTCACCGGCCACTCTCCCTACGGCGCCAACTCGGTCAGGAAGGCGCTCACGCTCGCGCTGGCCGCCAACGTTCCGCCCATCGAGACGTACCGCAAGGGCTCGCCCGTACCGAAGTCGATCGACGAGTTCATGGTGAAGGGCCTGCGCCCCGAGAAAGAGGATCGGTTTCAGACCGCCGAAGACTTCGTGCAATCGCTGCACGCGGCGCTCGCGGGCACGCCCGACTCGGTGCTCGATGCGGTGCCGCTCTTCACGCCTGAGCCCACGGGGAAAGAGAGCGGCAGCGGCTCGTCGTCGGCCTCGCGGAAAACGGGGTTGAGCCGGGCGAAAGGTCCATCGAAGGCGATCTCAGCGGTCTCCAAGCCCCTGCCCCGCCAAGCCTTGAGGGTCGAAGAGCGGGCCGTGACCCCTCCGCCCCAGCCGCAAGGCGTGCCGCTCGGAGCACTCGTCGGCGTGGTCGCGGTGATCGTGCTGCTGATCGGCGGCGCGGTGGTGTGGAAGACGACCTCCAGGCCGCCCGAACCTGATCAGGCGCCAGTGAAGGTCGTGATTGATCAGCCCTCGACGCCGATGAAGGTCGAGCTCGCGCCGGCGAAGGTGGTGCTCAAGACCAACCCCGATGGGGCCGAGGTCCTCGAAGGCGGCGTGATGATCGGCAACACGCCACTGACGCTCGATTGGCCCCGAGGTTCGACCCGGGAGCTCACTTTCAAGCTCGCGGGGCACAAAGAGCTCGTGAAGAGCCTCAGATCTGAAGCCGACCAGTCTTTCGACTTTCAACTCGAGGCCGCCAGCGCACCAAAACCGCCGACAGGCAAGAAGACCCCGCTGAAAAAAGGCCCCGACATGGGCGCGTTCGACTGAGGTTTTCGGGTGGGTCGATGGCCACCCGTCTGTCTCTGAAGGTATTTTTTCAAGTTACATCAATGACTTGAGCTTCCGGCGGGCGCCTTGGCTTGGTGCGTTGCCCCTCTCGGGTATGGTCGCCGCGACCTTCCCGAGACCCCATGACAACCGCCCTCGCCAACCCCGTCGCCTTCCGTGAGAAGGCCCCAGAACCGCTCTTCGGAGAAGGTCTGCCGCCGGCCAGCGCGTCGCTGCTCCAGGCGAAGATCAAAGATCTGACCCTCCACCTCGCAGGCACCCGCCTCGAGAAGCTCATTCAGCAGCTCTACGAAGAGATGGAAGCGGCCGGCGTCTCGCACCGGCCCGAGTGCTACCTGTCTGACCAATGGGGATGCCCGTCGGGTGTGCCGGTGATCGGCATTCCCTTCTACCTGGCGGATCAGAATCTTCTGCAGATCGAAGACGCCCTCGGCGCAGGCGCTGAGAGTGAACGCGACATCATGATGTACCTGCGCCACGAAGCAGGGCACGCGTTCAACTACGCCTACAAGCTCTACGAAACCGAAGACTGGAAGAGGCTCTTCGGCGATTTCGGCAAGCCCTACCTCGACACCTACAAGCCGCACCCCTTCAGCCGGAAGTACGTGGTGCACCTGTCTGGCTGGTACGCGCAGAAGCACCCCGACGAAGATTTTGCAGAGACCTTCGCGGTCCTGCTCACGCCCGGGAGCAGCTGGCTTGAGCGGTACAAGGGCTGGGGCGCGCTCAAGAAGCTCCAGTACATGCAGGACGTCATCATCAAGGTGGGCCGCACTGATCCGCCCGTGACGCTCGCTGAACGCGACATGGACGTGACCGAGATGGAAGAGACGGTGCTCGATCACTACCGCCAGCGCGCGCTGGAAGAGAAGATCGACCTGTCGATCGGTGATCAGCTCGATCAGGATCTCATCGCGTTGTTCGAGCCCGAGTCGGTGGGCACCACCCGCGCCGATACCTTGCTGCGCGCCGAACGCTCGGCGCTGATTCATGCGGTCACGCAGTACTCAGGGGTCTCGCGCGCGGTGGTGAAGTCGGTGCTCGATCACCTGCTCGAGCGTGTCACCGAGCTGAAGGTCACCGTGCACCGAGACAAGGCGCGTGACTACACGACGAAGCTCACCGTGTTGCTCACCACGCTCGCGATGAACTTCCTCTACACCGACAAGTTCTTCGACGCCGACTGATCGAAAGCAGATTACAGTGAGCGGCGAATGGCAGCCGCAACTGTTCCTCCGCTGAAGATCTCCGTTTTGCATTACCAGCCGTCGGGCGACCCGATGGATCCCGTGGTCCAGGACGTCAGCGACGCCCTCACCTCGCTGGGCCACACCATCAGTTTCATCGCCGTGCACGATCGGGTCTTCGATCTGCTCAAGGCGATCGAGACACAGAAGCCCGACCTGGTCTTCAACGTCTGCGAGACGTTCGCCGACGACTACAGGCTCGAGGTCAACGTGGCCGCGGTGCTCGAGCTCGCGCGCGTTCAGTTCACCGGCTCAGGCACGGCCGGGCTGCTGCTCGCGCAAGACAAGATCCTCACCAAGCAACTGCTCGAGTACCACGAGGTCAACACGCCCAACTTCCTGACCTTCGATGGTGAGGCGTTCGAGGCGTTCGGCCGCATGAACTTCCCCTTGATCGTCAAGCCGGCGCGCAGCGACGCGTCGATCGGCATCGGGCAGCACTCGGTGGTCAAAGACTGGGACGAGCTGACCAAGCGGGTTCGCGAGATCCGCAAGACGCTCAACGACGAAGCGCTCGCCGAGGAGTTCATCGACGGCCGGGAGGTCTACGTGGGCGTCATCGGCACGCCGACCCGGCCCGAGATTCTGCCCATCGTCGAGCTCAACTGGGGCGCGTGGAACCCCGACGTGCCCAAGGTGAGCGACCGCGTCGTGAAGTTCGGAGACACCGGCGAAGATCACCCGCACCTGGTGATCGCCGAAGACATCTCGCCCGAGCTCAAGGCCCGCATCGAACGCAGCGCCCTGCTGGCGTACCGCGCCCTCAAGATCCGCGACTACGCGCGCGTCGACTTTCGCATCTCCAATAAGACGGGCGAGCCGTTCGTGCTCGAGGTGAACCCCAACCCGTACCTGGAAAAAGACAGTGAGCTGGCGATGGCCGCCGAGCACCGCGGGCTGAACTACGGGCAGCTGATCGAGCAGATCATCGAGTCGGCAGCCGACCGCTACGGCCTCAAGGTGAAGGCTGACAAGCCCACCACCGGCGAGACGTTGCAGGTCGAAGCGCCCAAAGAGCAGCGCTCCTTGAACCTGTAGCACCCTGTGTGCGGGGGAAATGTTGAGCGAATTGCTTGATCCCCGCTCGGTCCGGCTCTCACAATCGCCGCAGTCCACTTCAAGGAGCGCCCATGAAGAGCCGTTTTCTCCGCACCCTCGCCATCTCGATGGCCACCGTCTTGTTTTCCACCGGCTGCATGATGTCGCGCCTGGTTGATCGCGCGTTCCTGGGCATCACGGTGAAGCGCCCGTCGTACGGCGATCGCAAGACCACGGGCATCTTCCTGCTCCCCTTCACGTTCGTGCTCGACGTGGCCACCTTCCCCATTCAGGCACTGCTGGTGGTGATCCTCGGCGACAACTTCCCCTTCACTGACCCGCCTGATGCGCTGACGGGCATGACCGTGATGCTCGACTCGCCGCAGTTCAAGCGGCTGGGTGAGGCCGAGAAGGCCATCGCCACCGCCGAGCTCAAGCAGCTCATCGAAGAACACAAGCTCACCCCCAACACCGCGCTCGCCCTCAACGAAGACGGCCATTGGACCGTGGTCGAGCTGAGCGCCGACACGCGCAACCAGCTGATCGCGCGCGCCCAGCAGCCGCAGTCGCCCGTGTCGCTGGTCTGCGCTCGCTGAACTAGAGGTTGCCGCCGGGGAAGCAGAAGGTGTCCTTCCAGCAGCGCTGGGCCTGAGGCGTGACCACGAAGGCATGAAACGCATGAGGCCCGCGGGGATACTCGCGGGCTTCGCTCTTTGTGGAGCCCAGCTGACCCCTTCGCGGCGCCGAGGAAGAAGCCATCGGTGACGGCGGCTCCGACCCGCCGTCGCAGGCGCGCTCCCCAGACCCAGCGCCGGTCGTTCGATGCGCAGGAACTCAGAGACGACTTCAAACGCCCATGGCTGCAGAGACGGCGTCGACCACGTCTTTCTCAGTCGGGAACCGGCCCATTTCCTTCTTTGCGACGACCTTCCCGTCGACGGCGACTTCAAAAATGCCGCCCGAGCCCCTGATGAATTCAGCTTCGAGCTCGAGTTCTTCCTTCAGCGCGTCTGCCGCACGGGCAGCTCTGGCCAGGTAGCCTCAGGCAGTGCAGTAGGTGATGGTGATCTTCGCCATGCGGTGCTCCTTCAGGTGGTGTGCGTCAGTTCGTAACCGAGCTTGGTCACCAGCGCCAAGACCACCAGCAGCACCACGCGACGCACCAGGGGCTCACCACCCTTGACCGCGAGGTGAGCGCCGAGGGTGCCCCCGATGAATTGGCCCGCGGCCATGGGGATCGAGACCTTCCAGATGACGAGGCCCTTCCACGCGAGGAACACCATCGCGGCCAGGTTCGAGGCGAAGTTCACCACCTTCGCGTTGGCCGAGGCCTGCTGCAGGGTGAGGTGGAGCAACACCACGAAGCCGATGATCAAGAAGGTGCCGGTACCCGGCCCGAAGAAGCCGTCGTAGGCGCCGAGGAACAGGGCGAGGAAGGCGGTCTTCACTCCAGCGCGGGGTGAGGGCACACCTTCCTGCACCGCGGGCGGGCGCACGAAGGCGACCACGAAGCCGGCCAGCACGAGCAGGATGAGCACGAGGGGCTTGAGGACTTGGGGGTCGAGCGCGGTCAGCAGGGCCACGCCTGCACATGAGCCGAGCATGCCCAGGGGGAAGAGCACCTTCGCGCGCTTCGAGTCGATCAGCTTCGCGCGCCAGAAACGAAGCAGCGCAGCGCCGCTCCCGAAGACGGCGGAGCCTTTGTTGGTGCCGAAGACCATCGGGGTGGGCATACCCGTGGCGAGCAGCGCGGGCACGGTCAGCAGGCCGCCACCACCGGCGATCGCGTCGACCAGACCCGCGAGCAGCGCGACGAAGAAGAGGCCGACGATGATGAGCGGCGAGAACTCCAAGACGCGATGCCCTTACGACACATCACCGCGGGAGTCGCCGCGCGATTGACCTCAGGGAGGGCTCTTGCGTGGAGTGATCAGAACTCCAGGACCAGCGTCGAGCCGTCTTGCGTCGAGTGCCGTGGGGCACTGTCGAGATCGATGACGAGCCGGGTTCCGCTGGGCTGCTTTCCGAGGCGCACCGCGGTGGCGTACGGAGGTGAGGTGGGCACCACGTGGCTCTTCTCGGGCGAGGGTCCGGAGAGATCGAAGACGGCGCGCGGCGGGCCGGAGAGCAGGAAGGCCCGGGTGAGCCTGGCGCCGGCGGTGAGTTCGGGGGTCAGGCGAAGTTCTTTTCCCGTGGTCGTCCAGGTGAGGTTGGCGGCAGCGCCCGAGGGGAGCTTCACGCGGCCTTGCTGATCAGGCTTGCTCGCTCGCTTCGGCGTTGGGGTCGGAGCAGGCGCTCCGTTCACCCCGAGAGCAGTCGAGGGGGCACCACCGACCCGGGCCGAAGCTGATCCCTCGACTTCGCTCGGAATGACCGGCGGTGGCGTGGGCGTCGCCTCAGCGGGGACGACCGGCGCGGCCTCGACTTCGATTGGGATGACCGGCGGTGGCGTGGGCGTCGCTTCAGCGGGGACGACCGGCGCGGCCTCGACTTCGATTGGGGCGGCAGCAGCGGGCGTCCCCTCACCCCGACCCTTTCCCCCGAGCGGAGAGGGAGATGCGTGGACGATCGGCGGTGATGCGACGAGCGCGACGATAGGCACCTCGTCTTCCAGCTCTGGCTGCGACCCGCCCCAGAAAACGAACACCGCGAGCACCGCACACGCCGCCAACGCCACCCCACCCACGAGCGGAAACCACTTCATCCACCGCTTCTCCCGCGGCGCCAACGCGAGCGGCTTCCCCTTGTCGAGGTTGTGCACCAGGTACCGCACCAGCTCTTCCGCGCGCGGGTGCATGAACTCGGTGAACTTCACCCCGCAGCCCGGAAAACGCTCTGTGACCTCGGTGGTATCTGCCCCGGTCCACACCACTTCTGCCTGCGCGAGCGCGAGCGCCCGGCCCCCGGCCTCTAGCGAAAGAGCCACCCTCATGCCCGGGGGCAACGGCTCAGGCATGCGCAGGAAGAGCCCATCGCGCGAGACGTTCGAGGTGAGGGTGCGAATGACCCGCGGCTGCCCCTCGAGCGTGACCACCCGAATGGGGTGCTCAAAGCGGACCCGCGACTCGCGTTGCTGCCGTTCGATCAACACGCCCCCAGTGTCCGCTACAGGAAGCCACAGGCAAGTTTCCGGCGACTGCGGCACCATGGCGCAGTGCGTGAACACTGGAGCCAACGGGGCGCGCTCCCCACCCCTCAATTCGTGGCCTTGAGGGATACCTTTCTCGCCTCGCCCCTCGTCGGCGGCAGCACGCTGGCCGGGCCCTTCGAATCGAGCCGCGGTTTTGCCGTGACCTTCCGCGAAGGCGGGCGCGCGCGGGTGCTCGATCGGTTTCCCGCACTCGCGCCTCACTTCGAACGGGTAATCGGCGCCCCCGCAATCCGCGCGCTCACGCCCTTCTGGCGCCGCACCCTCACCCGCATCCCCAACGCCTGGTACTTGAACGTGCTGCTGGTCGCCCCCAGGGGCACGGTGGCGCGCCACATCGACGCCACCCTGCGCAAACCCACCCAGACCGACGACGCGGTGCCCGAGGTGGTCTCGGTGCTCTACCTCACCATTCCCTCGACGAAGGGCGGCGAGCTGCGGCTGTGGAACGGCCCGTCAGAGATCGCGCGGCTGGTGCCTGAAGAAAACGCGCTGATCCACTTCCGCGGCGATCTCGCTCACGAGGTCTGCGCCTTCGAAGCGCCCGAAGGGGCCCTGCGCGCGAGCCTGGTGATCGAGCAGTACCACTTCGCGCCCGACGCGCTCGCGCGGCTGCCTGACTTTCAGCTCGAGTCGCGCGCCGGCTTCAAGGCCTACCTGAAGCACCACTCAGACCGCACGTCGGGCTCCTTCGACGTGGACTCCTGACGAGTCGAGGCGCGCAGCCAACCGGGCGCGGTACTCGTCGATGGGAAACAGATCGACCTCAGCCCCGCCCCTCTTGGTGCCGTCTTCGGCGAAGTCGAACGGGTCGTCGATGTCCTTGATGAGCCGCAACATGTAGATGTTGAGCAGTGAGACGGTGGGCACGATCACGAACTCTGCCACTGGCGTCTTGAACTTCGCGACCATCATCAAGCCGAGGATCAGCACGAGCAGCACCTCGAGCAGCGCGTACGCCGGGGGAAGAAACCCGGTGCGGCTGATGACGTCGATGCGGCTGATCGCCTTCCGCAGCTTGTCGACCGGCGAGAGCGCGTAGCCCGCCGTGCTGCCTGCGCCGTTCTGCGAGAGATAGGCGAACGACTCACCCGTCACCGAAATGGCAGCGAAGACCTGGGCGGTCGTCTGCTTCTTCACCAGCCAGGCCTTGATCGCGTCAGTCAGGGTGAGCAGGTGGCGCTGGAGCACCTTGCCCTCGACCGCCGGCTTCTGCATCACGGCCAGGGAGAACATGTCTTCGATGGCCTCCAGCGTGGTGGCCACCTCACCCGGGAGCTTCTCGCTCTCTTTGTAGTCAGCCATCGTGCCCGCGAGCAGAAAGCCGGTGAGGAACACCGCGCCGGTGAGCACCACGCCCACGTCAGAGAACTCGACGACGCCGCCGAACTTCACCCCAAATTCCAGGAACATCTTGAGCCCGGTGACCGCGAGCACGAACGGCAAGGTCGTCAACATCAGCTTCCACTTGAGCAATAGGTCCTCTCCTCGAAAGGCAGCGGCAGGCTACCCCACTCGGCGCTAACGTCGAGGCATGCGATTCAAGGGAACAGACAGCTATCTCACCAGCGAGAGCCTGCGCTCCGCGGTGGATTGCGCGCTGGTGCTCCAGCGGCCTCTCCTGGTGAAGGGCGAACCGGGCACCGGCAAGACGCTTTTGGCCGAGGCCATCTCGAACGCGCTCGGTCTCCAGTTGCTGACCTGGAACGTGAAGAGCACCACGCGCGCGCAAGACGGGCTCTACGTCTACGACGCCGTGCAGCGCCTGCACGACTCGCGGTTCAACGACCACGACGTCAAAGACATCGAGAAGTACATCAAGCTCGGGCCGCTGGGAGAGTCGTTCGCCGCGCCCGAACGCAAGGTGCTGCTGATCGACGAGATCGACAAGGCCGACCTCGAGTTCCCCAACGACCTGCTGCACGAGCTCGATCGCATGCGCTTTCGGGTCATCGAGACCGATCGCGAAGTGGCGGCCAAACAGCGCCCGGTGGTGATCATCACCTCGAACAACGAGAAGGATCTGCCCGACGCCTTCTTGCGCCGCTGCGTGTTCCACTTCATCGAGTTCCCCGAGCAAGAGCTGATGAAGCGCATCGTCGCGGTGCACCACCCCGACCTGAACGACCGCATGATCGAGCAGTCGCTCGAGATCTTCTACCAGTTGAGAGCGCTCACCCGGCTGCGCAAGCGCCCCACCACCAGTGAGCTCATCGACTGGATCTCCGCGCTCAAAGCCTCGGGCATCTCCACGGTGAAGCTCGATGAAAACCTCCCCTTCCTGGGCGCGCTGCTCAAGCGCGAGCAGGATCTCCAGGCGTTCGCCGAGACGTTCGGGGGCAACAAGCGCACGAGGGCCTGATGTTCATTCCGTTCATCTACGAGCTGCGCGCGCGCAAGGTGCCGGTCGGCACGCAGGAGGCCGTTGCGCTGGCGGGCGCCTTGAAAGCCGGTCTGCACGACAGCTCGCTCGATGGTTTCTATTACGTCGCGCGCGCGTTGCTGGTGCACGACGAGAAACACCTCGATGCGTTCGACGAGGCGTTCGGCAAGAGCTTCGAGGGCATCGAGGGCAAGTCGATCGAGCTGCAGCAACAGCTGCTCGATTGGCTCAAGAACGCAGAAGAGCGGCTGCCGAACCTGACGCCCGAAGAGCGCGCGTTGCTCGATCAGTTCGACCGCGCTGAGCTGGAAAAGCTCTTCGAAGAGCGCCTCCGTGAGCAAAAAGAGCGTCACGATCGCGGCAATAAGTGGATCGGTACGGCCGGCACTTCACCGTTCGGCAACAACGGGAGGGCGGCGCGCCCGGGCATTCGGGTCGGTGGCAACGGCGGCATGAAGAGCGCGGTGTCGGTGGCCGGCCAGCGCAACTTTCGCGAGTACCGCGACGATCTCGTGCTCGACGTGCGGCAGTTGGCGCTCGCCTTGCGCAAGCTGAGGCTCTTCACGCGCGAAGGTCAGCCCGATGAGCTCGACATCGACGGCACCATCGACAAGACGGCGCGCAACTTAGGTGACCTCGAGGTGGTCACCCGGCCCCCCCGCAAGTCGAACACCCGGGTCATCTTGATGATGGACGTGGGCGGCTCGATGGATCCCTATGCGCACCTGGTCTCGCGGCTCTTCACCGCGGCGAAGAAGGCGACGCACTTCAAGGAACTGCGCACGTACTACTTCCACAACTGCATCTACGGCCGCGTGTACAAAGACGCGCGCCTCAGCCAGCCGGTGAAGATCTCGCAGCTCTTCGCGCAGACCGATCGAAAGTACAAACTCATCCTGGTAGGCGATGCGCTGATGGCGCCCTGGGAGCTGATGAGCACCTCGGGCTGGCAGGAAGACGAAGGCGTGGAAGGCGTGATGTGGATGATGCGCCTGCGCGAGCACTACCCTTCGGCGGCGTGGCTCAACCCCGAGCAGCCCTCGAGCTGGTGGCAGAGCACCATCGACGTCTTGCGGCGCGTCTTCCCCATGTACCCGCTCACGCTGGAAGGCCTGGGTGACGCGGTTCATCAGTTGACCAAGGTGCGTGTGGCATGAAGAACGAAGTCGACCTGCTGGCCTGGCTCCCCACGATCGCCATCTTCGGTGGCCTCGAAGAGAAGACGCTCGAGCGCATCATCAAGCTGATGGGCGAACACCACTTCGCCCCCGAGTCCGAGATCTGCACCCAGGGCGAAGCGGGCCGGGCGATGTTCCTGGTGCGCGAGGGTGAAGTGGTCGTCTGCCGCGACAACGAAGAAGGCCGCCGCATGAAGATGGTGCGCATGGGGCCTGGCGAGTTCTTCGGCGAGATGACGCTCATCGACATTCAGAAACGGTCGGCCAGCGTGGTGGCGCAGAAGCCGTCGCTGCTGTTCTCTTTGAGCAACCGCGACCTCTACACGCTCTACCAGCAGGACGTGCCGGGCTACGTGATGGTGCTCCAGAACATCTGCCGCGAGCTGTCTCGTCGACTGCGAGTCACGAACCAACGGCTGCAAACGATGGCCTCAGAACATGACGACGACGAGCACACGTTGATCCGCCCGGCCGTCAAACGAAGTGAGTCAGGGTGAGGGGCCCACTTTCACCACCACCACCACCTCAGGCTTGACCTTGAGCGCACCGAACATCGCGCTGAAAGGCCTGATGCCAAATCGTCTCTGGTCAACCCGAAACTCGACGCTGTTCCCCGAGCGAGTCCCCCGCACCTCGTGAGTCTGGCCGTGCAGGGTCAACGCGCCCACCACCGCGCGCTCGGTCACCTCGGTCGAGACGAACTGAATCAACCCATAGCGCTGTGACTGCAGCACCTCGTGAGTCGCGTTCTTCTCGATCTCCCCGAACTTCGAGTTGGAGAGCATCGAAGGCGCCTCGACCCCCTCCTTCATCGCGCTGACCACGCGCAGCGAGGCAGCCTCCAGCTCCAACCGAGCCGAATGACCCTCGACCTCGAGCGTGAACTTCGTCGCCTTGAGCTTCAGATCGTGGGCCACCGCGGAGAGCAGACCCTCCTTGAAGCTCAACACGACGATCTCCGCTGACGATGCGTCGTAGCGCGCCATGGCGTCTGTCTGGCATAGAGCGCAGCGGCCGTGATCAAGAAGTTCTCCATCAGCCTCGTCGTTGCGACCTTCGTGCTGCTCGGGGTCGGCTTCGCGCTCCCCCGCACCTGGAGAGTGGAGCAGCACGTGGTGATCGCCGCCTCGCCCGCGCAGATCCACGCGCTGCTCTTCGACCTGAAGCGCTGGCAAGACTGGTCGGTGTGGAACCGCACGATCGACCCGCTGCTGCGCAACACCTACGAAGGCCCGCATGACGGCGTGGGCGCCCGCTGGTTGTGGCTGGGCCCCACCATGGGGCGAGGCCAGGTGGTGATCGTCGCCTCCGATCCGCAAAGAGGCATCGAGCTGGATGAATCGATCGAGTCGGTGATCGTGAACGCGCACGCCTCGTTGACCTTCACGGCAGAAGGCCAGTCGACGCGGGTGACCTGGATCGATGAAGGCACGCTCCCGCCCATCATGGGGGGCTTCTTCCGCGACTTCGTGGAGGCGCGACTGGCCGAAAACCTCGCGACGAGTCTTCAAAAACTCAAGGCTCTCCTCGAAGACCAGCCCGCCGGCTGAGCGGTTGCCCGAAAAGGCCGGCGCGGCACTGGCGCAGCAACCTGTGGGCGGCGCTGCTGCTCGCGGAGAATCAGCTCGGCGCTGAAGGGGTGAATCTCCCTCTCCCCCCGCGGGGGAGAGGGTCGGGGAGAGGGCTCACCGAAGAAAATCCGCGATCACCGTCTGCACTTCCTCGAGCCGAAGCATCGCGGTGTGTTCACCCGTGGTCTCGACGATGGTCGCCTTGATCGGCCGGGGCGGAAGCGCACTTTCCGCCAGCACTGAACCATCACCATCACCCCGCAACGGCCGCGAAAAATCGAAGCGGCCATCGGCCTTCACCGTCCACCCATTCACGGTCGGCCGCCCCTTCCCGACCACCGCCATCGCCTCCCACCTCGGAGCAGGACCCGCCTCATCAGAAAGGCTCACCCACAAAGCCCGGTGCGCCTCGAGCCGCTCCTCTAGCTGCCGCCGATACGCCGCATCATTCGCCAGCGACGGGTCTTGGAACACGCCCCACTTCCCCTTGAACCAGGTCGACGCGTCGTAGGCAGGCAGAGCTCTGCGTGCGCCCCGCTCGTCGAAGAAGAACTCAGGTTCGGCCGGCAACAACTGCCACGCGGCCGGCATGGTCAGCAGCGCCTCGGCCGAGAGCAGCTGCGTGTTCGCCGACGTTTTGGTGCCGAGCTGCAGATCGTCCCACTGCCCCGGCCCACCCCGAAACGGAGTGCCCACGAACACCACCTTCGTCACCGCCGCCTTCACCGCGTCGGGCCCACGTCGCAGGCACTGCAACGTCACCAGCCCGCCCATCGAATGCGCCACCACCTGCACGCGCTTCCGCGGACCCAGCCCCTGAATGAACGTGCACAAGCCCGCCCCGCTCTCGCGGATGTCGAGGCGCCAGTCGTAGGCGTACGTGACGAACCCGGGCAGCGCGCCCTTCGCCCAGCTCATCCAGCTCGCGTAGAGCTCCTCTTCGAAGATGAACGGAATCACCGTCAGGCGCGTCATCGGGCCCGCGGGTTTGAGCGCTCCGAACCGCAGCCCCTCGCGTTGACCCGAGAACGGCAACGCGAGTGACCGTTCGCCTTTGCTCAGCGCCGCGCCCACGGAGATCCACGCCAGCTCGCCGCTCTGCGTCTCGAGGAACGCGCCTTTGTAGCCGTGCACGAAGACCGTGACGCAGTCACCCGAGGGAGGCAGCAGGTTCGGCTGAGGAGCGATACAGCCCGCCAACAGAACGAACAGCGCTGCGCGGCTCAATTCTTCAACGGGAGCTTCCCCGCCTTCCGTGGGGGCGTCAGGCTCGTGCGCAGGTACTTCTCGATCACCAGCAACAAGCCGTCGAACGCGTCGCGCATCGCCCACGCCTGGTGATCGACCTCTTTGAGCGCGGAGGCGCGGGCCAGCCCCGCTCGCAGCACGGTCTGCACGCCGGCGCAGTCATCGCGCGTGTCGATCAGCTTCTTCGCCGTCTGCGCGTAGATTGAATAGCAGCGCGCGACGTCGCCCTCGTTGTACGCGGGCGCGCCCAGGCGAATGGCCTCGGCGATGGTGTCGGTGACCACCTCGAGGCCCGCGGCCGCGGAGCCTTCGAGCAGCGAGAGCGGGTGTTCAGGCACCTCACGCCTCGGCGGCTTCCGGTTTTCGGCCGAGAGCACGCTGAGCGGGAGCTCCTGGTTCTGGCGCAACAACGGCTCGAGGTATTTCCACGGCACCCCCAGCGTCACCACACCTTCATCGGTCTCGGCCACCGTCACCACGCCCAGCGCCGTGCCATCGGCGCCCACCAGCGGCCCCCCCGACGCGTCGGGCGGCACTTCGCCAGACAGCGAGTAGACCGTGAGCGAAGCACCCACCACCTGCACCGCCGAGAGCTGCACGTCGACCCACCGCGCCCGGCCTTCGCCGCTGACCATGCCGAACACGTAGACGGGCTGGCCCTCTTCCGCGAGTTTGGCCCCGGCCGCCTTCACCGGCGTGGCGTCGAGCAGGCCGACGTCGAGCACCGCGAGATCGCGCCGGCTATCGAGCGCGCAGACCGCCTGCACCGGGAGCACTCGACCATCGGCCAGGTGCGCGACGATCTCTGGCTCATCGGCGACCACGTGAAAGCACGTGACGATGCGACCGTTCGGCGCCACGAACCCCAGCCCGTACGACCGCTGGAACTCGAGGAGCACGACGGACGCTGCGGCTTCGAGCGGCGTCATGACCTGTTCATACTCCACGGCAGCGGGCTGCGCGCTACAAGCAACCCATGGCCGACGAAGCTCCCCGCCCGTGGACACAGGTCGCGGTGCGATCCGAGAGGGACTACCGGATCTTCAGGACCCGCACCCTCGACGTGACCGATCCGCGCAACGGCAACCCCTACATCCGCACCGTGATCGACGCGCCCGACTGGGTCAACGTCATCCCCGTGACGGCGGCAGGCGAGGTGGTGCTGGTACGCCAGTTTCGCTTCGGCACCTGGAGCAACACCCTCGAGATCCCCGGGGGCATGCTCGACCCGGGTGAAGACGCGCTCACCGCGGCAACCCGCGAGCTCGAAGAAGAGACCGGCTTTCGGCCCGCGCGCGTCACCTCTTTGGGCCTCTCGCACCCCAACCCCGCCATCCTGGTGAACCGGCTTCACAGCTTCCTCGCGGAAAACTGCGTGAAGGTGCACGACGGGAAACAAGACGGGAGCGAAGACATTCAAGTGGTGCTGGTGCCTCGCGCCGAGCTGCCTCGGTTGGTGCGCGAAGGGCAGATTACCCACGCGCTCGTGCTCGCAGCGCTGCTCTACGACGCCTGGAAGACGTGACGTCAGGGCACCTTCCACAGCTTCACCAACCCGGAATCGGCGACCGCCAGCCACACGCCATCGGCCGAGACCGCCACCGTGGTGCTCTCAGAAGGCCAGATCTGCTCGACCGCCGCCTTCTCGATGTTCCACAAGCGCACCAGACCATCGCCCCCGCCCACGATCGCCCGCTTGCCGTCGGGTAGCAGGCCGACGCTGGTGACCCGGCTCTTCCGGCGATCGACCTCGGCGACCGGGCCCTTCAGCAGGGTGATGGGCTTGCCCGCGTCGTTCCACACCCTCACGTCGATGCCGCTGGCGGTCCACGAGGCGATGGTGGTGCCAGAGGCCGTCATGGTGGTCAGCGGCAGCTCGTTGGGCGTCTTCACCGTCTTCCGGGCCTTGCCGGTCTTCGCGTCGAGCAGCGAAAATGAGCCATTCGCACTCGAGATGAGCAGCGTCTTGCCGTCTGCCGCGAAGCGCGCCGTGCGCCCGCGGAACTCGAACTTCTTCGTGTCTTTGGCCAGCTCGTAGACCGCGCCGTTGTCTCCCAGGCCCGCGACAGCCAGGGCGGTACCATCGGGGCTGAAGGCGAGCTCACCCACGGCGTCGGGGTGCGCGATGGCTTTTTGCTGCTCGCCGGTGGCGACGTCGACGATGCGCACGAACAGCGCCACGTCGCCTATCGCCAGCCGCTTGCCGTCGGCGGAAAAAGCCACCGAGGAGAGCTGCCCCTGAGCGCCGGCGATCGTCCGCACGGCCTCACCGGTCTTCAGGTTCCAGATCTTCACCGTCTTGTCGCGGCTGGCGCTGGCCAGGGAGGACCCGTCGGGGCTGAAGGCGATGGCGATGACCCCGTCGGTGTGGCCTTTGAGGGCCCGCGGGGTTCCAGGGAGCAGCGCTTCGGGCTCGAAAGCACCGAGCGTGAGGACCAGAGCCAGGGCGATCATCGGGTGTTCTCCTTGCCGCGCGACCAGAGACCCGAGCGGCCGCCGCTCTTGTGTTCCAGCCCGATGGCTTCGATCACCATTCCGCGGTCTGTGGATTTGAGCATGTCGTAGACCGTGAGGGCCGCGGCGGAGACCGCGGTGAGCGCCTCCATCTCGACGCCGGTACGGTCGACGGTCTTCACGGTGGCGCGAATTTCGACCGCGCCTTTGGTGGCCTGCACTTCGACTTCGACCCCCGACAGGCTGATCGGGTGGCACAGGGGAATGAGATCGGGCGTGCGCTTGGAGGCCATGATGCCTGCGATGCGCGCGGCGCCGATGACGTCGCCTTTTTCAACGGTGTTGGAGCGGATCTTCTTGAGCGCAGCGGGGCTCATGCGCACCCGGCCGGTGGCGATGGCCACTCGCTGGGTTTTCTCTTTGTCACCGACGTCGACCATCTTCATGCCTGCAGCCGTAGCATGAAGAGGTGAACTCCCTCTCTCTCTGGGAGACTGTTGAAGTACCCCCTCGACTTCGCTCGGGCTGAACGGATTTCGGCCGGTTCCGTTCGTGCCGAGCGGAGTCGAGGCACCAATTTCAACAGTCTTTCTGGGTGCGAGCTGCGCTTCAACTCACCACTCGTCGAGGATGAACTTGCGCGGGTTCTGCGCGATGCCGTTGACGCGCACTTCGTAGTGAAGGTGCGGGCCCGTCGAGCGGCCGGTGTTGCCCATCGCCGCGATGATGTCGCCGCGCTTCACGCGCTCACCCGACTTCGCCTTGATGAACGCCAGGTGGCCGTAACGGGTCTTGATGCCGTAGCCGTGGTCGAGCACCACCACGTTGCCATACCCACCTTCGAGACCGGCGAAGACCACCGTGCCGTCAGAAGGCGAGACGATCTCTTTGCCGTGGGGGCCAGCGATGTCGAGGCCCGCGTGCATCACGCGCTCCGAGGTGTACGGGTCGAGCCGCGAACCGAAGTCAGAGGTCACCCAACCTCGGGTGGGCCAGATGGAAGGAACCGAAGCGAGCAGCGACTTCTGATCCTGAAAGTAGGCCTGCAGCTCCTGCAGGCTCTGCTCCTGGCGGGTGGCTTCGGCCGAGAGCTTCTCGAGCTTCTGCGCGAGCATCTGAGGGCCTTCACTGTCTTTGCTGCGGACGAACTGATTTTCACCTGCGGCGGCGAGCGGCTGCTGCTCGGTGGGGCCCATGGCGAGGTTGCGCTGGGGGTCGCTGAGCAGCGTGATGGCGCGCAGCTTCTGATCGAAACGCTCGACGCGGTCGAGGGTCTGGCCGACGTGCGCAAGCTGCTCCCGGATGACCGCCAGCTCACTCTTGAGCTTGAGGTTCTCGTCACGCAGCGACGGGTTCTCGCGCGCTTCAGAAACCACGTTGAAATAGTGGCCCGTCAATCCAAGCCCGATCAAGATCAGGAATGCGACGGCACCTAGCGCCTGATAAACCAAGATCTTGCGCAGGTGATACCGCTTCACCTCCGCGTGACGATCCGGAACGACGATGAGGGTGAAGCTCTCGTTCGAGGACACTCATTCCCCTTGGGCTGGCGAACACCCCAGAAAAGGGGGCGTCAAACCGCGCGACCCTCGTCGATCAGGTCGGTCTGACGCAACTGAAAACTCGCTTTTCTTCGTACTTACGCTTCGACCATGGTCACCACGATGACCGTGATGTTGTCGTCGCCGCCGCGCTCGTTGGCGAGCTCCACCAGCTTCCGGGGAGCGTCTTTGAGCGGGTTCGAAGAGACGACCTGTTGAATCTCTTTGTCCTCGACGAGGTTCGCCAGACCGTCAGAGCACAGGATGAAGAAGTCGCCCGGCCGCGCGATCACGCCCATCACGTCCACCTGGACTTCTTCTTCGAAGCCGACAGAGCGGGTGATGATGTTCTTGTAGCGGGAGTGTTTGGCCTCTTCGGGGGTGATCATCCCCGCTTTGATCTGCTCATTGACCAGCGAATGATCTTCGCTGACCTGCTGAATCAGATCGCCCCGCACCAGGTACGCCCGACTGTCACCGACGTGCGCAAACAAGGCGTTCTCACCCTTGATGCACAACGTGATGACGGTGGTACCCATGCCTGCGAGGCGTGGGTCTTCCTGGGCGGCTTTGAAAATCTCCGCACAGGCCCGCTCCACCGCACCGCGGAGGAACTCAGGCAGGGGTGAATCCTGGAGTGGGGTTTCGGGTCCGAAAGGATCCTCAGGCGCTTTCTTCGCCCCACGCATCTGCTGATCGATCGTCTCGACCGCAATGCGCGAGGCTGTACCGCCGCCTGCATGCCCACCCATACCGTCGGCGACCACATAGAGCTGCAGCTCCTCGTCAATGAGGTAGCTGTCTTCATTGTGGTTGCGCTTCCGACCTACGTCGGTGAGCCCAGCCGAAACTGCTTTCAGTCGCGCGCCAGCCGTCTTCGACACGGCGCGGAGGTTAGGCGCACCAGCGGCACCCGGCAACAAACCTCTTTCACGCGACCTCACGCGCTGCGTCGCTGAACCTCGACCTGCTTCTTCCGGTTGCGCTTTGGCTTCACGTGGCGCAGGGCGGATCGAAGCAGGGCTTCGGCCGCTCCCAGGGCTTCCCGGGTGACTTCGACCCCCGACAGCATGCGCGCCAGCTCGCGGGTGCGGTCACCGCCGGCATCCAGGGCCTGCACCACCGAGCGGGTTCTTCCCTTGACCTCACCCTTTTGGATGCGCAGGTGCGCGTCGGCGTGGGCGGCCACCTGGGGAAGATGGGTGATGCAGAGCACCTGCCGGTGACCCGAGATGTCCTTGATGAGGCGGCCCACCACGTCGGCCACCGCCCCGCCGATGCCTGCGTCGGCTTCATCGAAGACCGAACAGACGCACGCATCGCTGCCCGCGAGCGCCGCCTTCATGGCCAGCATCACCCGAGAGGCTTCACCACCCGAGGCGACCTTCGCCAGCGGGCGCACCGCTTCTCCCGGGTTCGCGCTGAAGAGGAACTGCGCCGCGTCGGCCCCTGCCCCACTCAGGGCGGCCGTCTCGAGGTGCACCTCGAAGCGGGCCCGGCCCATGGCCAGGCGCTCCAGCCCCTCCATCACGGTGGTGGTCAGTTTGCCCGCGGCCGACCTGCGCGCAGCGGTGAGCTTCGAGGCCGCCGCCGTCGCGTCTGCTTCGGCCTCGAGCCGTTCCACTTCGACCTCGGCCCGTCGTTCGGTGCGGTGCACCAGCTCGTCGAGCTCGGCGGTGAGCACGGTGCGTTTGTTCAGCACGCCTTCGAGCGTGGCGCCGTGTTTTCGGCACAGCCTTCGAATGGCGTCGAGGCGATCGTCGACCTCTTCCAGCCGTTTGGGGTCCGAGTCGAGCCCGCTCAGGTAGCGAGACAAGGAGTGTGAGGCCTCCTCCAACTCGGCCCGGGTGCGCCAGAGCGCCTCTCGCACCGCCCCCAGAGAGGGGTCGAGCTTCTCTGCTTCACTCACGAGCTGGAAGGCGCGCCCCAGCAGCTCGGTCGCCGAAGCATCGCGGGTCGCGATCAGCTCTTCCGCGCTGCCCGCTCCGTGACGCAGCTTTTCTGACGAGGCAAGGCGCTTCCGCTCAACCTCGAGGAGCAGATCTTCGCCCGGCTTGGGCGCCACCCGTTCGATCTCCTCGAGTTGAAAGGTGAGGAAGTCGATTCGCCCCGCCACCTGGCTCTCGTCTCCCCCCAGCCCCTGCAGCCGGGCGTTGGCATCGCGCAGCCGATCCCAGGCCGCGCGGTACGCCGTCATCACCTGCGCCTCGAGCAGCTCGCCGAATCGATCGACCAGCCCCAGGTGCTGCCCCGCATCGAGCAGCGCCATGTGTTCGTGCTGACCGGCGATGTCGATCTGCGCCTTCATCAGCCGCTGCAGCACCCCGACCGTGACCAGCGCACCATTGACGTGCACCCGGCCCCGACCCTGTCGCCCGAAGGCACGCCGCACGCTCACTTCAGGCCCGTCATCCGGCAGGCCCAGTTCGCTCAAGCGCGTGGCCAGCACCTCGGAGCGTTCGAACAGCCCCTCGATCACCGCCTCGTCGGCCCCGCTGCGGATCATGTCGGGTTCCGCCCGGCCGCCCACCAGCAAACCCAACGCATCAATGAGGATCGACTTTCCCGCGCCGGTCTCACCGGTCAACACGGTCAGGCCCGGGCCGAAGCCCACCTCAGCCTCTTCAACCACCGCAAAGTTCTTCAGTCTCAGTGTGATCAGCATCCCGTTGCCCTCCTTCGGAGATACTGAACACCCTATCAGTAGTCACCGACAAGTGAAGGAATCGGGGCTGAAAACCAAAGAGATTTCAGCGCACTTGCATCAGTGCTCGAACTTGAAGAGGTCTTCCACGTCGCGTTCGGTGAGCGCCTTGCCGACGTCTGCGTCGGTGCCGAGCACGCCTGCCGCCAGCTCCCGCTTGCGCTGCTGCAACCCGAGGATCTTTTCCTCGACCGTGCCGCGGGTGATGAGCTTGTAGGAGAACACCGCGCGCGTCTGACCGATGCGGTGGGTTCGGTCGGTGGCCTGATCTTCCACGGCCGGGTTCCACCACGGATCGTAGTGAATGACGTAGTCGGCCGCGGTGAGGTTGAGGCCCGTGCCACCCGCCTTGAGCGAGATGAAGAACACGGGCGGCCCCGCCGGGTCGTTGAACGCGTCGACCTTGGCCATGCGGTCTTTGGTGCGGCCGTCGAGGTAGAGGTACTTGAGCTGCTTCTCGTCGGCCTGCGTGGTGAGGATCTCCAGCATCTCGGTGAACTGGCTGAAGATGAGCGCGCGGTGGCCTTCGCGCACCAGCTCGTCGACGAGCTCTGAGAACCGCTCGAGCTTGGCGGAAGGCGGCAGCGCGGTACCCGGGGGCAACTTGAGCAACCGGGGATCACAGCAGACCTGCCGCAGCTTCATCAGCGCCGACAGGATCGAGATGCGCGACTTGTTGAAGCCGAGCTTGTCGATCGAGTCGTAGACCTTGCGTTTGCTCTCTTCCAACACCTCTCGGTACAGCGCCTGCTGGCCCGTATCCATGTCGACCCAGGTGACCACTTCGGTCTTGGGCGGCAGGTCTTTGGCCACCTCGCTCTTGAGGCGCCGCATGATGAAGGGGTGGATCTTCTTCTTGAGGCGGTCACGCGTCTCGGTGTCGCCCTGCACCGTGATGGGGTGCTCGTACCGTTCGTGAAAGCTCTCGGCGTTGCCGAGGAAGCCGGGCATGAGGAAGTCGAAGAGGCTCCACAACTCGGTGAGGCGGTTCTCGAGCGGCGTGCCCGTCAGCGCGATGCGGTGTTCACCACCGACCGCCTTGCAGGCCTGGGCCGTGGCTGAGTCGGCGTTCTTGATGTTCTGCGCTTCGTCGAGAATGACGGTGCGGAAGTTGAGCTTCTTGAGCTCCTCGAGATCGCGGCGAATGAGCGCGTAGCTCGTCAGCACCAGGTCGACGTTCTGCAGCTTCTCGATGTTGTCGCGGCGATCGGCCCCGTGCCAGGTGACGTAGGTCAGCTCGGGCGTGAAGCGTTCGATCTCGCGCTCCCAGTTGGGGAGCACTGAGGTCGGCGCGACCACCAGGCTGGGCGCCTGACCCTGCTCTTTTCTGATCTTGAGCATCAGGGACAGCGCCTGCACGGTCTTGCCAAGACCCATGTCGTCGGCGAGCACGCCGGAGAGCCCGTGGCGGTAGATGAACCAGAGCCAGGAGAGGCCGGCCTCCTGGTAGTGACGCAGCTCGGCGTTCAAACCCTCGGGCGCCTTCACCGGGGGGATGCCGTCGATCTCGCGCAGCTCGGCCATCGCGCGCTTGGCTTTGCCTTCGATCTCCACGTCGCCGAGGGTGGCGAGCAGGTCGAGCGCGGTGGCGTGGAAGAGCGGCAGGCGCGTGCGCGTCTTGCCGGGCATCGCGCCCGCTTCTTCCAGCAGCGTGGCGACGCGCCTGAGCTCTTCGACGTCGGCCTCCGCGAAGCTGCCGTCCTTGAGCGGGATGAACTTGCGGCCCGAGTCGAGGAACATGCGCACCGCGCCCAGGTCGACGCTCTGATCTTCGCTGGTGAACTCTGCGTCGAGATCGAACCAGTTCACCGCCGTCATGTTGACGCGGATCTTCGGCTTGAGCTTCGGGCGCATCGTCACCCTGGGCGGTGAAGCCGCGAACACTTCCCACGACTTGGGCAGCTCACTGCGGCCGCGCGCCCAGAAGTCGATCGCCGCGTCGCCGTGCGCCTCGAAGCTCATGCTCGCTTCGTCGAAGCGGAACCGCCGCTCGACCAGCTGACGGCCCGCGGCGCGCTCCAGCACCTCGTTGCGCAGGAAGAGCTTGCGGCCTTCTTCGGTCAGGCCGCTGGCGTAGCCGAGGTGCTGCGCGCTCGACGAGACGGGCACGGTGACGGCCTTGCCGTACCGCGCGGCGAGCTGCGCCTTCACGTAGTCAGGGCGGCCCTCGACGGTGAGCAGGAAGCTCGGCTCGGTGGTGTCGTCGACCTCGATGCCGTCGGCCTGCAACGACAGGCGGAAGCGCGGCAGGTGCGCGGCGAAGAACGAGAGCACCCGATCGAGCTGCGCAGGAGGGAACGACATCGTCGGCTCGAGCAACCACTTGCGCAGCAGGCGCGCGGGGAAGTCGGGATCGAGCACCCACGCGTTCTGGCCCAGCAGCGCCCAGGTGCGCTGACCGCAGAGGATCACGGTGTCTTTGAGCGGCACCGACGACTCGTCGGGCATCGCGATCTCGATGCGGGCGACGGCGCCCTCGGGCGAGTTCTGCAGGCGGATGATCGGGCGCGCGGGCTCGGTGGGGAAGTTGAGCGCCGTGCCGCGGTAGATCACCCGGCGCGAGCGCATCACGTCGAAGAGGTCAGCGAGCTCCTCGTCGTTGAGCACCACCTTCGAGTCGTAGCGCACCTCGTGTTCGGCCAGCTTTGCCAGCACCCGCTCGTCGGCCGGCGAGATGCGCGTGCCCGCGGTGAGAATGCGTTTGACCTGCACCGGGCCCTTGGCCGCCTGATCGGCGCGGCGCACGTCGATGATCCAGACACGGCCACCGGTGGTGGAAGGCGTGGGGGTCAGGCGGTAGTGGAACTCGAGATCCGACTGGGCGGAGAGACCGAGCCAGTTCTCGAGCTTGGCCAGCCCGGGGGGCGCGTCAGGCGACGGCTCAGCGGCGGCTGCCTCGTCGGTGGCCGGCTCTTCTTCCGCAGCGGTCGCGGGGCTGGCGCCGTCAGCAGGCGCCGCGGGAACGCCCTCGATCTCGGCCTTCGCGCGAACGCGGGCCAGGTAGACCAGACCTGCGGCCACCACGTGCTGGCAGTGCGCGCCGTCTTTGTTCCACGCTGCGCAGTTGCACATCGACTCGATGGCGCCCTCGTTGGGGGCGAGCTGCACGGAGTACTTCTGCCCTTCACTGCCCGTCACGGTGGCAGCGATGCCCACGTCGGTGCGTGCGAGGCCAGAGACGCGGCGCGCCTCTGCGTACTGCCTGCCCTTCTTGAAGGTCTGCGGCAGAACTTCTGCCTTGAGAGTCTTCAGCCAGGATCCATCGTCGGGGGGCAGCATCGTCACAGCTGAGTCGGTCACTGATGGGCGCTCTTGGGAACGGGAACGGAAAGGGTGGCATTAACACGCGTTGACCGTGCCTGCACGCACCGACTGGGTCCGTGAGCGGGCCGGACCTGTCATATAGGCGTTGTCATGTCCGAGACCCGGCTCGCAGACCTCGAAGTGAAGTGCGCGCACCTCGAAAAGATGCTGTCCGACCTGTCCGAAGTGATGTGGCGCCAGCAACAAGAGCTCGATGCGCTCAAAGACGGCTACCGGCAGGTCAGGGAGCGCCTCAAGGGTGACCCGGGCCTGGTCGACGCGAGCGTCACCGAGCGGCCGCCGCACTACTGACTACGGCGTCAGGAGGAACGGCGTCGATTCGAGCGTTTCACGGGCACCATCGGGCCCCTCGAGCTCAGTTCGGTAGCGATAGTGGCCTTCCGGCAAGCCAGGAGGCAGAGGCCGCGACGTCCCCGTGATCCAGCGCCCGCCTTCGAGGAACTCGAGGATGGCGGCGCAAGCCGTTCCATCCCTGGGATGGGCCACGGCGGTACCTTCGGGCGCGAGCAGCTCAACGAAGCACAGGTTGTAGCCAAGCCTCGCCAGCGAGCGGTTGGTCAGCGTCAAGGTGACCGCTTCGCCCGGTTGGTAGCCTGGCTTTTCGGTCGTGAGCGTCGCGTCCACTCCGCAGGCCGTGCAGGCGAGCGCGACGAGGCACAGCAATCTCAAGGCTGCACCGTCAGGGTGAAGCGGCCAAAGGTGTTGGGCACTTCCCTGTTCCAGCCGTCGACCACGAGGAAGTAGGTCTGGCCCTGCGTGACGGAGAACACGAACGACTCAGGCACGCCGGCCCCTGCCGCATCTGCGAAGCGAACGCATTGCGCTGCACCACAGGTCGGTTGCAGGAGCAGCAACGCCGCGTCGAAGTTGGCTTCGGGAGAGACGGTGGCAGTCACCGTGCCGGTGGCCGTCGCGGTGTACTGGTACACGAGATCGCGCGCGTCGAAGAACGAACGCCGGCACGCAGCCGAGTAAGTCAGCGACGAGTAGTTGTCCGTCGCGCCAGAAGTGTCTCCGGTCACTCCAGTCGGGCCTGCCAACACCGCAACCGGTGCAGCACAGGTGTCGTTCGCTGGCGGCAAGGTGGCCGGGCGCTTGGTGACGGTCAGCGTGAATGCACCGGTGGCGTAGGAGTTCGAGTCGACGAACAGGAAGTAGGTCCCCGCGACCTGATTGGGCAGAGAGATGCGCAGCGGCCGCGCGGACGACTCGGCCACGCAGGCCAGCTCGGAGCCTGCGCTGAAGCTGGTGCACATGTTCGGTGAGCGCACGTAGAGCGTGGGCACCAACGCGCTCCCCGCGGCCGGGGTCACGGTGACGTCGACGTCTTGCGCGGAGGTCAGCGTGTACGAGTAGACGAGATCGCGGCCGAACCGCCGGGGAATGAAGTCGGTGCCGCACGAAGGTGCGTTGTGCGTGGGCGAGTTCGAGTTGCTCGCCCCGAACGTGGTGGCCGAGACGGTCGCGAGGTTGTTGGTGAAGCTCAACGGTTGTGCACCCGCACAATCATCGTTCGCAGGTGCGGTGGTCGGTGCGCTGCGGGTCACGGTCAGGGTGAACGCACCCGACGTCCCGCCCGAAGAATCGACGAACACGAAGTACGTGCCCGCGGCGAGGTTGGTCTGCTGCGTCGCGACGCCACCGACCTGGTTGAGACACACCACCTCGTCGGAGAGCAGCTGACTTATGCAATTGGTGCGGCGCACATAGAGCGCGGGAATGAGCGACGAGCCCGAGGCCGGGGTGAGGCTCAAGCTGACGTCGTGCGGCTGGGCAATCGTGAATTGGTACACCAGGTCACGCCCGCTCTGCTTCGCGCTGGGGCTGCACGTCGGAGAAACGTCGCCCGCATAGTTGTCGTTGGCCGCCTGCAACGTCGAGCCGCTCACCGTGGCCACGTCACCGGTGAATACGAGCACCTCAGGCGCAGCGCACGAGTCATTCGCAGGCGGCGGCGTGGGAGCCGCGGTGACCACCTCGAGCTGAAACGGCCCGCTGGTGTCGGCCGCTGAATCGACCCACACGAAGTACGTGCCGGCGGGCTGATTGAGGAGTGAGAGAAGGCCCTGGGTGGGCGCCAGGGGGGAGACGCAGCCTCGTTCCCCTGCCCGGCTCGCATCGCCGCACGTCGCCGCGCGCACCGAGACGACGGGCCTGAAGGTCGGGTTCGCGCCCGTCGGAGTGACCGAGATGGTCACGTCTTGCGCTTCGGCCAACGTGTAGCTGAACACCACGTCACGCCCGGTGCCCCGCGCAGAATCGCTGCAGCTCGGCGTCAAATCGCCCAGCACGTTTCCGTTCGTCGCCCAGGTCGTATCGCCCAGACCCGTGGCCGATGAGCCGCTGAACGTGAGGAGCGTGGGCGCCGTGCAGGTGTCGTTGTCGACGGTGGGCTGGGCGTCGATCTCGAGTTGGAAGGCGCCGGTGGTGCCGCCCGCCGAGTCGACCTTCACGAAGTACGTGCCCGGCATTTGCCCCTGCACGCCCGCCTGGACTGCCACCGCCGCTGAGGCCGCCTGACACGCGCTCTCGACGTTCGGCGAGAGGCACGGCGTGCGAATCGAGACGACCGGATACAGCGTGGAGCCCGAGATCGGCCGGGCGATCACCGTGACGTTGCTGCGCGCGCTCAGGGTGTAGCTGTAGACGAGATCGGGGCCGGCAAGTCGCGCCGTTTCGCTGCACGAAGGCTCGGTGGTGAGCTCGTTGGTCGCGATGAGCGTGTTCCCCACCACCACCGAGCGCGTCACGCTGCTGCCATTGACCGCGAGCGCGGTGGCACTGGCGCAGGTGTCATTCGAAGAGCTGGTCGAGGGCGGCTGCAACGAGACCGTCACCGAGACCCGGCCGGGCGCGCCGTTCGCCGACTCCACGAAGAGAAAGTACGTGCCCGGGGGCAACGAGGTGATCGAGAGGCCTGCCGAGCCGCTCGCAGGAAAATCACAGCCCAGCTGAGCCCCGGCGCAGCCTGAACGCAGAAAGACCACCGGCCGCGCGAGGCTCCCCAACGACGGGGCCACCGAGACCGTGAGCGACTGAAGCGTGCTGGTGGTGAAGGTGTAGACGAGCTCAGGCCCCGCGGCGTTGCAGGTGCCCGCGGCGTCGTCGATGCCCTGCCCCGGCTCAGAGGAAATGGAGCTCGTCCCCGTGCCTGAGGGCAGGAGCACGCGCGCCGAAGCACAGGTGTCGTTGAGCGCGTTGCACTCGCCTGTGCCCAGGTTGCATTCACGGCCGGGCCCGCACTCGGCGCTCGTGCTGCACGGCAGGCATTGCTGCGCCTCGCAGATCGGCGTGGGGTTCACGCAGTCAGCCGTCGACACGCAGCCCACGCACCCATGGGTGCGCACGTCACAGACGGGCACCGCGGACGACGGGCATTGCGCGTCGAGAAAACAGTCCACGCAGGTGCGCGTCAGCGGCTCGCAGCGCTGCACGCCCAGACATTCCTGGTCGGAAGCGCACCCCGCGTCGAGCGCTCCGGCGTCCTGCCCTGCATCGAGCCCTGCGTCGGTGCCGGCGTCGATTCCTCCATCGAACCCTGCGTCGAAAACACCTGCGTCGAACCCGGCATCCACACCCGCGTCGGGCCGGCCCGCGTCGGCACCCGCATCGACCGGCGCCGCTTCACACTGACCCGTCTGCGAGTTGCACAGGTCTGACCCGGTGCACCTCACGCCGGCACACCTGCCCGCGGGGGGATTCGCCACTGGCCCGGGGCAGGCGCACAACAGTCCGAAAACACTCAAGAGAACGACGCGGCGCATGAGATTTCGCGAGTGTATCCGCATCCCTCCGCAACTCACCGGGGTCGAGGTGCGACAATGTGTTCAACGTCTCGTTTCTGCACAGTTTGTTAGCTTCCTCGATTCGTCCCCAAGGAGCCCTGCACCATGCCCACGAAGATTGGCGACTCGATCGCCCGCGCTCTGCGCGACAACCGCGTCTCCATCACCGAGGTGCAGTCGCTCATCACGCAGGCGAAGTCGCAGCCGATCACCGCCGAGACGAAGGCCGAACTGCAGACCCTCCTTACCCAGCACGGCGACAAGTTCGGTTCGGTCGCAAGCCGCGATCTCCGCACCTTCCTGGGCAGCGCGAACATCACCCAGCCCCCGGCGCCCCCCGCGCCGCGCGCGATCGCCGACCCGACCGTGCTCACCAAGCACACCACCGACACCACGTGGAAGCCGGTACAGGGCGGCAAGCTCTTCGTCGACGGCGTGAACTTCGATGACGTCGTGCAGGGCTCGATCGCCAACTGCTACATGGTCGGCGCCTTCTCTGCCGTCGCGCAGGCCAACCCCGACGCGATCAAGAACGCCATCAAGGAGAACGCCGACGGCACGTACACCGTTCGTTTCTTCGAAAAGAACTCAGGCGGCGCGATGAAGCCGGTCGAGATCACCGTCGATGGCGATCTTCCGCAAAGCAGCATGGGCAGCGCCCGCTACGGCAAGGCCCGCGAGAGCAGCGAGCTGTGGGTCGGCGTGCTCGAGAAGGCCTACGCGCAGTGGAAGGGCGGCTACGAGACGATCGGCAACGGCGGCTACCCCGGCGAGGTGATCACCGCGCTCACCGGCAAGTCGACCTCCTACTCCTCGAACAAGTACACCGACGCCAACACGCTCTTCACCAGCATCCAGCGCGGCGCGACCGACCAGAAGGCGATGACGGCCCCGACGCACGGTAAAGAATCAGGCGTCGACTACAACGGCACCGGCGTCTACGCGTGGCACGTGTACACGGTGCTCGGCGCGGTCGAAGAAGGCGGCGCGAAGTACGTTCAACTGCGCAACCCCTGGGGTAGCTCCGAGCCGGGCAGCGATGGCAAGAACGACGGCATCTTCAAGATGAAGCTCGATGACTTCGCCAAGCTGTACCAGGGCGTCGACATCGGTCAGTAAGCACCGATGGATCTCGCTCAGGCCGTTCGAGCCGCCAAACCCAATGAGACCCTGCGGGTCCCCGCGGGTCGCTACACCGTCAACCTCGAGCTCACCAAGCCCATCACCCTTCTGGCCACCGGCCAGGTGGTGCTCGACGGGCTGCACTCGGGTTCGGTCATTCGCATCACCACCGATGGATTGGTGCGGCTGTCGGGGCTGATTCTCGTCGGAGGTACGGCGCCTGAAGCAGGTGGCGCGGTGTGCCTGCTCGAAGGCTCGCTCGAGATGGCCGACTGCACGCTGCGCTTCAACAAGGCGCCGCTCTACGGGGGCGGCGGGCTCTACGTGCGCGACGGCAAGGCGAAGGCGTCACGGTGCCGGTTCGAAGCGAACACGGGGCGCCAGGGCGGCGCGATTCTCGTCGATGGGCTGGGTGAGCTGAGGCTGGAAGACTCGAGCGTGGTGCAGAACGCGGCGGTCGAAGGCGGCGGCATCAAGGTGAAGGAAGCCGCGCGCCTCGAGGTGTTCGCTTGCACGATCGCGGACAACAAGGTGGTCGGTGAAGGGGCGACGGGTGGTGCGCTTCATGTGGGCGCGACCACGACGCGATCGCCGACGATCGCCGTCTCGAATTCGATCATCTCGGAGCGGGCGGAGGGTGTGCCCTGCGTGTTCAATTCGCCCCATCATCCGGCGGCGTTGACGATCACGCGGTCGCTGCTGCCGACGTGGTGCAAGGCGATCGGTGGTCAGAATGTGTTCGGTGAGCCTGGGTTCGTGATGAGCGGCACTGAGCCATATCTGCTCGGTGAGAACTCGCCTGCCGTCGGTGCCGGTGACTCGGTTTTGAAAGGTTTGAAGGATCTTGCTTCGCGCGCTCGCACGAGTCCTGACCTTGGTGCGTTTGGGTTCGTTGGCGGTGGCTCGGGGAATTTGCCTTACTGAGCACCCTCACCCTGGCCCTCGCTACCTTTCGCCCCAATGAAGTTTCTGGCGAAGGATCGCGAAGTAGTCGAGCTGTTGGTTGCGCACGAGGTGGAGCCGGTGCGCTGACTTCTGCACCTCGATTCGATCACCCTTCTTGAGGGCGTGACCGACCTGGCCGTCGACCGTCAGGTACACATCCTGGAGATCGCTCGCGAGCCGCACTGACATCACCTGATCTCCGGGCACCACGATCGGCCGCTGCGTCAGCGCGTGCGGGCAGATCGGAGTCACCACCACACAGTCGACCGACGGATGAACGATCGGCCCACCGGCGGAGAGCGAGTACGCGGTCGAACCGGTCGGCGTACTGAAGATGACGCCGTCGGCCAGATAGGTGGCCACGAAGGCGCCATCGAGCCAGGTCTCGTGAGCTGCGATCTTCGCGAGCGCGCTCTTGTTGATCACCACGTCGTTGAGCACCTCGTCTTCGAGGATCAGCTCTTCTTGCCGGTAGAGCCGGCAATCGAGCTTCATGCGCGAGTCGATCTTCGCCTTGCCGTCGAGCACCTGGCGCAGCGTGCTGACCGCCTCGGCGACGGGGATCTCCGTCATGAAACCAAGCGCGCCCAGGTTGACGCCCATCACGGGCACCGGCCGGCCGCGCAGCACGCGGGCAGCGTGAATCAAGGTGCCGTCACCACCCAGTACGATGGCCAGCTCCGCCGTCTGGCGCAGCTCTTCATTGCCCGTCGAGGCGATGCCGAGCGGATCGCCCAGGTGTGGCTCGACGAGGAACCGTTGGTCGGGGAACGCGTCGATGAGCTCGCGCGCGACGGCGACCGCCTCGGGCTTCTTGGGTCGGGCGATGAGGGCGATGGTCTTCACGGGGATGTGGACGCTAGTCCCTCCGCACAAGGAAGTGATCGCACCGTTCGCCCCGAGAGCAGTCGCGGGGGCACTTGCCCCGCGAGCCAGAGGTACTCCCACACCGTTCCCCCCGAGCGAAGTCGCGGGGTCACTTGCCGCACGAAGCACAGTGGCATCTCGACTGCGCTCGATGCGAACGGCGCGCCGTCGGTCAGCCCTGTCCATCAGGCAAAGGCGGCCCACCAATCGCGGGGTAGTCACCGGTGCCCCTCCGGCTGGCCACCTCGACCACCATGATCTTGAGCTGCCGGGAGAGCACCCGGAACATGCCCGCGAGCAGCTCGGGGCGATCGGCCAGCAGGTCGAGGAAGTCACGCCGGTCGATCACCAGCGCCTTGCTGTCCATCGTGGCCACCACCTCGTTGATGCGCGGCGCGCCGTCAAACAACGAGGTCTCACCAAAAGACTCCTTGGCCTTCATGCGCAGCACCACCTCGCCGTCGCGCCGCGCCTCCATCGCGCCCTCGACGATCACGTACAGCGCGTCTCCAGGATCGCCTTCCGAGTAGACCTGCGCGCCCTTGCGAAACGTCTGTTCCTTCGCGACCGCCGCAACCGCCGCGACGTCATCGACGTCACTGCGCGCGAAGATCTCGACGCCCTCGAGCGCGAACAGCCGCTTGACCGTGATCTCGTTCATGTCGTCCTCCCGGTGCGGGCTCGTCCAGTGCCCGGTGCTGCGGCCCACGTACCGGGCGCAGGCTTTCAAGATGAAGTCGTCTGAGGTGCACAACAGCTGCAGGTGATCGTGAAACCGCGCCGCCGCGCCGAAGGGCAACGAGCGGTGATGCGCATCGACGTGATGCGCCACCAGCTCACGCTCTTCAGGGCTGACCACGTTGTCGACCAGCTCCATCGCCCAGGCGCGCCTGCGCGTATCTGAGCCCAGCAACAAGGTGTGCGCCCGGCGCAGGCCCCGCGCATCACTGCGCAGGCCCAGCAGCCAGAAGCTGAGCTCCATCGATTGATCGAGCCGGTCAGCGAGCAGGCGGGTCAACAACGCGTCTTCACCGAGCGCCGCGCGGCAATCCCGATAGGGCTCGATCAACCGAAGGGCGCCCTCTTTGCGCCGGGTCAACGCCTCGAGCTGCCGCTCTTCAGCGATCTCGAACTCGGGGTGCTCGTCGTGCAACTGCGCCAGCGCGATGCCCACGCGGTAGTGCAGCGAAGGGTCGTCGTGGGCGTTCGAGAACAACAACGCGTCGAGCGCCGCCTGGGTGCCGATCAACCGGAGCACACGCGGCAGCTGCAAACGCAGCGAGCGAGACCGGCTGCGATCATCGAGCGCGGAGCCCAGCAGCGGAACCACGGCGTCGCCCAGGGTCGCGAGTGCTTCACGGGCCACGCGCCGATCGTCACGCCACGAGAGGAACCGCAGCAGCCGGGGCGCCAGCTCGACGTACTTTCCTTCGCCGGTCGCTTCGATCGCCACCCGGCGCACCGAAAGATCGCTGTCATCGAGGTAGCCGACCAACGCTTTGGACAGCGCTGACGCAGGCGTGCCCAGCCGCCCCAACAGGCGCGCCACTTCACGCCGCTCGGCAGGAGGCGCGTCGATGCCGCGCCCCACCAAGCCGTTGAGCATGGTGCGCGCCCGCTCGTCTTCGGGCCCGGGAAGAATGAGCAACCCGCCGATGGCCGCGGTGAGCACGCCGATGTCTTGCTGGGCGAGGAGCGGCGGTAGCACCACGCGCGCCCGCTCGGGGGCCAACCGCGCCAACGCCCAGATCGCCCCGTCGCGCGGCCGTCGTGAACCGGTGAGGATGATCGTCTCGAGGGGCCTGGCCAGCGCGGTGAGCCGAAGCGAGTCGGCCAGCATCACCCCCCGCTCCTGCACCCGCTCCTGCCGATGACCAAGCAAGGTGCGCACGTGCACCTCGGAGATCAGCTCCGTGCGCTCCAGTAGGTCAGCCGCCCGCAGCGCATGTTCGGGCGAGGCCGAGAGCAGCTCCTGGCTCAACATCCGCTCTTCGCCGTCGAAGGCACCGCCTGATTCCAGACCGGCCACGCGCGCGTGCACGGCCTCGACGTAGCGCGGGCGAATCTTGAACAGGGTCCACCCTACGCCGCCACAGACCAACAACGAGAGCACGAAGACGCCGCCCAGCCCCACCACGTTGGCGAGCGCGAGGATCGACAGGCCCGCGACCACCATGCCGCCCTTGCGCACCAGCCCATCGATGGTGCGCCGGGCGTTGTCGCGCGTGTGATCGGGCAGCGGCGCGTACATCAACTGAATCGCGACGGGCATCAACGACCAGCTCGACGCGGCCTCGAAGACCTTGAGCGCGAAGGCGCTCCACACCGAAGGAATCGCCCAGGCGCCGATCGTCAACGCCGCCAGCATGGCCGGCACCACCGCGGCGTACTTGAGAATGCCCAGCTTCCGCAGCAGCAGCTCAGCGAGGAAGAACTGGAAGGCGACGCAGAACACACCGGTCCACAGCTGGTGCGCGGCGAACAGCTCGGCCATGTCGGCCTCGAGCAGCTTGTCGGCGGCACGTTCTCGAAAGATGTAGTCGGTCAGCTGCTGCAACAGTGAGAGCCCCAGCACCAGCACGCCCAGCAGCTGCGTGTACGGCGCCAGCAACACCTCACGCCAACCCGCGCGTGGGCCTGAGGCCGTCTGGCGGGAAGGCGCCTCGACCTCACCCCGGTGAAAGCGCCACGCGATGCCCGCGGCGAACAGAAACAGCGCACCCGCCACCATCAGCGCCAACGCACCCGCCGTTCTCGCCAGCATTTGCGCGAGAAAACCGCCGGCGATCGCGCCCGACATGCCGATGCCGTTGATCCAGCTGAAGGCCTTGCGAGCCTCCCGCGCATCGAAGGCTTCTCCCATCGATCCCCAGAAGGCGAGCGAGACCTGCGTCGCGAACGCCTCAGAGAACAGGTACGCCACCAACGCGACCTGCGGCAGCTCGAACCACATACCCACGGCCAGGCCCGCTGAAGTCATCGCGCCCGCGAGCACGAGATAGCTGGGGTTTCGGCGCCGCTTGCCTTCACCACCGGCCAGCGCGAGGCCCCCGGCGATCACCGCCGCGGCGATGTAGAGCCACGGCAGCGCGCTCGAGTTGAAGCGCGAGAGCGTCAGCGCGTTCGAGGCGGGCTTGAGCATCGCCACCGAGGCGATGAAGCAGAACTGAAAGGCGGCCGCGGGCGCCAGCCGCGAGCTCCACGAACGAACCCCTTCAGCAGGCACGGCGGCTCACTCCGCCGTGAAGGCGAGCTCTGCCTGGCCCAGCGCCGACGCCAGCTTGAGGCGCAACGACTGCCCCGGCGCCAGCGGCCTCGCGGGGAATCGCACCCGGTAGCCGACCCAGAAGCTCTCCATGTACGAGAAGTACGAGCGCATCTCGGTGTTGGTGCGGCCCAACCGCTCGACCGACACGGGGGGCAGCTCTTCGTTGCCCACCACCAGCACCATGCGCCACATGGTGTTCACCTTGTCGAAGTCGTCGAAGCGGTAGTCGTTGGCGTGCACCGCGAAGAAGAACTCGGTCGCGTCGTTGAGCCGGGTGCGCTCGTCACTGAGCTTCTTCTCGAGCTCAGGGGGCGGCCACGCCTTGAACTGCCCTTCGCGCCGCACGCGCGCTTCGGCGAACCCCGGCGAGAGCCAGGTGGCCTGAAAGAAGAGCTTGGTGTCGAGGTTGTCGTAGACGCCCTTCGAGGCCGTGTGGCGCTCGAGCACCTTCTGGTAGTCGCGCTCTTCCGACGCATCCAACACGGCGGGCGGTGGATCGCCGGGCACGCGGGGAATGCGTGCGCTGGGGCAAGCCGTCAACGCCAACACGAGCGGCCAGCCCAACCACCTCACGGAAAGTCACTCCGCGCGAACAACGAGACGACCGGCACGCCGGTGGCCTCGATCGCCTCGAGCCCACCTTCCTGGCGATCGACCAACGTGAAGGCGCCCACGGGCACGAGGCCTTCAGCGCGCGCGCGTTCGATGGCCTTGATGGTGGAAGCGCCGGTGGTGATCACGTCTTCCACGATCACCACGGGTGCACCGGCAGGCAACGAGCTGAGGCCTTCGATCCACTGGCCGGTGCCGTGGCCCTTGGGCTCTTTGCGCACCAGGAACGCCTGCAAGGGCGACTGCCCCAAAAAGCTCACCAACGAGACCGCGCTCGCCAGGGGGTCAGCGCCCAGGGTGAGGCCGCCGATGGCGATGGCCGAAGGGAACCGAGAGCGAACACCCGCGAACATCAAGGTGCCCACCAGCCAGTGGCCCTCAGCGGTCAGCACGGTCTTCTTGCAGTCGATGTAGAAGTCAGACTCGCGCCCGCTCGAGAGCACGATCTTCTTCTTGGCGTACGAGCGCTCGGTGAGCATCGCCAACAACCGGCGACGATCGACTTCGAGGGCGGCCGCCGAGACATCCAGCGACGGCGCCGTCACTGTTTGCTCTCCAGGAAGGCGACCAGCTCGGCCGAATACCGCAGCTGCTTGAGCAGCTCTTCGCGGCGCGTCTCGTCGAGCTCGCTGAACACGTCGGCCAGCAACGAGAGATCCTGATTGGCCTGACCCAGCCGAACGGTGACGTCAGCAGCCAGCTCGTCGGCGTCGACTTCTTCTTCCACGCTCTCAGGCGAAAGGTCGTCACCCGACGAGAGCGCCTTCTCGAGCATGTCGCGCGCGCTAGGAGAGAGCCGGCCCGATTCTTCGAGCGCCGCGCGGATCGCGCTGAGCGACTCGAGGCCCACGTTCTTCGAGTGAATGGCCGACGCCAGCGTCATCAACATCGCGTCGGCATCGGAGAGATCGGTGTGCAACCGCGCGAGCACCTTCTCGCGCTGGAGGAAGCGCAACGCCGACACGCGGCGGAAGCCGGTGATGACCTGAAAACGATCCGGCGGGCGCAGGCGTACGTCGATGGGGAACAGCTGCCCCAGGCGCGCGATGTCGGTGGCAAGGCCGGCGATGTCTTCGAGCTCGGAGCCGTCTCGCACCAGGAAGTCGGTGTCTTCGTCGATGCGATCCAGCGGGATCAACGCAGGCGCGACGAAGTGTTTGTGAATGACCGGCGTCTCTTCCACCTGCGGCAACGCTGGGGCCGACGGAGGCGGAGATGGCATTTCCTCCCCCTCAGCCGCCATTTCCTGCGCGGGCTCAGGCGGTTCAGCGGCCCCGACCGGAGGCGAAGTCTGCTCCTCCACCATCGGGGTGGGAGCCCCGACCGCAGCCTCTTCGCCAGCTGTCGCTGGCGTGTCGTTGTTCACGCCTTCCGACATGGTCGTCACCGGTTCTCTTACTTCTTCTTCTTGAGGAGGACCTTCTTCTTGCCTGCCTCACCGACCAGGACGGGCTGAGGAGGAGGAGGAGGGGCCGGTTTGCTGGTCTCACGATCACCCCTCGAGGCGATCATGGGAGCGGCGGGCGGCTGAGGCTTACCCATGGGGCGCGCCACCATGGTGGGCTGACGCGAAGGCGCGACGCTGACCTGGGCCCGTACAGGCGCCACGACGGCGACGGGGCGAACCACCGGCCGCGAGACGGGCGAGGTGCGCTGCGCAGGGCGCTCAGAAGCGGGGCGCGGCTCTGCGTTGCCCATGTCGACACGGCCGCGGAAGCTCGCGCCGTCGACGATGATCACCCGCGGCGCGTTGATGTCACCGACCATGCGGCCTTCACGGGTCAGCTCGACCGACTCGGTGGCGGAGATGTTGCCCACCACCACGCCCGAGATGATCGCGTTGCGGACCTGAACGTTGGCCTTCACGATGCCCGACGGCTCGACGATCAACGTCTTGGTGAGGCTCAGCTCGCCCTCGACCCGGCCTCGGACCGTGAGGTCTTCGTCACCGGAGAGCTTGCCGTTGATGAGGATCGACGGGCCGATGATCGTCGACTCGCCCGTCCCTGCAAAATCCTTGGTAGCTGCCATGTTCGCTCAGCGCTCCTTGACGTCCATGTCGACGTTGCCCTTGAAGCTGGCGCCGTCGGCAATGAGGATGCGGGGCGCTCGAACGTCACCCACCACACGGCAATCTGCCTTGAGCTCGACCTTGTCGGTCGCGGCGATGTTGCCCGTGACCTTGCCGGTGATCTCGACGTTCTGAACTTCGATGTCGGCCTCGACGGACGCGGAGGCCTCCACGAACAGGCTCTCCTTGAGCGAGATCTTGCCCTTCACGGTTCCCTGGATGACCAGATCTTCGTCTCCGGAAATTTCGCCGTCGATGGTGATGCTCGAGCCGATGACAGTGTTCGCCATGTGATGTCCCCTTCCCTGCGCAAAAATGTGTGGTGCTGCTTTTAGATGTCGTCGGGCAGCTTGACGTCCATCTCGATGGAGCCGTTGAAGACCGCGCCGTCTTCGATGACCACGCGCGTGGCCTTGATGTCGCCGTTCACCCTGGCCGACTGGTTGATCGAGACCTTGGTGGAAGCGTCGATGTTGCCGCTCGCCGTGCCGTTGATGGTCAGCTCGTCTGCTCGAATGTCGGCCTCGACCACGCCAGACGATTCGATCGTGAGGTGGTTCTTGAGCGCGATCTGCCCTTCAACGCGCCCTTCGATGACCAACCCACCGCCTCCAGTGAGGCTGCCGCGGATGGTGATGCCCTTGCCGATGATGTTGATCTGATCGGTGTTCGCCATTGGGTGGCTCTTCGTACGTCAGAGGTGTTTGGAAAGCCACGAAGAGATGTCGGCCCACACTTGCTCACGGCCGATCTCCATCATCACCTCGTGACGATGGTCGCCGTATTCTTTGTACGTCTTGTCCTTCGCGCCGATGGTCTCGAAGAACGCCTTCGCGGCAGGCATCGAGGCGATGGGATCGCTGGTGCCGGCGATCATCAAGATCGGCACCGAGATTTGCGGACCTTTGCCAGCGAGTTGACGCTGCGCTGACTGCGTCTCGAAGAACCAGCGCGGCGTGGTGTTGTGCAGGTAAAGCGGGTCGGCCTTCGTCTCTTCCTGCCACTTCACGTCGCGCGAGAGATCTTCGGCCTTGAGTTCGTTGCCGATCTTGAGGCCGGGGAAGATGCCCTTGATCAACTTCGCGCCCAGCAGCTTGAGGGCGGGCGGTTGAAATGCCAGCGCGTAGAACGGGGCCGAGAGCACCACGCCCGAGAGCCCCGCCGGCACGCCGTTGGCGATGAAGTGGGTGGCCATCAACGCGCCATGCGAGTGCGCGACGAGGAACAGGGGCTTGCCCTTCGCCGCGTCGGTCAGGCGCGAGAAGAAGACCTTGAGATCCTCGAGGTAGTCGCTCCAGACGTTGACGTCGCCGCGCGCGCCATCGGCCTTGCCGTGGCCCCGATAGTCGAAGGTCAGCACGCCGAAGCCGTCTTTCACGAACGCTTCGATGGGCCTCTGGTAGCGGCCGCAGTGATCGCCGTAACCGTGCACGACGCCAATCCACGCTTTCGGCTCGGCGTCCGTCGTCTCCGAGCGCCAGAACAGTCGTGTTCCGTCTTTCGAAGCGAAGAAGCCTTCGTCACGTCTCGGCATGTGGACCGTTCTAGCGGCCCTTCTGTTCGGGCGACAGCAACTTCAACTTCCGCTCGAGATCCGTCTTCTGCGTGGGGCGCTCGGCGTCGTCGGGGCTGGCCTGCAGCAGCTCGAGTGAACGGGCAAAACATTCTTGCGCGCGCGCCTTGCGGCCGAGCTTGAGCGACACTTCACCCAGGTGCTCGAAGAGCGTGGCGTCTTCAGGCCCCGCGCCCACCGCGCGCTCGAGCAGCTCGGCGCCAGCGTCGGCATCGCCCTTTTTGAAGAGCACCCAGCCCAACGAATCGAGGAAGGCGGGGCTCTCGGGTTTGAGCTCGAGGGCCTTGCGCACCAGCCGCTCGGCCTCAACCAGGTCGCCGCCGTTCTGCGCGATCGTGTAGCCCATGAAGTTGAGCGCGGTGGAGTTCTTCGGGTCGCTCTCGAGGATGAGGCGCATCTTCTCGATGGCCCGCGCCCACTCGCCCTTCTTCTCGTGCACCGAAGCGAGCGCGAAGAGCAGCGCCTCGTCTCGCGGCGCACGTGCGAGCGCGCCGTTGAGCAGCGACACCGCGTCTTGCAGCCGGCTCTGCCTGCCGTAAAAACCCGCCAACGCCTCGAGCAGCTCGGTGGTGGCGCCTTTGCCCATCGCCTTGACCAGCGTCACCTCGGCGTCCTTCAGCTGGCCAGACCGCTCGAAGATGCGGGAAAGCGCGGGATCGACGCCAGAGAGCTCGGGCTTCTCTTCCTGGAGCTTGTGCATGAGGTCGAGCGCCGCCTTGTGCTGGCCCAGCTGCGAGAGGCACAACCCGCGATGCAGCCGGGCCTCGAAGCTCACGTCGCCCAGGCCCCTGGGCACCGCGTCGAACGCCTCGGCCGCCTTCTGAAAATCACGCACCCGCTCGTGCACCAGGCCCGCATAAAAATGAAGCCGGGGCTCCAGCCCCGAGGAGCGCGCTTGATCGAGCACGTCGGCGGCCAGTTGCAGCTGGTGCGCAGCGAGGTAGCTGAACGACACCTTCACGGCGACTTCGGGGTCGCGGCCCTGAGCGAGCAGCAGATCGAAGTAGGCGCGCGCGTCGGCTACCCTCTTGAGCCGCAAGGCCAGCCGCCCCGCGTTGAGCAACACGTCGCGGTTCTCAGGGTCGTGCTGCATCGCCTGCTCCCAGGCGTCGAGCGCCCTGGGCAGCTTGCCGGCGGTCTCTGCGATGCGCGCCAGCGTGCCCCAGCTCTCGATGTCGGCGGGATCACGTTCGACCGCGCGTACGAGCAGCTTCTCGGCCTTGGCGCTGTCACCCCGCTCGGCCAGCGCGAGACCCAGGCGGCGATAGCCCACGGGATCGCCGGGCACGGCGCCGCCGAGATCTTCCACCACCTTGACCGCGTCATCCACCCGGCCCTGATCGAGCCAGAGCTGCGTGAGCACGAGGTACGCGTCGGGATCGTTGGGGCGCAGCTTGATGGCCCGCATCAGGTGCGTGCGCGCGCGGGTGGTCTTCTGCCCTTCGTAGAGCACCCGCCCCATCAACAGTTGAGCGGGCGGATAATCAGGGAAGCGTTCGATCACCCGCTTGAGCTGGAACTCGGCGCGATCGAGCTCAGAGCTGCGCGCGTACTGCTCGGCGAGCTCTGTCATCAGGTACGGATTCGAGTCATCCGAGGCGAGGGCCAGCCTCAGCTCGTCGAGCGCCACCTTGTGGTCACCATCGTGATGCGCCAACCGCGCGCGCATGAAGTGGGCATAGGAAGCCGCGGAAGGAAACGGGGTGCCTTCATCGGTCGGCACGCCCATCGCTTCACGCATGGCCGCCACGTCGACGGTCGGGCGCTTGGGCGCCGCGGCGAACGCAATGGTTGCGAGTGACGCGAGGCTGAACGCGAGGCAGCGCATGTCAGGCCAACAACCTTTCCAGCAGCAGCTCGGCGCCGCCTTCGATGTCTTTCACGTCACCCATGCGCGACCGGTAAGGAATGCGCTCATCGGCGAGCAGCCCGACCAATCGGCCGACCAGGGCCTGGGCCACGTCGGGGGCGGTCTCTGGCATCACCACCACGAACACCCCATTGCCGAGGTGACCGACGCCGTCGGGCGACTTGAGCTCTTTGCGGATCACCGCGGCGCACCGGCCCACGCTCTGGGGTGAAGGCTGGAGAGGCTTGAGCACGGCCAGCGCGATCGGCCGCCCGTACCGCGCGCTGCGGCTGATTTCCTGCGCCAGCAGGTTGGCCACGCCGATGTGATCGTACAGGCCGGTCTCAGCGTCGTTGCCCGGGCCCGCCGCGAGGTTGGGCCGGCCTCGGCTGCGTTGCACGGCGGCCTGCACGCGCGCCAACAACACGCTCGGGGGCAGCGGCTTGGCCACGAAGTCGGCAGCGCCCAGCTCGGCGGGGCGAATGCGCTCGGGCAGCTCAGGCCGGGACGAGAGAAGGATCACCGGGATGTTCTCGGTCTCGGGGCGCGATTGCAGCTCGCGCAACGCGTCGAGACCGTCCCGGTTGGGCATGAAGACATCCATGATGATCACATCGGGTTGCAGAGATCGGGCCCGCGCCACCGCTTCGTTGCCGTCGCGGGCCAGCTCGACGCGGTAATGGCCCGAGAGCCCCATCGTGGCGATGCGGCTGAAGATGGGGTCGTCGTCGACGAGCAGCACCAGCGGCTCGCTCTTTCGTGTGGGCAGCGCCTTGTGCTGACCTTGCGGCATGGGGAGCGTGAACGCGAAGATAGCCCCACCCTCGGTGGGCGCTTCTGCCCAGATCTCGCCGCCATGACGCTCGACGAAGTCGCGGCAGATGGACAAGCCCAGGCCGTTCGAACGATCGAACGCCATCAACACCTCGTTGGGATCTTCGATGCGCCCGTCGTCGCGCACCTCGATCAACGCCACGTCACCGTCGGGCCGCTTGCGAAGGCGCGCGCGCACCACCACTTCCTTCGCGCCCCTGGAATGGGTCAGCGCGTTGGTGATCAGGTTCTGCAGCACCTGCTTGATCTTCTGATCGTCGGCGAAGACGTCGAGGCTCAGCGGCGTCTCGGAGCGCAGGGCGAGGCCCTTTTCCTTCGCGAGAATCTGAAGTTCTCGCGCGGCGTCCTGACAGGCCTCGCTGACGTCGAACACTCTGGAAAACAGCGCGATGCGGCCATCGGCGCCACGGGCTTGATCGAGCAGGCTTTCCACCAGCGAGAGCACTTTTTTGCCTGCGCGGTTGATGGCCTCTGAGCTCGCGCGCTGGGTGACCGTGAGCAACTGATCGGTGATGAGCAGGTGCGCGTAGCCGAGCAACACGTTGAGCGGCGCGCGCAGATCGTGGCTGAGCACCGCCATGATCTCGTTCTTCTTGCGGTCGAGCGTACGCAGCCGGTTGTTGGCCTCGACGAGCTCTTTGTAGCGCTCGACGTACGCGTCTTCGAGGGCCTCCTGGCTGCGCGCGGCGGTGGCGTGCACCTGCTGCCGCTCGATGGCGTTGGCGAGCGCGACCCCGACGGCCTGCAGAAAATCGAGCTCTTCTTGCGTGAGCGCCTGCTTGCGGCGCACCACCAGGGCTGCGATCTCACGCACCTCGGCGCTGAGCGGCACGACCCAGCCCCCGTCGGTCTCCACCGGTTGGCGCGACTCGAGCGCGCGGCGGAAGGTCGGAGCGACCGCGAGATCGATGGGCGTGCGCTCGTCTTCGTCGATCAACGCGGCGCGCGAGGTCACCCCATGCTGCACCTGCAGCACGGCCACCCGCTCACAACCCAGGCCCTCGCTCATGCGGCCCGAGACCATGCGCAGCAAGGCTTCGATGGAGGCACCCGACACGGAGAGCCGGGTCAGCTCGAGCATCAGCTCCAGGCGCTTGCGCACCAGATCGTCGTGTTCGACGAATCGTCGCGCCTTGAGGCTGGCGGCGAGCTGGCGCTCCAGGGCCTCGAATGATTCGGCCACGCCATCGACATCGAGGCGCTGCAACGACGCCCGCCAGCCTTCGGTGCCGTCGATCAGCACGGGAATGCGCCGCAGCTCGGGCCGCTTGCGCAGCTCTGCCAACAAGGTGGGGGCGACCCGCGCGGTCGAAGCGAGCACCACGGCATCGGGCCGCGGCTGGGCCTCACGGCGCTCCAGCGCACCAGAGCCAATCGCGGTCTCGCAGTCGTACCCTCGGGCTTCCAGCCGGGAGACGATGGAGTCCGCTCTGCTTCCTATGATGAGGACTCGGCCAGCGGCGTTCGCCACGCCCTTACTCTAAGGCAACGCCCCCGCGTTCGCACAGCGAGCCGCACGATGTAGGGAGAATGCCGACGCGGAGGCTCTCGTTCCGCTCCCTCGTGAAAAAGGCGTTGCCGTGAAACATGTCGGGTACAGTGCGCGCGGCCGCAAGCCCACATGGTCCCCATGATCCGCACTCTGATCGCCGTCGCCGTTCTGGCCGTTGCCCCCGCCTTCGCGCAAACCGGCGATGAGTGGAACACCTTCCCACCCGCGCAACCTGCGCCGACCCCCGTCAAGCCGGCTGATCCACCGCCGCCGAAAGTCGAGCCCCGTGCCGCGCCCCCGCCCACTCGGGCGGCGCCTCCGCCCACGGCAGCCCCTCGAACTTCTTTCACCGTGGATGCGGGCGTGGCCGATGCCGGGGTCGACGTCAGTGACGCCGACACGCGGATCGTTTCGCAAAAAGAACGTTTCCTCGCGGGCACCGAGCCGCACAGCCCCTCGACCTGGGGCATCGCGTGGAATGCGCCTGAGAACGGCCGCGTCACCGCGGGCCAGGCGGGCATCGGCACCGTGTTCGTGCCCAGCGCGCGCCTCGGGCCCAAGGGCGTGGTGCGCGTCTCGCTGCTCGGCGAGTACCTGAACCAGCTCGACTTCCCCGTTCGCTCCGCCCAGAACATCCGCTCGGCGGTCACCTTCGCGGCCAGCTTCCAGCCCTTCGAGTGGGGCGAGATCTTCGTCTCGTACGGCGCAGCGGCGAACACCAACAACCGCACCTCGCCCAACCTCATTCAGGCGCTGGGCGATCTGTCGCTGGGCATCAAGGTGGCCCACCACTTCGGCAAAGGTTTCCACGCGGGCGCCGATCTGCGCCTGCTCACCTTCGCCGGCGTGGGTAACCAGGGCGTCGACAGGTTCGCCGTCGGCTTCAAGCCGATGTTGCTGGCGACCTACGACTTCCGCGAGCTCTCCCGTTCGGCGCCCTTCATTCTGACCGCGGGTCTGGGCTTCACGCTCGACAGCACCTCGGGGCTGGTCACAAACCAGCGCCTCAACGCGTCTGAGGAGTTCGCGCTCAACGTCAACCGCTACCACCGCTTCAACTTCAACCTCGCGCTCGAGGTGCCCTTCCCCGTGCTGACGCCGTTCCTCGAGTACACGCTGGCCGCGCCCCTGGGCGTGCCGAACAATGAGCTCACCGGCCCCGACGGCCTGTTCATCAACGCGTCGGCCGCGATGGCGCAGGTCTTCGGCCTGGGCCTCAAGATCACCGCGGTCAAAGACCTCACCTTCGTGACCGGCTTCAACTTTGGTCTCGCGCGCTCGGTCGGCCTGGGCGTTCCGGCCACTCCGCCGTGGAACTTCTACCTGGGCGCGCAGTTCGCCATCGATCCCTTCCAGCGAGGTGAGACGAAGTTCGTCGAGACCCTTCGCGAAAAGAAGCTCGAGATCGCGAAGGCCGCCTCGCCCGTGCGCCTCGAAGGCGTGGTGACCGATGCCCAGAGCAAGAAGCCCCTGCCCGGCGTGATCATCGCCATCGGCGGCGTGAAGCCGTCGGCCACCAACGACCTGGGTCAGTACGAGTCGCTGCCCATCACCGCCAAGAGCGTGAAGCTCTCGGTCGCGCGCGATGGCTACAAGTCGGTGGAGCGCGAGATCGCGGTCGATGCGACCAGGCCCACCCGCGTCGACCTCGCGCTCGAGCCCGACCTGAAGAAGGCGAAGTTCGAGGTCAGCACGACGGCCAACAAGAAGCCGGTCAAGGCTGACATCACCTTCAGCGGTGCAGGCGAGGCGAAGCTGCAGACGCCTGAAGGCAACGCACCCGCTGAGGTCGAGCTGCCGGCGGGCACGTACACCATCATCGCTTCGGCCGACGGCCACCTCGCCCAGACCCGCGACGTGCAGGTGCAGGCGGGCGGCAAGCTGGTGGTCACGTTCGATCTCGTGCCTTCCCCCAAGAAGGTCCTCGTCATCTTCAAGGGTGACAAGATCGAGATCCTCCAGCAGGTGCGTTTCGCGACCGGCAAGTCGACCATCCTCCCGGAGTCGTTCAACCTGCTCCAGCAGGTCGTCGACGCGATCATCAAGAACAACGTCAAGCGCGTGAAGGTCGAGGGCCACACCGACAACCGCGGCGCCAAGCCCGCCAACCAGACGCTCTCGGAAGACCGCGCGCGCAGCGTGATGGAGTACCTCGTCGCACAGGGCATCGACAAGGTGCGGCTCGAGTCGATGGGCTATGGTGACTCGAAACCGATTGCACCGAACCTGACTGCGCGGGGCCGCGAACTCAATCGCCGCGTGGAATTCATCGTCCTGGAGAAGTGATGAACCGCTCCGCCTACGTGCTCCTCGCGGTGCTGGCTACGGCCTGCCCCGAGCAGATGGTCGTGCCTCCGCCGCCGAACCCTCCGCAGGTGTTCCTCACGGTCAACGAGTCGAACGTGATCGGCACCTCGGTGAAGGGCAAGGTCAACGTCAGTGGCTGCAAGAAGGTCGCGCAGGTTCAGCTGCTCCAGGGCGACTCGTTCCTGTTCGACGTGAACTACAGCGGCGGGGCCACCGACTTCTCACTGCCCCGCGGCACCTTCGCTTCGCTCTACTCGCGGCTGGGCATCGCGGCCTCGCTCACCCTGAAGGCCAAGGTGGTGTGTGACGACGGGCGCACGAACAACTCGCAGCCGGTGGGGGTGAAGTTCTTCCCCATCGACACGCGCTTCGCCTCGGCCACTGGGGAACAACTGGTTCCCGATCACTTCATCGCTGAAGGAGGCATCGGTGGAACGGCCAACACCTTCCTGGGGTGCGCGTTGACCACGACGGGCACCATGCTGATCCGGGTGAACACCGCGGGCGAACGGGTGGCCTACAACGATCAGCTCCCGTTCGACTGCAGCCTGGCGACGCAGATCAGCGATCGCAGCACGGTCACGGGTACGCGGTGGGTGCTCGAGCCTGATCAAGGCGTCTTCGCGATGAACAGCGCGCTGCAGATTCAGCGCATTTTCCGCAGCCCCAAGACCAAGCGCATGGGCGTGGGCCCCAAGGGCTCGGCAGTCATCTGGGTCGACGAAGGTGGCACGCGCAATCGCATCATCAAGATGGACCCCGTGCCTGTGTCGACCAACGAATGGGAGCGGGAGTTCATCGGCATCATGAACTCGACGCCGGTGATCGACGACGGTGCAGGTGGTGCCGTCTGGGTGACGCGCTGGGTGTTCGACATCGGAACCAAGATCGCCGACATCGTTCCGTACAAGTACAACCTCAACACCGGCCAGATCCTCAACGGCATCGTCAATGGGCTGCCCGCGGTGCTCTACCGCCAGCAATACCCGGTGAACGCGGCCAGCCAGCCGATCATGCCTGAGGGTGTGTTCAGCGCTGACGGTGCGTTCTTCACCTTGCCGGTCATCTCGCTCGATGCGGGGAAGACCATCGTCGTCTCGTGCTCGACCACCACGGGCGGCTGTGAGACCGATGGAGCGGCGCGCAGGTGGACGAGCGTCCCGTTCGACGGGATCCTGCGGGCGATCGTTCCGTACTCGCAGGGCAACCTCTACGCGATCATCGGCCCCTTCTCGGTCTACTTCCTGAGCAGCCAGTTGGGCACCGTGCAGAACTTGAGTGACGAGCCGCTGCGCCCGACGGGCAGTCTGGTGGTGGTGGGCGTGCAACCGGGTCTGGGCACCGACTTCTACGTGCTGACCGGCCCCAACCTCGGCGCGACCCAGTCCTTCGCGCAGGAGATCATCGCCACCGAAGCGCCCAGCAGTGGAGAGCTGTGGCGCATGGAGTTCGGCAGCGGCGAGGCCTCGAGCAACGCGATGTACATGGGCGTCGATGACGCGCAGCGGGTCTGGATTCGCGCGGGCACCGATCTCATCAAGCCGCTGAGCAACTTCGACTACCGCATGGCGCGGGGCCCGACGGTTCTTCCTTAGGCGGCCGAAGAGGGTTGGCGAAAACAGGAATCGGGTTCCATCACCGGGCTCCCCGAGCCCAGTCGAGGGGGCACTTGCAGTGCGAACGAGAGGCAATCCCTCGACTCCGCTTTGGGCTCTGCGGCCTTCACGTTCATCCGACCAGACTTGAAGGGGTGGGACGTCGTCGAGGTTCCGTACGCCTGTGACTGATCAGCCTTTTCGCGCCACCAACAACGCCTCGACGTTCCCGGCCGGCCCGGCCACCGCCGAATCCACCACACCGAGCTCCACCATCCCGTGCGCTGCGACGAACGCGCGAATGCGATCGATCGCCCCGGTGCGAGCCACCGCATCGCGCACCACCCCGCCCTTGTCGACATCGCCCTGAGCGACCTCGAACTGAGGCTTCACCAGCGCGATCAGCATCCCACCTGACGTGAGGCGCCGAAGCACCGGCGGTAACACCGCCTCGAGCGAGATGAAGCTCACGTCGATGACCACCACCTGCACGGGCTCGGGCAGTTCGGCGTCGGTGAGGTTGCGAGCATTGACCCGCTCCTTGCTGATGACCCGGGGGTCGCGGCGAAGTTTCTCGTGCAGCTGCCCCCACCCCACGTCGACCGCGTAGACCTTGATGGCGCCTTGCTGAAGCAGGCAATCGGTAAAACCACCCGTGCTGGCGCCGATGTCCGCGCAGATCGCGCCGCGCACGTCGAGCTTGAAGGCATCGATGGCGCCCTTGAGCTTCAGCCCGCCGCGCGAGACGTAGGCAAGCACCTCGCCCTTGAGGCGCAGCTGGGCATCGAGCGCGATCTTCGTGCCCGGCTTGTCGACGCGTTGATCGTTCACCACCACCTGACCCGCGAGGATCAACGCCTGGGCGCGGGTGATCGACTCGGCGAGCCCACGGGCGTGCACGAGCACATCGAGGCGCTCCTTCTTCACTTCGCCCTTCCGAGCAATTGAAGCGCAGCCGCGCGAATACCCGCGGCGTCCAGGCCCAGTGCCGCGCGTTGGGCGCGCGCTTCGCCGTGTCGAATGAACCGATCGGCCGGCAGCCCCAGCACCTTCACGCGCACGGGCCGCTCAGCCAACGCCTCGAGCACTGCGCCGCCGAGACCACCGCGGGTGGTGCCTTCTTCGATCGTCACGATCGCGCGAGCGAGCGCGAGCCTGGCGACGAGCTCACCGCTCAACGGCAGCTCGGCAACATCCACCACCGACCAGGGCTGATCGCGCGCGGCCTCCAAAGCAGGCAGCACCATCGAACCAAACGCAACGAGACTCACCTCGGCATCGGCAGGATCGACCAACCACCGCACACCCGGAGCAGAAGGCGCGGGCTCCGTGGGAATCGTGCCGCGCGGGAAGCGGATAATCGACGGACCATTTTCCTGAATCGCACGGGCCAGCAGCACCGGCAGATCGTCGCCCCACACCGGCGCCCTCACCCGCAATCCCGGCAACGCGCGCGCGAAGCTCAAATCGAACATGCCCTGATGCGTTGCGCCGTCTGCTCCGACCAGGCCTGCACGATCGACGGCAAAGACGACGGGCAGCCCGGGCAGCACCACGTCGTGCACCAGCTGGTCGTACGCGCGCTGAAGAAACGTCGAGTAGATGCACACGATCGGCCGCAGCCCCGCGTGCGCCAGCCCCGCCGCGAACGTGACCGCGTGTTGTTCAGCGATGCCCACGTCGTGAACACGGTCAGGAAACCGGGCCTGCAGGTGCCGCAGCGAGCTGCCCTCGATCATCGCGGGCGTGATCACCACCACCCGGGGATCTTTCTCGAGCTGATCCTCCAGCGAGGTCGCGAAAGCGTCGCTCCACGTGCGCTGCCCACCGCGGCTTCGCACCAGCTTGCCGTCACGCAGCTCGTGCGGCCCCATCGCGTGACCGCGGGTGCGCCCATCGAGTTCGGCAGGCGCGAACCCCCGGCCCTTCTGCGTGCGCGCGTGCACCACCACCGGCCGCTGGCATCGGCGCGCCGCACCGAGCACGTCTGCGAGCGCGTCGAGATCGTGACCGTCGACCGGGCCCAGGTACGAGAAGCCCATCGCCTCGAAGAACGCGCGCGGCCCCTGTCGGAGCATCTGCTCTACCGCGCCCACGTTCTTCGAGATGCTCATGCCGTTGTCGTTGAGCACGAGCTTGATGGGCCAGCTCGAGGCGCCTGCGTGGTTGAGCGCCTCGAAGGTGAGGCCACCCGTCAGCGCGCCATCACCGACGATGGCCACCACCTCGCCGGGCTGCTGCTGACGGCGTTTGCCCTCGAGAATGCCCAGCGCCACGGAGAGCGCGGTGCATGCGTGACCCGCACCGAACGCGTCGTGTTCGTTCTCGGCGGGATCCAGGAAGGGCGCGGTGCCCGCTTCCTGCCGCAGGGTCGACATCGCCGCGCGACGGCCGGTGAGGATCTTGTGGGCGTAGGCCTGGTGCCCGACGTCGAACACGAGGCGATCGACGGGCGACTTGAAGGTGCGATGGAGCGCGACGATCAGCTCGACCGTACCCAGCGACGCGCCCAGGTGACCGCCCACGTGACCGCAGATGGAGATGATCTCTTCGCGCAGCTCAGCGCAGAGCGCTGGCAGCTGGGCGGCCTCGAGCGCGCGCAGGGCCCTGGGCGAGTCCACCTGCGAGAGGAGGCTCACCGTCAGCTCGTGCGCTCGATGGAGTACCGCGCCAGCGCCGCCAGCGGGCCATCGGCCCCCTCGAGCGAACGCACGGCGGTCACCGCCTTCGCGACGTGATCTGCTGCGAGTGAACGCGCGGCCGCAAGCCCCACCACCGCGGGGAAGGTGTGCCGGCCCGCGGCCGCATCGGCGCCGGTGGGTTTGCCCATCACGGTCGCATCGGCCGTCACATCGAGAATGTCGTCGGCGATCTGAAACGCGAGCCCCACGGCGTCGCCGTAGATCTCGGCCGACTGGAGCGCCTGCGCATCGGCCCCCCCCGCGATCGCGCCCATGCGGCAGGCGGCCTTGATCAACGCGCCCGTCTTCATGCGGTGCAACCGGGTCAGGTAGTCGAGCTCAGCGGGCCGGTCTTCGGCGATGTCGAGCACCTGGCCGCCCACCATGCCGCCCGCGCCCGCGGCCACGGCGAGCTCAGCCACCAGCCGGCCGCGCACTGCCTGCTCTGAAGGGTTACCGGTGGCCAGCAGCGCGAACGCGTCGGTCAGCAACGCGTCGCCCGCGAGAATGGCCATCGCCTCGCCGAACACCTTGTGATTCGTGGGCCGACCGCGGCGCAGCGCATCGTCATCCATCGAGGGAAGATCGTCGTGCACCAGCGAATAGGTGTGGATGCACTCGAGCGCGCAGGCGGCGTCATTGGCCGGCTCGCCACCACCACCCGAGGCGCGGGCCACGGCGTCGGCGAAGGTGAGGCAGAGCACGGGGCGCAGGCGCTTGCCGCCATCGAGCAGCGAGTACGCCATCGCCTCGGAGAGCCGAGCGGGACTGCGTCGGCCGATCGTTTCCATGCGGTTTTGCAGCAGCGCTTCGACGCGCCGCTGCTGCGTGGGGAGCCAGCCGTCGAGCGAGAAGTTCGTCATGGTGAGTTCCTTCGAAGTCAGAACGGCACGTCGTCGTCATCGGCGGCCGGTGCGACGGGCGCCTTCTTCACGACGGGCTGTTGCTGCTGTTTGGCCTGGGGGGCTGCGGGGGGCTCGTTGCCTTCGGGCACCTTGAGCGGCGCGGTGCGGCCGTCTTCAGCGAGGAGCTGCTCGATGCGCTTCTCGGCGTCACCCAAAATGCCCTCGCCCTGCTTCACCAGCGTGATGCCTTCGGCGAAACGATCCAGAGAGTCTTCGAGCGAGAGCTCGCCGCCCTCGAGCGCTTCGACGATCTCCTGGAGCCGCGTGACCACGTCGCCGTACTGCCCGCGCGCTGCATTTTTTTCCTTCGCCACGACCGGTTCCCTACCCTACTTCGCTGCCTCTGACAGCTCTCGCTGAAGAGCTCCCTCTCCCCGAGGGGGAGAGGGTCGGGGAGAGGGCTATCGAGGCTTCACCTGAGCCACGATCACCTCATCACCCGACACCTTGATCGTCACCTGGTCGCCCGGTTGAACCTCAGTCGCCCGACGCACGATCCGCCCATCCACCCTCTTCACGATCGCGTAGCCACGGCCCAGCACCGCGAGCGGGCTCAACGCATCGAGCCGGGCCGCAAGCGCCCTCAACTGCTCCCGCTCCCGACGCACCCGGGCCCGTATCGCCGCCGGGCCACGCTGTGCCTGCCGCGCCAGCAACTGCTTCCCCTGCTGCAGCATCGGCCGCGGCGAGCTGCGAGCCAGCGACATCGCCAACCGCGAGACCGTCTCGCGCTCGGTGCGCAGCTCGCGCTGCAGCAAGGTCACGAGCGAGGTCCGTAAGAACGCGATCTGCGCCCGCCGCGTCTGCAGCTGCGCCTGAGGCCGCACGCGGTGCAGCCGCTGACTCAAATCGCGCAGCGCGGTGAACGAAGCGCGTTGTTTCCGGTGCAACACCGCGCGCATCCGATCTGCCGCGGTCGACAACACCAGCCGCTGACTCGAGAGCTCCCGCCGGGGATCGCCCAGCCCGCTTTCCAGCGCCCTGAGGCCAGAGCGCTCGCGCATCACGCCCTTCTCCACCGCGCGCTTGAGCCGGGCCTTCACGTTCTTGAGGTGGGCCTCCAGCTCCAGCAATTGCGGCGCGAGCAGCTCGGCGGCGGCGCTCGGCGTCGGCGCCCGCACGTCAGCCACGAGATCGCACAACGTGGTGTCGATCTCATGCCCCACCGCCGAGACCACCGGCACCGTGCATTCCCACACCGCGCGCACCACCGGCTCTTCGTTGAAGGTCCAGAGATCCTCGCTGCTGCCGCCGCCGCGGGTCACGACGATCACGTCGACGTTCGACTTGCACAACCACCGGAGCGCCCGGCGCACTTCGAAGACCGCCTCATCGCCCTGCATGCGCGCATCGGCGACCAGCACCGAGAGCCGCGGATGCCGGCGGTGGAGCACCTTGAGAAAGTCACGCAACGCAGCGCCCGTGACGCTGGTCACCACGCCGATTCGCCGCGGGAGAAAGGGCAGCTCACGGCGCGGGCGGGTGCGTTGGTCGCCGATCAGCCCCTCGGCCACGAGCTTCTGCTTGAGCTGCTCGAAGGCCAGCGCCTGCGCGCCCACGCCTTCGGGCTCGATGCGGCTGACGATGAGGCTGTAGCGGCCCTGGGGCTCGTAGACGTCGAGGCTGCCCTCGATGGTGACCGAGAGGCCGTCTTTGAGCTGGAACTTGAGCTTCTGCGCCTGCGTCGCCCAGAGCTTCACGTCGATCGAGGCGCGGTCGTCTTTGAGCGCGAAGTAGAAGTGGCCTCGCGCGTTGACGCCGCGGAAGTTCGCGACCTCGCCGCGCACGAGCACCCGGCCAAACTGCGGCTCGAGCACGTTCTTCACCTGGCCGGTGAGTTGGGAGACGGTCAGGACCCTGGGTGCGGCCGGCGGCTCGACGCGACGCCACGCCGGCTGCTTCGGTTCGGGGAGTGGCGCGAGAGGCAGGGCGACGACGGGCTGCGCGACGATGGGTCGCGCGACCACGGGTTGCGCGGCGACGGGTGCAGCCAGAGCCGACTCGCCCTCACCCCCTTGGGGCGCGGCTGCCCCGAACAAGTCACCCTGCTTCGAACCGGTCACTGCTTCTGCAGCTCGTTGACCCGCGACTTCGCCTTCATGTGCGTCTCGTCGTCGGGAGGGGTCATGTTCATCACGTCTTTGAACAGACGGATGGCCTCATCGGGGCTCGACTCACGCAACTGGTAGCCGCGCAGATACGCCTCGCGCGCCTGGGTGCGGCCTTCGTTGATCAACGCCTGCGCGCCCACGTGCCCGGAGTCTGCCTGCTGCACCTTGCGCGCGAGCTCGATGGCGCGCGGCCAGTTGCCGGTGGTCTTGGCCTGGCTGGCCTTCACGAAGAGCTTCGAGACCAGCTGCGTGCGCACCGGCCGCGACAGCTCGCTCGACTGACCGCCCGCGATCTTCTTGTCGAGATCGTAGAGCGCGATCAGATCGTTCTCGTTCAGGTTTTCCAGGTTCTTCGACTTCGTCTCGAACTCCTTGATGTTCGATTCGAACGTGCGGCACTGAGCGAACTTGTTGGCGCACGCCTGGGCCAGCGAGAGCGCACCCGACGAGTCGCCGTTCTTGAAGCGCGCCGAGACCTCGAGCCACGGAGTGTCAGGCCGCGCCTCAGCCACCGGCGGGTTCTTGATCCTGTAGATCGCCGTCTCTGCCGTCTTCTTGAGCTCGGAGGCCTCCCGGTCGTCGACCCGCGCCAAGAGGATGTCTTCGCAGAGGGCCTTGAGCTCTTCCATCTTCGAAAGGTCGCTCGCCGAAGCCAGCAGCCCGCGCGCGATGCCCATCTTCTCGGTCGTCTTCACGTCGAGTGCTTCTTTGGCGGCGATCAGCGGCGCGTCTTGCGAGACCGTCTTGACCCTGGCCAACGAAGCGGCTGCCTTGCCCAGCTCACCCTTGGCGATCGCGTCGGTCGCCGCAGCCAGCAGCGCCTGGTTGGGGATCTCGTCGGTGGCAATCTTGACGTAGTTCTCGACCTGGCGCGTCTCGTACTCCGGGTCTTCGGTCTGGATCTCTTCGAGCTTGGCCTTCGCCTCGGACCACTTGCTGTGGCGCACCAGCAGCTTGGCTTCTTTGAAGAGGTCGGCCATCGCGGCCTGGTGCTCTTGACCGGCCTTCCGCTCGGCGGTCTTCGCGATCTGCCGCTTGTTGTCGATCGCCTTCCAGCCCACCAGCAGGGCCATGATCACCACCAGCGAACCACCGACGACGAGAAAGATCTTCCTGCGTTTTTTCTGCGCCTCTTCCGGATCCTCCGCCATGCGCGAGGTGCGCACGGGGCGGCCGCGGCCAGACGAACGTTCGAGGGCACCACCACCGGTTCGCGCTGTTCGTACGGGCGGCCGGCGTGCACCACCGGCCGGTGGAGCAGCGGTCTCATCGGCAGAACCATCGCCGGCGCCGGCGTACTTGAGCTCGGTGTCGCCCATGGTGATCACGTCGCCATCATTGAGCGGCGTCTCGTCGGCGATCGCCTCGCCGTTGAGCATGGTGCCGTTGCCCGAGCCCAGATCGCTGACCGCCCAACCATCAGAAGTCTTGCGAACCAGCGCGTGCTTTCGGCTGACCGAGGTGTCGGGAATAGAGACGGGGTTGTCGGCGGCGCGGCCGAGCACGAGCTCATCACCTTCAAGAGCAAATTCCTGACCAGAGGCCGGCCCGCTCTGCGCGACGAGACGTGCGGTGGGAGAAGGCTTGGGTTTGGGGGGCGCGGTACGAGCGCGCACGGGTGCAGACGAACCGGTGCGGCCCGACACGGCCCCTTGGGCACCGGTGGCTGACCTGCGAACGGGCGGCTGTTTTCCAGTAGGAGGAGGCATGGGTTACCCGGCAGCGCCCCCGTACATGAAGGCGAACACGATGGGCCCGAACAGAACCATGAACACCGTGGGAAAGATGCACGCGATGAGCGGGAAGAGCATCTTCACCGGCGCTTCGTTGGCGAGCTTCTCGGCGCGCTGAGTGCGTTCGATGCGCAGCTGGGTCGACTGAATGCGCAGCACCTTGCCGAGGCTGGTGCCCATCTTGTCGGCCTGAATGAGGGCGGTGACGAACTGGCTGAGCGCAGGAAGGTCGACGCGGGCGATCATGCCCTTGAGCGCCTCTTCACGGGTCTTGCCCATCTTCAGTTGCTTGAGCACCAGCGCCAGCTCTTCACGCAGCGGCCCGGCCTTGCCCTTCTCGACCACCTTCGCGAGCGCGGCGGTGAAGTCGAGACCGGCTTCGACCGACAACGTCAGCAGGTCGAGGTTGAACGGCAGCGCGCGGCTGATCTGCAAGTGCCGCTTGCTGACCTGATCGTTGACCCAGATGAGCGGGTAGAAGAGGCCGATCAACGCGACCACGAGCGACCAGGCGAGGTTGAAGTCGATGGCGCTCATCAGCACCACGCCAAACAACAGGCCGAACGCGAAGCCGATTTCCTGCAACGCCATGATGTCTTCGGGCTTGTACGTCTTGGGCTCGCCGGCCTTGATGAGGCTGCGGCGCATCTTGTCTTCGTAGCCCGGCCACATGAACCGCCGGTTGATGACGCCCAGCTTGCGCACCACCACCGAGCCCGCGCCTGAGACCCCGCCGGCCGACTCTTCTTTCACTTCGACCAGGAACGGCGAGACGGCGTTCGAGACGCCGAGCCCCGCCATGCCCGCAGCGCCGGCGAACAGCACCGCCGCGACCCCCATCAGCACTGTGACCCAGACTTCAGCACCCATCGTCGCTCCTCAGATGTCGATGTTCGTGATGCGACGGATGATGAGCACGCCCATGATCTCCATGAGCATGATCGTGAAGACGAGCACGTAGCCGAAGATGTGATCGAGCATCGGCTGCATCAGGTCGGGGCGCATGTAGTTGAGCACCACGCCCAGGATGAGCGGCATCGCCGAGACCACCCAGCCCTGCAGCTTGCCCTGCGCCGTCAGCGCGTCGATCTTGCCCTCGAGGCGGAAACGCTCGCGGATGGTGGTCGACAACGTCTCGTACATCTCGGCCATGTTGCCGCCGAGCTGCCGGCTGATGTTGGTGGCCGTCGAGACGAGCTCGAGGTCATCGCTGCCCACCCGCTTGCTCATGTTGTTGAGCGCCTCTTCGACGGGCACGCCGAGCTTGGCCTCTTTGACGAACAGGCCGAACTCCTGCTGCAGCGGCGGCATGGAGTCTTTGCTGATCTGCTCGATGGCCTGCTGAAAGGTGAGGCCAGCCTTGAAGGCATTGGCCATGGCCTGCAGCGCGTCGACGAGCTGGGTGTTGAACTTCTTGATGCGCTTGACCCGGTAGTGCTTGACCATCATCATCGGCAGGAAGAACCCGAAGATGAAGGCGCCGATGGCGACGAGCGGGTTGATCACCAGGTAGCTGAAACCGCCGAGCACGATCATCGAGGCGATGTTGAGCACCAGCATCTGCCGCGGGTCGATGAACAGGAACATGTCGCTCAAGTCGTTCATCGACTTGACGATGTAGCGCTCCTGGTAGGTCTCGTAGGCCTTGCCCAGCACGCCCATGACGACGAGCGTGAGGAAGAACGTTCCTCCGCCCAACAGCAGACTGGCGATCGCGGCGAACATGGCGGGCGCTTATTCCGGAGCGGCAGCGCCGCGGGTGTCGCTGGCAGCGGCGCCGCGGATGACCTGAATGGTGTTGAAGCGCTTCTGTTGCAGCACCTTGGTGCGCTCGCCCGACAGCAGGGTCGAGATGGTGGCGCGGCCGCGGTCCTCGAGCGTGTCGATGTCTTCTTCGTTGCGCAGCGAGAGGGTCAGGTTTCCCAGCTCCTGGCTGAGCACGAGGATCTCGGCCTCTTCCGGAATGACGAGCAGCGACACGTGGCCATACGCGCGCTCGTTCTCGGGAATGAGGTTGATGTTGGTGGTGCCGGTGATCTTACCGGTCGCGAGGATGATCACGTTTTGCAGCAGCGTGACGGCGACCTGCTCGTTGGTCGCGGGGTCTTTGAAGGTGCCGATGATGTCGACGTGATCGTTGGGGCGCACCCAGCCTCCGACGGCGGTGGTCGACTTCGCCTCGATGGTGATCGCGCGGGCCTTCTTCTGCACCTTGGTCGACAGACGCTCGGCCGCCTTGGTGGTCTCGAACTGGCTCCACAGCAGCGGGTCACCGGCCTGCAGCGCCACCAGCACCTTCTGGTTGACGATGTAGCTGGCAGAGTCGGGCTTGACGACCGACGAGGTCACGAACTGCTCGGGAATGGAGCGCTGGCTGATCATTTCCATGGTGACCACCGTGCCCTCGGAGATGTCGACCGCCGAGACGACGACCGGCACGAGGTTCCAACCCTTGCGCACGTCATTTTTCTGCTTCTGAATGGCGCTGAACGACACACCGAAGCCAATGACGAAGAGGACGATGGCAACGATGAGTGGGGCTTTTCCCTTGAGCATGCGTTCAGGTCTCCTGGATGCGACAAACTGCCGTACGCGACCAAAAAGGCGCGAAAAGTCAGACGGATACTAGCAGTTACCAACTCGCCCCTGTCAAAGGGAACAGCTCACGGAAAAGGCAGGCTCAGAGAGTACAAGTAGGTGTCGTAGTGAACTTGATACGCGTACAGAAACATCTCGATGAGGCTCATCGGCGGCCGGGTGCTCGAAGTTGACACCCGCGGCCCCGGAATGATCCGCACCGTCGAGCTGAGCACGAGCGCGACGATCACCAGCCAGTTGATCATCGAGTACTCGAGCATCGCCTGACCGCGGCGGCGCAGCGTCACTCTGGGCTTCTTCGGCGTGGCCACCTTCGCAGTCTGACACGAAACGAACGGCCGCTGACCACCGCGCCTCAGCGCCTGTCACCCGGTTGGCTCAGTAGGCCTGCGCAGGCGCGGCTTTGGCCGGCTTGGGCTTGGCGGCCTCTTCGAAGTCGAGCTTCTGGTCCGAGACCGACCGCTTCTGGGCCGGCGCGGGGGCGCGCTGCATGCGCTCGCGGCGATCCTCCACGGCCCTGGCGGCGGCGGTGTTGGGGAACTCGCCGACGAGCTGGTCGCAGAAAGGGTCGGCGCGTTCGGCCTCACCCATCGCTTCGTAGGCATCACAGATGCGCTTGAGGGCCTCGACACGTTCGGAGCCGGCGGCGCCACTCTGAAGCACCTGGGCCAGCAGGCGAATCTCTGAGACGCGATCACCCCGGCTCGAGGCCACGCGCGCCGATTCGAGCGAGCGGGTGCGGGACTCTGCGGCCTTCCGCTGAGCGAACTTCGAGTCGCTGTCGACCCGAAGGGAGTCGGACTTCTCGAGCGCCCCGTCATCTGCTTCGGTCGCAAGCGAACCCGTCTCGCCGAGCTGAGGGCGAATGCCGTAGCCACCCTTGGGCGCTGACTTCTTCATCGGAGGGGCCGACGAGGTCGACGACGGCGGGCTGGGCGCGGCGGTGGCGGCCGGAGCGGGATCAGCGGGCCGCTCTTCTTCTGCCTGTGCGCGCTGCTTGCTCTCGGCCTTTCGCTTCTCGACCGGATCAGGCCTGGGCTGAGGGAGCCCGCCCGTGCTCCCCGAGGGGGCGCCTTCATTGAGCCCTGACCCAAGGCCGTAACCCACTTTGTCCTGCGCGGGCGGTGCGGAAGGCGGCGGCGCTTCTTTCAGGGGCTCGTTGCGCCCACCGCGCTGCGCCGCGTTCGAATAATCCTGGCGGTACACCTGCTGATCGTCGTTCGCGATGGGATCCAGCTTCGCGGAGCGCCGGGTGGCCGACTGGGGCACGTCTTTCTTCGGCTCGGGGCGCAAGCCCTCGGCGCGTTTTCCACCCGCTTCGCGCAGGTCGTCGGGCTCTGCGTTCTTCTTACCGTCTTTGGCCGCCAGCACCTTGTTCGCGAGCTCTTCATCGAGCGGCGCGGGCGACGGGGTCTGGGGAGCGGCCGCGGCGATCGGCGCGGCTTTCGGCCCGAAGCTGCCCTGAGCCCTGGCGCGATCTTCGATCGTCACCTCAGCGACGGCGGCCGCGGGGCTGGTGTCGAACTCCTGGTTGGCGCGAAAGCCCACCACACCCACGGTGGCGAGCGCTGCGAACGACGCGAGAGGCATGAGCAAGCGCTTCCACCAGGGCGACGCGGGCGTCGAGTTGTTCCTCTTGGCGGCCTGCTCTGCGTAGGCCAGCAGCGAGTCGAGGCCGGCATCGGGCGCAGCTTCCATGGGCAGTCGAGCCATGGTTTCGCGCACGCCGCGGATCTCAAAGAGCGACTGCGAGCACCGGTTGCAGCCACGCACGTGAGCGTCGACCGCCTCGGCCTCGTGCTGTGGAAGTTCGCCGTAAGCGAACTCGAGGAGCTTGTCCTCGTACTGGTGCGCCGCGCTCTTCATGACTTCAGGCCACTGTCCTTCCGTCTGCGTCTACGGTTTCCCCATCAACGCCCAGCTCGGCGAGCCGCTTTCGCAGCCCCTCGAGCGCGTACCTCATTCGACTCTTCACGGTGTTCTCGTTCACGCCCGTGACCTCTGCGATCTCCTTGAAGCCGAGGCCCTGGTACTCGCGCAACAGGAAGACCTCTCGCTGCTCCGTGGGAAGGCTCTCCAACGCCTTCTCGAGCATCGGGCGGATTCGCACGTTGTGCGCCGCCCGGTCTGGACTGGATGCGTTCTCGTCTGCCACGAGATCGCCCACCGAGCGGCCGTCAGACTCGTCGTGTGACACCGGAGCGTCGAGCGAATCGGTCTTCCGGAAGCTCTCTTTCCGCGCGCTGTCCACGCAGAGATTCCTCGCGATCGTATAGACCCAGGTGGTGAATTTGGCCTTGGGTTGCCACTCGCTGCTGTTGCGCACCACCTTGAGCCAGGTCTCCTGAAGCACGTCTTCGGCCCTGTGCCGATGACCGACAAACCGCAGGATGAAGTTGTAGACCGGCCCCCGGTGGCGCTGGACGAGCGTTGAAAACGCCCGAGCGTCACCGGACTTGAAAGCGAGCATGAGTTGCTCGTCCGAAGTCGCAGGTCCCAACCGTGTCCTCGTTCTGTCGTTCCCATTGAACGCATGGGGCGCGTCAGTGATCTACCGCCGGCGTTTTTGCCGGTAAGCGTTCAAAATGACAGGCAAAGCGATGGCTGTCACGACGAACCCTTGCGCCAGAAGAGCAGGAGGCAGGGGCCGCTGAAGGTGGATGAACAGGCTGCGACCCATTCCCAGTCCCAACAAAACGCCGGTGACCGAGCGCCAGAGGTTGCTGAAGCGGTGCGGGTGGAAGCGCCCCAGCGCCCAATCGATCGTCGCCGGGAGCACCAGCGCGCTGCACACCAGTAAGTCGAGCGGGTGCTCCAGCGGGGCCCGCTGCGCCACCTGCACGGCGATGGCGGCGAACATCACGGGGTAGGTGCCCAGGCACCGGGCGCAGAGATGAACCGAGCCGAGGCGGTAACAGCGGTTGAGCTCGTCGGGCGGGTGATGGCTGAGCCAGAACATCAACGCCCCCCGAAGACCAGGCACGCGCTGCGCTGCGTCTGGCCGGTGAGCTGAGGATCTTCTGCGCGGCAGCGATCGATCACGTGAGCGCAGCGCGGGTGGAAGCTGCAGCCCGTCGAGGAAGAAGCGGCCTCGGCGCCTTCGACGAGCTTCTGCCGGCTCTCCACCAGCAGCCGCGTGTACGGGTGCAACGGCCGCTCGAGCACGTCGGCGACCGAGCCGCTTTCGACGATGCGCCCGGCGAACATCACCGCGAGCCGCGAACACAGATGCGCCACCACGTCGAGATCGTGGCTGATCACCAGCAGCGCTCGTTGCTTCGTCAGCGCGTTGAGCAGGTTGAGCACCTGCGCCTGCACACTCACGTCGAGCGCGGACACGGGCTCATCGAGCAGCAACAGCTCGGGCTCGAGGGCCAGCGCCCGGGCCAGGTTCACCCGCTGCCGCTGCCCCACCGAGAGCTCGCGGGGCAATCGGGTGAGCAGCAAGGCGCTGAGCTGCACCTGCTCGAGCAAGGCACTGAGCACGGCGTCATCGACCTTTCGATCGTGAATGACGAAGGGTTCAGCGAGCACCTCCCGAACCCGCATGCGCGGATTGAGCGAGGCGCCCACGTCTTGAAACACCGGCTGAAAGCGGCGGCGCAATGCGGGCTTGGCGCCGTGCATCGGCTGACCATCGAAGGTCACGGTGCCGCCAGCGAGCGGCTCGAGGCCGAGGAGCGCCCGCGCCAGCGATGACTTGCCACTGCCGGATTCTCCGATGAGGCCGAGCCGATCACCTGACGCGACGCTCAAGCTCACCCCGCGCACCGCGTCGATCCGCCGGCCGCCCACGCGGTAGCTGACCTGAACGTCTTTTGCTTCGAGCAACGCGCTCACGGGTTGACCAGGTGGCACGCCGCGCCGGAAAGAAATGCAGGCCTCTCGACCCGGCAACGCTCGAAGACGCGCGGGCAGCGCGGGTGAAATCGGCACCCGGGGATCACCTCGCTGGCGAGCGGCACCGCGCCCGGCAACGCAGGCAAGGGCACGCCGGGCTTCGCACCCGCGGGGTTCGAGAGCAGCAAGGCTGCGGTGTAGGGGTGTCGCGGCGCCGCCAACACCTGGTCGGTCAGGCCGTGTTCGACCACCCTGCCCGCGTACATCACGGTCACTTCGTCGCTCGCCCCGCGCACCGCGTGGAGATCGTGCGTGATGAGCCACACCGAAAGCGATCGTTCGCGCGCGAGCTTGCGCAGCAGGGAAAGAATCACCCCGCGCATCGAGGCATCGAGCGCGGTGGTGGGCTCGTCGACGATCAACACCTCGGGCGAGGCCGCCAACGCGCACGTGATCGACACGCGCTGACGCTGACCGCCCGAGAGCTGGTGTGGGTACAGGCGCAGGCGATCTTCCCCCGCGGGAATGCCGACCTCCTCGAGCAACGCCACGGCGAGGGCACGGAGGTCTCCGCGCGCGCCGTGCACCGCGAGCGTTTCGATCAGCAAAGCGCCCACCGAGAGCACGGGGTTGAGCGCGCTGAGCGGCTCTTGCAGCACCATCGCGAGGCCCTTGCGGCGCAGCGGCACGGCGGCGGTCAACAACTCGAGGCCACCTCTCGATGCAGATCCCCGCGTGGTGGCCCCTTCGGGGAGCAGGCCCAACACGGCGAGCGCCGAGAGCGTCTTGCCGCTCCCCGATTCACCGACCACCGCGTGAACCCTGCCCTCCTGCAGCTCGAGTGAAAAGTCCTCGACCAGCGCGTGACCCTCGAGCACGACGCCGAGGCCCTTCACCGACAGCGTCGTCCGATTCACTTCTTCTGGCCCAGCGCCGCGAGGATCTCTTCCTCGGTCACGAGGCCCCTGGCGATCAGCGCCCGGGTGAGCCCCACCACGAGCTTCGAGGGCATGAGGTGATCGAGCGCGCCCGACCACGGGGATGGGGTACCCGGACTGGTCGCCGCAGGCTCCTCGGTGCGCAACCAATCGGGCAGCGCCTCTGCGTTGGGTGAGACATCGGGCACCGGCGGGGCGAGTGGTTCCCTGTCCGGCATCGTCGTTCGAGGGGGCGGGATCGCCAGCGCGCCCAACGCCGAAAGGCTCGAGACGAACGGCGCATCGGACATCGGGGGCACCACGAGGCCCGGCCCAGAGTCGCGAAAAAAGGGCGTGTCGACCACCGGCCCGGTGCCCTCTCTGAGCAGCGGGTCGCCCATCGCATCGCTGCCCTCCTGGAAGAGCATGTCGAGCAACGGCCCCGTGCCTTCACGAATGCCCAGCAGCACCGGCCCAGACCCCTCGGCGAGCTCCGCGATCTCGGGCAGTGACGGGGGCGGATCGGGGATGGGAGCGACGAGCGCCGGCATCTCCATCGTCACGGCGCCCAGCGGCATGGTCACGTTCTTCACCGGCCCCTCGAAAATGTCTTCGGGTGGCCGCGCCGCGATGCCGGTGCGCGCAGACTCGAGGTTGAGATCGCCGAACAAGTCTTCCGCGCGCGGGCCCGCTGAGCTGGGGGCAGCCGGTGACGGCCGGGGCACGGCGTGAACGGGCGCGATGACCGGCACCGGTGAGAGGCTGGAGTCGGAGCCGGTCAGTTGCAGCTCTTCGACCGGCTCGAGGTCGAGGGCCCCGAAGAGATCGTCGGCGGTGGGAAACGGAGAGATCGCCGGGGGTACGCTCGCGTCGTCGTCGCTGATGATGGGCGAGAAGATGCCCGAGAGCGTGGCGTGGAGCGCGTCGATCTCATCACCGCCTGCGACGTGCACGTGCACCTTCGTCCACTGCTGCTCGAGCACTGCCAGCACCTCGATGTTGGCGAGGTCGGCCATGGCGATCGACAGCTCGGCGCCCTCAGACTTGAGCGGCACCAGGCGAAACTGGCGCTGGAGGTCGAGCGGCACCAGGTCGAGCACGGCCTGCGGAAGGTGCGGCAGATCGACGTAGGGCAGCTGGTATTGCTCGGCCAACGCGCGGGCGAGCTGCACCGAGCTCAACTTGCCGGTAGCGACCAGGAGATCTCCCAGGCGGCTGGGTTCACCGGCGCTCTGCTCGGCAAGCGCAGCGGCGACGTCAGGGCCGCTCACGGCCCCGGAGGTCACGAGGATCTCGCCCAGCTTCTTCTTCGTCACTGCCCAGGACCCTCGGGTACATCGAGCGTCAGCGTTTGACCTTGGCGAGGTATTCCTCGCGCGTGAAGACACCCTTCTCGATCATCAGCTCGACCATGCCCTTGAGCGCGGTGACCTCTTTGCGCTGCGCCTGTTCGATGGTGCGAAGGGTCTCGGAGGGCGTCCTGGGCCGCGCAGCCGCGGGGGCTTCCTGCGTCGGGGCCCGGGTCAACGGCGCCGCGGTGGGCGGCATGCGGATCGCGGCGGCAGCGCCGGTGCTGGAGCGACGCTCTGGGGCCTTGATGTCGTCGACGTTCTTGATGAGCGTGTGGCCCTGCGAGTCGACCAGCTTGAAGCCGTCGTCGCCCTCGGCGCCCACCTCTGCTTCGCCGTCGTAGAACCGCGCGAACGACCTGGCGATCGCCTGACGCCCTGCGAGCTGCGCGGTGATGCGGCACCGGCTGACCGAACGAAGCGTGTCGAGCTGCTTCAAGTTCTGTGGCTCGGCCATCGCCACGAGCAGCGTCTTGCCCTCGTCGCGAAGCTGGAGCGGCAACGCCACGAGATCGCGCGCCACCTCGGCCGGCACCTTCGCGCGCACGTGAGGGGGAATGCTCTCGATCGCCTCGAGATTCACCGCGGGCACGTTCATCTGCTTGCTCAGCGCCTTCACGAGCATGTCTTCGGTCAGGAAGTTCATCCGCACGAGCAGCTCACCGAGCTTGCCGCCCCACTTCTGCTGCTCGGCGAGCGCGGCCTTCAGCTGGCTCTCGCTGATCACTTTCGCTTTGACGAGCAGATCACCGAGTCGGATGGATGCCATACGCGCGAGGGATTCTAACCATTTACGCCCGCGCGTCGACTGTCTATCTGGGCACCCCACACCGTTCGCATCGAGCACGGTCGAGATGCCACTTGCTGCGAGAGCAAAGGTAATCCCTCGACTTCGCTCGGGATGACCGGTCGATTGTTCCTCTGCTCGGCATTGGGCCTAGCTGCCCGAGTGGCTCGTTCGCCGCACGGCCTCACCCAGGGCGTTCACGCTGAGCACTGTCAGCGCGATGGCCAGCCCGGGGAAGACCGCCAGCCACCAGGCGCCGGGGTGATGAAGGGTGCGATGGGCCTGGGTGAGCAGCTCGCCCCAGCTGGCGGTGGGAGGCGCGACGCCAATGCCCAGAAACGACAGCGCGGTCTCCAGCAGAATGGCCGAGCCCACCCCGAAGGTGGCCACCACCAGCACGGGCCCCAGCGCGTTGGGGATCAGGTGGCGGGCGATGATGCGGGCGGGTGAGGCCCCCAGCGCGCGGGCCGCCAGCACGAACTCGCGCGACTCGAGCAAGAGCACCTCGGCACGCACCAGCCGGGCCACCTCAGTCCACCGGGTCAACCCCAACGCGATGACCAGCGGCCAAAGTGACTGGGTGCGCAGCACCGAGAGCAGCGCGATGAGGAAGAAGACCAGCGGGAAGGTCTGCATCACCTCGAGCACCCGCGAGAGCACCACGTCGATCAGCCCGCCTGCGTAGCCGCTGATTCCGCCGATGAGCAGGCCCACGCCCACCGCGATGAGCATGGTGAGCAGGCCGACCAGCAAACTCACCCGCGCGCCGTGCACCAGCCGCGCAGCCACGTCGCGACCGAGCTCATCGGTGCCCAGCCAATGCGTCTCATCCGGAGCCCACGGCGGCGGGGTCGCGCGGTCTTCTCCGGTCACCGCGAGGGTCTGCAGGGGGCCGAAATGAATCGGCGTGCGCCACATCCACTCTGCGCTCGAAGCCAGGGTCAGCTGGCTGTGGCCCCGAAGCGCGCCCGGCTTCGTCACGCACGGCAGCCACCAGGTGGTGCCGTCGACGCGTACGGCCAGCGGAAGATCGGAGGCGAGCACGTCGGCGAAGAGCGCGGTCAGGCTCATGAAGAGCAGCGCGAGTAATGCCAGCCGGCCCCCCCGATCGCGCCACAGCCGCTTCATGCCGAGCGCTCGAGACGAATGCGCGGGTCGATGAAGCCGTAGGCGAGATCCACCAGCAGCATCGAGAGCATCGTGACGATGGCCATCACCGTCGCCACGCCCATCACCGTCGGGTAATCGCGCGTGCCGATGGCGTCGAAGGCGAGCAGCCCCATGCCGGGGATCCCGAAGATGCGCTCGATCACCACGCTGCCACCGACCAGCTGCGGCAGGTGCAGGCCGAGCATGGTCACCACGGGCAGCAACGAGTTTCGCAGCGCGTGTTTCCACACCACCCGCCGCTCGGGGATGCCGCGGGCGCGCGCCGCCTTCACGTAGTCCTGCGCCAGGGCGTCTTCCATCGCGCTGCGCACCTGCCGCGTCGCCACCACCAGCGTGGGCCAGGTCAGGCAGATCACCGGGAGCACAAAGCCGCCCTCAGCGAGCCCCTGCACGGGGAACCAGTCGAAGTAGCGCGGCCCGGCGAAGAGCATGAGGAGGATCACCGCGATCCAGTAGGTGGGCACGCTCCACGCGGCGACGAGCAGTACGCTCAGCGCCCTCGCCCACCATTGGCGCGCCCGCGTGGCGAGGAGAACACCAAGCGGCACCGCGAGCCCGAAGCCCAGCAGCAACGCGAGCCCCGCCACCAATGCGGTGCGGGGGGCCGCTTCACCCAGCTTCTCCGTCACCTTGCGTTGATCGATGAACGAGCGCCCGAAATCGAAGCGCACCACGCGCCAGAGCCAGCGCCCGAACTGCACCGGCAGCGGCGCATCGAGGCCCTGATTGACCCGCTGCACGTCGATGACGGCTTGACCCTGGCCAACCACCTCGAGGTCGAGCTGAAAGGGGTCTCCGGGCGCCAGTTGCGCGATGACGAAGGTGAGCAGCGTGATGCCCAGGAACGTGGGGATCATCAGCAGCAGTCGTCGGAGCACGTAGCGGCGCATGTCAGTCCGCGATCCACACGGCGCTCAGATCGTACCAGCCCAGCGACGGCTCGAGCCCTCTGACCTTGCGCTTGAAGGCGTCGAGCGTGGGTCTGCGCCCCAGGAACACAGTGGCCTGATCTTCGTACACCAGCCGGTGCACCCGCCGCTCGAGCGCGTTGCGCTTCTCGGGGTCGAACTCCGCGCGGATGGTGGTGAGCAACGCATCGACCTTCGGGTTCGAGTAGCCGACGTAGTTGGACCCTTCAGCCGCCTGCGAGGAGTGGAAGATCTGAAAATTGTCCTGCACCGAATCGGCGGAGGACCAGCTCAGCGCCATCGCCTCGAAGTCGTGCGCGCGCACGCGGCTCATGTACCCCGACACATCGACCGTCTCGATGCGCGCCTCGATGCCCGCCTGCTTGAGCGTGTCGAGATACAGCGGCAGCAGCTTCGCCATCTTCGGTGACTGAGCCGCAGCGAGAAACGCGACCGACAGCTTGACGCCTTCACGATCGAGCACGCCGTCTGCGTCGCTGTCGGCAAACCCTGCTTGCCTGAGCAGGCTCTTCGCCGCGGCAGGGTCGAAGGGCAACGGCTCGACTTCTGGATCGCAGCTCTTCGACTCTGGAAAATACGGGCACGTGGTGCGCGGCTCGAGCCCGAGATCGACGGAGCGCGCCACCACTTCCATGGGGAAGAGCAGGCCCAGCGCTTTCCGAACGCGGGCGTCAGCGAAGAGGGGCTTGCGTTGATTGAACCCGAGCCAGACATACGTGTTCTCGGCGAAGAACACGCGCTGGTAGTCGGCCCACAGCTTCGGGTTCGACTCCGATGCGCGCCACGCCGCGGCTGAAATGCGGGTCATCACGTCGAACTCGCCGCGCTCCCACGCAGCCATGGCCGCGGTGTCGTCTTTGACGAACCGAAAACGCACCTGCGCCAGATGCGCGGCCTTGCCCCAGTACGCGTCGTGGCGGGCGTACGTGAGCGAGCTGCCCGCATCCCATTCTACGAAACGAAACGGCCCGGTGCCGAGGGGCGCGCGGTGCAGCGGCAGCGTGTCGAACTCGCCTTCGAGCGCGTGAGCGGGCAGCACGGGGAGCGCGCCGAGCAGCGTCCACGTGGCGAGAAAATAGGGGCGCTTCCAGTGGATCAGCACCGTCTGGGCGTCGGGCGTCTCCACGCGCTCGAGCGTCTCGAGGTTTCCACGAAAGGCGGTGGTGGCGTTCTTCTGGTCGAAGACCAGGTCGAGCGTGGCCTTCACGTCGGCCGAGGTGAACGGCTTGCCGTCGTGAAACGTGACGCCGCTTCGCAACGTGATCGACAACGAGAGGTGATCGTCGCTCTCGCGCCACGACGTCGCGAGCAGCGGGTGTAGCTGGCCCTCGCGGACGCGCGCGAGCGTCTCGTAGATCGGCCCCACGGTGATGCGCGTCATCGTGCCTTCGTTGAAGCGGTCGTGCAGCCGGGTCAGGCCGACGGGTTCGAGCGGAAGGCGAACGGTGAGCACACCGCCCTCTTTCGGAGTTCCGCCCAGCTCGACCACCCGGCCTGCGAGCCAATCAGCCGAGGGCCCGGCGTCGACGGCCGTGCCCGGCCTGCAGGTGCAGGACGCAGTGAGGAGCACGAGGAGAAGAAAGGGCCGCACGTTCGGCTGCAGGTTCGCGCGGAACGCGGTCGTGGGCCACTTTGGTTGCGGCTCACGCCAGACGGGCAGGCCTCCACGACTCGAACCGGCCGCCGCTCAGGTACCCTGCGCCGCTCATGAATCGAGTCTTGTTCAGCAGTGTGATCGCGTTGTGCGCGTGTGGGGCGCCTTCGAGCCCGGAAACCGATGGCATCCTCTACTCGCCCTGCGCGCTGGTGCTGATCGAGCCTGAAGACGGCACCACCGGGCCAGAGCGCGAAAGCGTCTCAACGGCCATCACCTTGTGGCGTGATGTCGGGCTCACCACGTTGTCCACCAGCGAAGGGGTGAGCGTGGCGGTGCGTTTCAAAAAAGCGCCTTCGATGTTTCATGGTGTCTACGAACCCTCGTCGGGGGTCGTCTTCATCAACCGCGAGCTGAACGGCGCCGAGCGCGACATCACGGTGGCCCACGAGCTGGGCCACGCGCTCGGACTGCCCCATGTGCCGCCGGAGGAGCGGGCTTCGGTGATGAATCCAGGGAACCTCATCGTGCTCCCCTCCCCCAGCGACCAGGCCGCGCTGCAGCGGCTTTGGGGTTGTGCTCTCTAGAACTCGAAGCCCACCTTGGCGTCGACGGTGTACGTGCTCAGGTTGGCGTTGGGCAGCAGCGGCGTGCCAAAGGCGTTGCGAAGGGTGAAGCGGAGATCGGTCACCAGCGGCCGGAAGCGATAGGCGAGCCCTGCCGCCACGGGGATCTCGTTGACGTTGGCCGCGTCAGCCACGCTCGAGGTGTTCACCGCGCTGTTCGAGATGTTGTACCGGCGGAAGGTGTAACCGGCCGCGGCATAGGGTTGGAATGCGCCCCTGAGCACGTTGAGGCGCAGCAGCCCTTCCACGCCATTCGACGTCAAACGTGCCTTGTCGGAGACCCCCAGGGCATCGAGCGCCTGCGCGCTGCCGATGTAGGCCGCCTCTCCTGCGATGTGACTGCGGGTGCCGACGACGAGCCGCGCCGTCCACGCGCCGGCCGGGTCCGTAATGGAGGAGGCCGTTCGACCGAGGAACTGCTGCACGCCGCCGCCCACCTCGACCTGAAGACCCACGCCCTTCGTCACGAGCGCGCGCTTCCTTTGATCTCCATCACCCAGCCTTCCTGCCGCGTCGTCAGCCTTGCTGGCTGCCCGATCAGCGGCCCTGTCGACATCCTCTGCTGCCTCATCTGCCGTATCGGCAGCCCGCGTCGCGGCGTCATCGACTGGGTCATCCTTGTAGGGCTGAGTGTCTTGAGCCGCAGCTGCAGCGGACAAGATCGAAGCTGCGCATGCAACACACCACCTGAGGTTCTTCATGACTTGCTCCTTTGTCTGTCGCGTGACTGTTCACACGAGGCAGGAGCCCCCGAATGCATCGGCCGAACCGTCGCGGGGCAGCCCCTCCAAAAGCACCAGCCCGATCGATCGACTGCCGTTACGGGCTGAGCTGAACGCCGTTCGCGTCGACCTCGACCACGGGGATGCCTTCAGGCGGCTCGAACTCGAAGAGCGTGAGGTCAGGCGCTTCGTTGACCGTGACGTCCTTCCACACCAGCTCCACGCTGGTCTTCACGCTGCGGGCATCGAGCGCCGCGTGTTTGGGCAGCGTCACGCCGTTCTCGGTTGAGAGATCGCTGAACTCAAGCTCGTAGGCGTTCGCGTTCTCGGCCGTGCTCTTCACCACCCGGTAGCTGGGCGGCTGCACGTGCAGCGTCTGCTTCACCTTGCCGCGGGTGATGATCAGCACCAGCTGCTGCTTCGCGTCGTCGAAGCGCATCTCGAGGGCGTCGGGCGGAATTCGAGGAGCGCGGCCGAGCATCACCGCGGCCAGCTCGGAGGGCGGCATCACCAGCGGCAAGAAGCGCGAGAGGTTCGTCGCGGTGGCCGGGCCCCGGTAGTACTTTCCGTCTTGCGCCAGGTAGAGGCCGAAGCGGGTGCCATCGGTGACCAGCACACCCTGCGGTCGGCCGAAGAAGTCGAGCTGCTCGATGTGAATGAAGGCGGGGTGCGTGACGGCGGCGAAGAGCGAGACGGCGCCCTTGCCTTGGGGCGCGTCGACGATCAGCTTGGCGTCGCCTTTGAGCGAATAGATCTGCGACTCAGCCACGTTGATGCGCCGGAGAAGCTCATCGGCGGATCTCGGCTCACCGTCCTTCCCGAAATCGGCGATGCGCTTGGGGCACGCGGTCAACGTGAGCAAGGCGGAAATCAGAAGGAGCGGGAAGCGTTGAGGCAGCATGGCGGCTGGCATTCTTAACCGCTATGAGCAGGATTCCTTCATGAGCTTCGACGAGCTACTTCACTACCTCCGCCTCGGTGGCTTCACCATCGCGGTCATCCTGCTGGCCTCGGTGCTGGCGATCGGCGTGGCCGTCGAGCGGCTCATCACCCTGTGGGGAGTGGGTGGCCGGGCGCGTGAGCTGGGGCAGTTGATCGCCCGGCATCTTTTGCGCGGCGAGATCGTGGCCGCCCGCTCAGCGGCTGATCGTTCGACGGCGATGTCGGCTGACCTGTTTCGTGCGGGCTTCGAGCGCGCCACCAAGACCACCGGCCCTCCGCTGGATGCAGCGGTGGATCGTGAGCGGGTGCACCTGGCGCTCAAGCTTCGCCGCGGCTTGTGGATCGTCGGCACCATCGGCGCGACGGCTCCGTTCGTGGGGCTGTTCGGCACCGTCTGGGGAATCATGCGGACGTTCAAGGAGCTGGGCATCGACGTCGGGTCTGGCGGCACCGGCGGGTCGGCGGCGGTGATGTCGGGCCTCTCTGAGGCGCTGGTCGTCACCGCGGTGGGTATTCTCGTGGCCGTCGAAGCGGTGGTGATCTTCAACGTCTTTCAGGCGCGGCTCTCGCGCCTCAACCTCGAGTTCAAGCTGATCGCCGAAGAGTTCGTAGAGCTGCTGCGCGAGCAGGCCCCGAGCGGCAAGCTGGTCGCGCCCCCCACCGACTCCCAGCCTCCGACGATTCCTCCGGCGGTGGGCTGAACCATGGGCATGAGTGGCCCTGGTGGCGGCGGCAGCAAGGATGACGATCTCGGGCTCGATGAAGGCGGTGGCTTCAACGACATCAACATCACCCCGCTCACCGACATCTTCCTGGTGCTGCTGGTCATCTTCATGGTCACCAGCAGCGTGATCGTGAACACCTCGAGTGGTGCGAAGGCGGGGCTCAAGGTCAACCTGCCCGCGGGCGGTGCGGCTGACGTGGCCATGCAGTCGACCGACATGTCCGTCGCCATTCTGGAAGACGGCCGGCTGGTGTTGGGCGGCGACGTGGTGACCGCTGATGAGCTGAAGAAGGCGTTCGAAGGCGCCAAGACCACGAACCCCGACACGATGGTGATCGTTCAGGCAGACCAGGGTGTGCCGCACGGCAAGGTGGTCGAGGTGATGGAGCTCGCGAAGGGCGCGGGGTTGGGTCAGCTGGCCATCGGCGTGCGTGAAGGCGCCCCGAAGTAATTGGCGGAGAGGAACCGTTCGCATCGAGCGCAGTCGAGATGCCACGTGCTGCGCGAGGAGGAAGTGCTCCTTCGACTTCGCTCAGGAGGACCGGTTGTTCTTCGGCAAGAAATCGCCGGTGAAGCCGGTCCCCGGCTCGGGAGTAACGGTGGCTACTTCGCCGTGACGAAGTCGAAAATCACCTGAAGAACCTCTGAGCGATCAAGCAGATCGTTGTGGCCCGCGCCCTCCACCGGAACGAACTTCGCGCCGCAGAGAAGCTTCGACAACGCCTCACCCAACTCGAACGCCACCACCTCATCGCGCGTGCCGTGAACGATGAACGTGGGCACCTTGAGCCCGGGCGCCTGTGCCGCTGAATCAAACCGATCCCGCATCAGCAACCGCACCGGCAGCCACGGAAAGACCTTCGCCGCCACATCGGGAAGCGTGGTGTAGGGCGAAATCAGCACCAGCTTGTTGCCCCAGCCCCGTGAAGCGAGCGTGACCGCCACACCAGTGCCCACGCTCTGGCCCTCGAGCACCAGCCGCGACCTACCGATCTTCAACACCGTGCTCAGGTGCAGCAGCGCCGCTTCACTCGCGCTCACGATCGCCTCTTCAGACGGCGAACCTTCGGTGCCGGGATACCCCGGGTACTCCACCGCGACGAACGACACGCCCCGCTCTGCCCAGCTCTCCGCGAGCCAGGAAAGTGAGCCGACCTGCTCGCCGTTGCCGTGAAAGTGCACCACCACCGGCCCATCGCCGGGCACGTGCTTCCAAAGAAAAAAGGTCGCGCCAGGAACGTCGACCCGCTCCATTCCATCGGTGACTTTGAACAGCTCGACCGGCGCAGGGAAGACGAGCTTGCGCTGCACTACGAAGAGAACGACGCAGAGCGCGAGGTAACAGCTCACCAGGGTGAACAGCAGCAGCTTGAGCAAGCGCTTCACCAGAGGAACGGTATCAGCGCGCGCCGCTGCGAGGGACGACGGCAGCGAACGAAAACACGATGCGGGGTGCGGCGAACGCGAACTCCTGCAGCATCCCGCTTCGATATCAGTTGTGGCCGTACGCCTCGTCGGAGATCTTCATCGGCGTCTCGTCTTCGAGCAGCGCGATCTCTGCGTGGTGTTTGGCCTGCGGGAGCACGTTGCGCGCGTACCAGAGCGCCGAGTACCGCTTGCCCTCGTAGAAGGCGCGATCGACGTGCTCCGCGGGGAGCTTGGCGAGCGCGGCTTCAGCCTTTACACCGGCGTCGAGCAGCACGTAGGAAACGGCGAGCTGCGACATCATGAGCAGGAAGCGGTTGGCCACCAGCGGCACGAGATCGACCTTCCCGGCCTGGCTCCAGCCCATCATGTTCATCGCCACGCCCACCACGGCCTCTGACGCGCCCGAGAGGTACTGCACCTCTTTGCCGAACACCGGGTGGTCCTTGTTGGCTTCCACGAAGTTCGCCAGATCGGTGTTGAACGCCTGGAAGTTCGCCCCGCCGTTCTGCCCCAACTTGCGGGCCACCAGATCCATCGCCTGAATGTGGTTGGTGCCTTCGTAGATGCTGAAGATCTTCGCGTCGCGCGTGTACTGCTCGACCGGCCAATCTTTCAGGAACCCGGCGCCGCCGTAGACCTGCTGGGCGACCGCGCAGAGCCGGAACGCTTCGTCGCTGCTGAACGCCTTCACCAGCGGCACGAGCAGATCGACCTGGCCCATGTGGTACGCGGCAGCGTCGTCGTCTTTGCCGGCGAGCACCGACCACTGGTCGCGGTGCGAGGCGAGCTTCACGATGAGCGAGCGCAGCCCTTCGGTGGTCGCCTTGAGCTCGAGCAGCATGCGGCGCACGTCGGGGTGCTCGATGATCGAGACCCGCGGCGCCTTCGGATCCTTCCACTGGGTGAAGTGCGCGCCCTGCTTGCGATCCTTCGCGTACTCGAGCGCGTTCAAATAGGCGCTGCCCGCGACGGCCACGCCTTGAATGCCGACGCCGATGCGCGCACCGTTCATCATCTTGAACATCTGCGGCATGCCCTGGTTCTCGACGGTGCCGACGAGCTCGCCGATGCAGTTGCCGTTCTCGCCGAAGTTGAGCGAACAGGTGGCCGAGCCGTTGATGCCCATCTTGTGCTCGATGCCGGCGACGGTGACGTCGTTGAACTCGCCCAGCGAACCGTCGGGCTTCACGCGAACGCGCGGCACGATGAAGAGCGAGAGGCCCTTGGTGCCCAGCGGTGCGTTCTCGGCGCGCGCAAGCACGAGGTGCACCACGTTGTCGGCCATGTCGTGGTCGCCGCCTGAGATGTAGATCTTATTGCCGCTGATCTTGTACGTGCCGTCGGGCTGCTTGACGGCCTTGCTGCTGGAGCTGCCCACGTCGGAGCCGGCGTGCGGCTCGGTCAGACACATGGTGCCGCCGAAGGTGCCGTTGAACATGGGCTCGGCGTAGAGCTTCTTTTGCGGCTCAGTGCCGAAGTGAGCGATCACCTCAGCCGCTCCGCCCGCAAGGCCCGGGTACATGCCGAACGCGGTGTTGGAGCCGCTCGTGATCTCTTCCACGATGGCGTACAACGCGGTGGGCGCTTCCTGGCCGCCGAACTCCCTGGGCACCGAGATCTGCTTGATGCCGGCCTCGAACAGCTTCTTCCAGGCTTCCTTGAAACCTTTTGGGGTGACGACGCGGCCGTCGACGACCTTGCAGCCTTCTTTGTCGCCCGAGGCGTTGAGCGGCCCGAGCACCTCAGTGGAGAACCGGTAGGCCTCCTTCACCACGGCCCTGGCCGTCTCTTCGTCCCAATCGGCGTACGCACCTTTTCCGGCGACCGCACTGAAGGGGTACTGCTCGAAGAGCACGAAGAACATCTCGCGGAGGTCAGCCTTGTACCGATTGATTCCTGCAGACATGAACAGCTCCCTGAAAAAGACGAACACTCACCTAATGACGTGTCGCGTCGCATACTCGACGAAGCTTGATTTCGAAGTCAACGAGGCACGACGCGGTGCGTTGACGATCGCTTATTCGCGATAAGTTCCCGTAATTGGGCGCAGCCTCAGACGAAGCTCGGAGAGCGCACGTCACGTGAACTGGGCAGGCTGGCGTCGCGAGCTACTTCTTCTTCTTGGCCTTGGCCTTCATGGCCTTCTTCGCAGGCGCGGCCTTCTTGGCGACCTTCGCTGCCTTCGCGGGCTTGCTCGCCTTCTTCCCCTTCACGACCGGAGCAGGCTTCGGCGGCGGGGCCGTTCGAATCGATTCACGCGGCACGTTCACGATGAGCGGAGGCTGCCCCATGCGCAAGCGGTTCTCGTCTTCGACCGAATAGAAGACCTTGAGCGTCACGTTGCCGCGAAGGACGAGCCCGCCGGTCTGGTTCTCGGCCCAGACATCGAGCTCGAGGTAGTACTTGCCGTCTTGACCGTGACGATCGGCGACGCGGCCTTTGCAGACCAGCGTGTCTCCCGGCCACAGCATGCGGGAAAAGCGGCACGACAACCGCTTCACGTGCGCGCCGCGAGCCCAGTCACCGACCAACTGACCCAGGAAGCCCATGCCGATGGTGTTGGGCGCGACCACTGACGGCATGCCGAACCCACGCGCGGCCATCTCGTCGACGTGCACCGGGTTGAAGTCACCGGTCGCGCCAGCGTAGCGGGCCAACTGCACCCGATCGATGGGCGTCTTCGCCATCGCCGGCAGCTCATCGCCGATGCGGATGTTCTCGAAGTACAGCTTGCGGGGCGGCATCAGCTCTCCCTCGTGGTGCGCACGACGTACGTGCGGCGCACCTTCAAGACCAGGTGACCACTCTCGTCGCGGCCTTCGTCTTCGATCACGGCCACCTCGACGCGGCCTGCGGGGCTGGGGCGCTCACCGACCTCGATCACCCGGCTGGTCATCAGCAGGCGATCGCCGGCGACGACGGGGCGCTCGTACTCGACCGTCCACTCCGCCAGCAGCAGGTGTTTGCCCGGCACCCCGAGCAGCTCACGCAGATCGATGCTCGCGGTGAAGGCGAGCGGAAACGAAGGCGGCACCACGATGCCGGAGAAACCCGAGGCGCGCGCGTACTCCGCGTCGAAGTAGCTCGGGTTGTAATCGCCCAGGCTTTCAGCGAACCGGCGGATGGCGCCCTTCTCGACTTCACACAGCGTTGGCGGCGTCGTGCGTCCCACGGCGTTGCGATCGAGCATCGGTCGGTGCACTCCTGAAAAACGAAAATCAGCGGGCTGCGGGCAACTCCAGGACGGTGAGCAGGCCAGGCTGGGCGGCAGAGACCCGCGGCGCGGCATTGACGACGAGGTTGGCGGTCGCGCGATCGCCCGACAACCCACCGGGGATCGACATCTTCACCGGAGGATCAGCGTCGAGCTCGATGAAGTCGCCCGGCTCATCGGCACCGACGGCGATGGTCAGCTCGAGGCGCACGCGCTCTTGCCCATCAGCGAGGCCGATGGCGACCTGGTGAATGCCGGCCACCCGGCCCTTCTTCACCAGGAAGGCGCCGCCGGTGATCTCTTCTTCCGCGAAGACCGGGGTCAGCTCTTCTTCGTAGTCGTCGCAGTCGATGCCCAGCCCGAGCGCGCACAACGCGGCCGACTCGACCAGGCCCACGTGACCGACCAGATCTTTATCGACCAGCGCGAAGAACTCGTCTTCGGTGAGCCCCGCGCCGACCTTGCGCTGCAGCCCCGGCCGGCGTTGGCGCGCGTCGACCACCCGCGAGACCCTGGCGTGGCGAATGGGGCCACACAGCTGCCCCAGGGTCGCGACCAGACGATCCATCACGAAGCCCGGGTTGATGCCGGTACCGAGCACCGTGGTGCCCGCCTTCTGCGCCGCGCGATCGATCTTATCGGCGAGCTCAGCGTGGTTGAACCAGGGAAACGAGAGCTCTTCGCACGTGCTGACCACGTGCATGCCCAACGAGAGCGCCTCGAGCACCTGATCGGTGACCGCGGGGAGCTTCGAGCCGGTCGCGTGCAACAACACCACGCCCTGCCTTCGCCCCACGGCCTGCGCCAGCGTCGAGCTGATCTTGAAGGTGCCCGCGGGCATGCCGAGCACGTCGGAGAGTTTTTTACCGGCGAGCGACGGTGACTTGTCGACGGCGCCGATCAACTCGAGTTCTTCGGATTGAAGCGCGGCTCGGGCGATTTCCTGCCCGATGAAACCAAGCCCCATCACGACCACCGGCACCGGACCATCAGTCACGCCTTCTGACTTCTTCTCGTTCCGCGCGCCCCCTGCGGGTCCAGCTCTCGCCATAGATGTCTCAAATGGTACGCGAGCAGATCCGTCCGGCGAGAACTTTTCCCCCCTCTCCACTACGGAAACTCATGTGTGCATTCATCGCACCCGTGCCGAAGGGGAACTGCCGCTATGGTCCTGCGACCTCATGTCTGCATCGAATTGCCCCCCCACGCCCGCGGTGGTCGAGCGCTTTCTGGTCGTCGATGATGACCCCTCGATCACCGAAGCGCTCACCAAGGTCGTGAAGTCGATGGGCTTCGAGGTGATCGCCCACATCGACCCGCGCGAGGCAGCCAAAGAGACCGCCTTCGACCTGATCATCACCGACTTCATGATGCCGCACATGTCGGGGGTCGAGCTGCTGCACGCCCTGCGCGCCACCCGGCCCGAAGCGGTGCGCCTGCTGATCACCGCCGCCAACGACTTCAAGGTGGCGATGAAGGCGGTCAACGAAGGGGAGGTCTTCAAGCTGTTGAGCAAGCCGTGGGGGCTCAACGAGCTGCGCTCGGCGATCACCCAGGCGGTCGAGTACCACCGGCTCATTCAGGACAACAAACGGCTGACCCATGAGGTGAACGAGCGCAACGCACAGCTGACCGCGCTCAACGCCACGCTGGAGCAGCAGGTCACCGAACGCACCACGGGCCTGCTCGAGGGCATGATCCGCGCGCTCGACTATCGAGACACGGAGACCCAGTGGCACTCGTGGCGTGTGGCGCGCTTCACCCGGCGCATCGCCGAGGAAATGGGGATCTCAGGCGAGCAACTGATGCACATCGAGCAGGGCGCGCTGCTGCACGACATCGGGAAGATCGGCGTACGCGACGCGATCCTGCTCAAGCCGGGGCCTCTGACGCCGGAGGAATGGGTGGAGATGAAGAAGCACCCTGAGCTCGGCCACCGCATGCTGGCGAACATTCCGTATTTGCAGCCCGCGGCCGACATCGTCTTTCAGCATCAGGAGAAGTGGAACGGCCAGGGCTACCCGCGTGGCCTCAAGGGTGAGGAGATCACCATCGGGGCGCGGCTGTTCTGCATCGCCGACACGATGGACGCGATCTGCAGCGATCGCCCGTACCGCAAGGGCAGCACGCTCGAGGTGGCGATCACGGAGATCGCCCGGCTGGCGGGCTCACAGTTCGATCCTCAGGCGGTGGCGACCTTCCTGGCGATCCCTCCGACGGAGTGGGTGCGCATTCGCCAGGACATCGAACACCTCGAGCAGGTCGATAAGCGACGCGCCACCGGAGAGTTCCCCGTCATCAAGGTCTGATGGGCGCCCTGCTGGGGGACTGCCACGTCACCGTCTTCGCCACGGTTGATCGAGGGTCTGGCTGCCGCAGCCCGGTGAGGTGAACGGGTCTTGAGGGGCTGCACGTGGTGGCAGTACGAAGGACCCCGTGGCGATTCACACCCTGACCATCACTCAGCCCGACGACTGGCATCTTCACCTGCGTGACGGTGAGGCGCTGAAGGCGGCGTTACCCCATACCGTTCGGCAGATGGCGCGCGCCATCGTGATGCCGAACTTGAAGCCGCCGGTTCGCCACGTGAGTGACGCCGCTGCGTATCGCGAGCGAATCATCGCGGCCATCCCCGCGGGCATGGCGTTCGAACCGCTGATGACGCTCTACCTGACCGACAACACCTCGCCTGCAGACATCGTGGCAGCCAAGGCATCGGGCTTCGTGAAAGCGGTGAAGTACTACCCCGCGGGCGCGACGACCAACTCTGACTCTGGCGTCACGGACCTGCGCAAATGCGACCTGGCGATCGCGGCGATGGAAGAGGTCGGGCTGCCGTTGTTGCTGCATGGCGAAGTGACGGGCGACGACGTCGACACCTTCGATCGCGAGCAGGTGTTCATTCAAAGGCACCTCACCGGCCTGGTGCAGCGCTTCCCCGGGCTGCGGGTGGTGCTCGAACACATCACCACCAGGAACTCGGTCGAGTTCGTGACCGCTGCGAGCGCGAACGTCGCCGCCACCATCACCCCGCAGCACCTGCTCTTCAACCGCAACGCGATCTTCAAAGGCGGCCTTCGCCCTCATTTCTACTGTCTGCCCATCTTGAAGCGTGAAGAGCACCGCCTCGCGCTCATCGAGGCCGCGAGCTCCGGCAACCCCAAATTTTTTCTCGGCACTGACAGCGCGCCGCATGCGCGAAACGCGAAGGAATCGTGCTGCGGAAGTGCGGGGTGTTTTTCGGCCCTCCACGCGATCGAGTTGTATGCGCAGGCCTTCGAGAGCGTCGACGCGCTCGGGCAACTCGAAGCCTTCGCCAGCTTCTACGGGCCTGATTTTTATCAGTTGCCGCGCAACACCCGAAAGATCACCCTTCACAAGACGACCTGGCGCGTTCCCCAGGAGTTGCCCTTCGCAGAATCACCGTTGGTGCCGCTGTGTGCCGGTGAAGAGCTGTCGTGGCAGATGGTGTGAGCTCATGGCTCACGACGTGAGCGCGCGCGCGCTGCCGACCAGCGCCTGCAGATCGAACATCGACTGAGTGAACCGTGACGACTCATCCCGAAGCTCGGTCGACACATTGGCGCTCTGCTGGGCGCTGGCCGCGTTGCGCTGGGTCAGCTCGTCGAGCCGGCCCATCGCGACGTTGAGCTGGGCGATGCCCTGGCTCTGTTCTTTGGAGGCGATTGCGATCTGCGCCACCAGCTCGTCGGCCTTGCGCGCACCACCGACGATCTCACTCAGACTGGCCGAGACGCGCACGTTGATGGTCGCGCCCGCCGCCGCTTTCTGAATCGAGTCTTCGATGCGACTGGCGGTTTCCTTCGCCGCCTCTGCACTGCGCAAGGCCAGGTTTCTGACCTCATCTGCCACCACCGCGAAGCCCTTACCTGACTCCCCCGCCCGCGCCGCTTCGACGGCCGCGTTGAGCGCGAGGATGTTCGTCTGAAAGGCGATCTCGTCGATGATCTTGATGATGGTGGCGATGTTCCGGCCCGACACCTGAATTTCGCCCATGGCGGTGGAGAGCGCAGCCATGTCGACGGCCCCGCGGTCAGCGACCTCGCGCATCGAGCCGGTGATCGACTTGGCGCTGGCCGCGCGTTCGGCGTTGTTCCTGGTCACCGCCTCCATCTGCTCGAGCGAGGCGCTGGTCTCTTCGAGGGCAGAGGCCTGATGGCTGGTGCTCTGCGCCAACGACTGGCTCGACGACGAGATCGAGGTCGAGGCCGCGTCGACCTGACCCGCACCCGACGAGAGCGCGTCGATCAGCACCTTGAAGGAGCGGGGAATGCTGCGAGCGACCAGCCACCCCACCAGGGCGACCAGGCACAGGCAGAACACCAGACCCGCTCCGAGGATCCACGTGAAGGCACGCCGGGCTGCTTCGGCACCCTGGTGAACGACCTCTGACTTTTGCTCCAACAGTTCGGTCGTCTCCGACATGCGCAGCTCGAGGGCGCGGAACTTGTCCATGAAGCCAGCCATGCTCGCCTTCGCGCTCGCGGGATCTCTCGGCGCGAGCTGCACCAGCCTGGTGGCCGCGGCCGTGTACTCATCGAGCGGAGTCCTCACCGCGGCGAGGGCTGCGCGCGCAGCGTCATCCAACGGAAGCTTCCGGTTTACCTCCAGCGCAGCCTGAAAACGCGCGATGTGGTCGTCGAGATCCTTCTGCACCTCGGCGCTCTCGCCCGCGCCGTCAGCGAGCCTCGCGAAGAGCACGTCGGCGCGCAACGCGTCGTGCATCATGTCGGCCTCGAGGTGGTTCTTGAGCGCCTGAGAGATGACCAGCAGCTCGGCCTCTCGCTCGACGCTTTGGTCGAACTCGGCCTTCACCACGGCACCGAACGCCACCATGACGACCGCAACCACGAGGACCAACCCACCGACCTTCTGATTGACGCTCCAGTTCATGGCGCACCCGGTGTGCAGTCACTGTGCCGCTTTCCCCTGCTCTTTTTTCATGGGTCTTGAAGTCATCGAAGCTCCCGGGCCGGGTCAGTGCTCACCCGAGTGGTTTGGGCTGACCCCGGCAAAGGCCGCGCGTTTCGCTCAGAAACCAGGTGGGGATCACGCTTTGCAATCCGCGCCCGCATGACCCCGTGCCGGCTCACCACGCTCGTTGCTCTCTGCAGTCTGAATGCGCTGGCCGACGAAGAGGTGATCGACACCTTCGAGGTGACCCTGCCCGAGTCGGTCGAGGCGCAGGCCTGCCGCCCCACCATCGCCTGCATGGCGGAGATCGTTCCCGCGGGCTTCTTCGAGGTCGAAGCGGGCTACGGCGCGAAGGTCGCCAGCGGTTTTGCGATGCACAGCGGCCAGCTGCTGCTCAAGTATTCCCTGCTGAACAACCTGCAGATCCAGTTGGCGACCAACAACCTGTTCCTGGTGGGCCCGAACACGCCTGCGCGAGGGGTCGATGGGGTGATGCCGGGCGTCAAGTGGCTCATCAACAAGCAGGGCAGTTGGGCGCCGTCGAACGCGCTCTCGGTGCACCTGATGATGCCTACGCACAGCTTTGCCGAAGCGAGCCAGCAGACGTTCGATCTGCAGGCGTGGTGGTACCTCTCGAAAGACATCTCGTTCGTGCACGCCGACTTCAACCTGATGCTCAGCGTGTACGACCTGGGCGGCACGCCGATCCCGCAGGGGCTCTCGACGCTCGCCGTGGCGTTCGACCTCGGCAAGGGCTGGGGCCTGTTCACCGAGCTCTACTCGACGTGGGGCAACGCTCAGGCCGTTCCCCTCGATGGCGGCTCGCTCAACGGCATCTGCTTCGCGCCCCTCGATGAGCTCGTGTTCGATCTCGGCGCCGACATCGGCCTGTACCAGGCGAACCGCTCGTTTTCAGTGTTCGCCGGGGTGACCTTCGTGCCCAACCGCAAGAGCCGCCTGCCGCTGGTGCGTGGCCCCGTGCAACAGAACGCGATCGCGTCGCGTCAGCGCTGAGCTTCGGGGCATTGCGTGCACCTTGTTCCTCGCGCGGTGGGTCGAATGAAGGCGCTCCGCTGCGGTCAACCGGCTGAGAAGGCTTTCTTCGCCTCCGCGAGCGCGTAGACGATGAAGCCGAGGCCGCTCATGACCGCCCACCACCACCAGTCGATCGGCTCGGTGTGAAAGACGCGGTTCATCAAAGGCAGGTAGGTCATCGCCAACTGCACGACGAAGAGGCCCGCCGCGCCGAACCACACGCCTGGGTTCGAGAAGAAGCCGATGCGCCACGAGGGCAGCGTGAGGCTGCGGCACGCGAAGAGGTAGCCCACCTCGAGCACGACGATGGTGTTGACCGCGATGGTGCGGCTGGCTTCGTGTGAGAGCCCGCGGAGCTCTGCCCACTCGAAGCAACCGAAGGCCGCCGCGCCTACGCCCAGAGACACGAGGCCGGTGCGCACGAGCAGCCCCCGGTCGAGGATCGAAGCGTTCGCCGGGCGCGGGGGCCGCAGCATGAGGCCAGGCTCGCGCGGCTCAAAGATGAGCACCGTGCCCACCAGCGCAGTGGCGAGGTTGACCCATAAGAGCTGAACCGGCAGCACCGGGAGCGTGGTGCCGAACAGCACGGCTGCGAGCAACACCAGGCCCGCGGCGCCGTTGGTGGGGAGGCTCCACGCGATGAACTTCACCAGGTTGTCGTAGATGCCCCGGCCCTCTTCGACGGCCGCCGCGATGGTGGCGAAGTTGTCGTCCGTGAGGATCATCGCCGCTGCGGATCGCGCGACGTCGGTACCGGTTCTACCCATCGCCACGCCGATGTCGGCCTGCTTGAGGGCTGGCGCATCGTTGACGCCGTCACCGGTCATCGCGACCACGTGCCCCCGGCTTTGCAACGCGCGGACGAGGGCAAGCTTCTGTTCCGGCGCGACGCGGGCGAAGACGGCGACCTGTTCGGCGAGCTCTGGCAGCTGCGCCGCAGCGACGCTCGCCAACTCGCGGCCCGTGACGGCCCTGAGGCGACCGCCCCCGTCGCGCAGACCTTCGAGGCCCAGCGCTTCGGCGATGGCCGCGGCGGTGACCGCGTGATCGCCGGTGATCATCTTCACCTTGATGCCCGCGCGAAGGCACGCCGCCACCGCCTGCTTCGCCTCGCGACGCGGAGGGTCGATCATCCCCACCAGACCCACGAAGGTCAGCCGCGCGACGTCATCGTGGCTGACGTCTCGCACCTGCCCTGCGAGAAACCGACGGGCCATGACGAGCACCCGCATGCCGTCGGCCGCGAAGGCCTCGACGTCGTGGTGCGCGAGGCCCTCGTCGAACGCCACGGTGCGACCATCGGCGTCGAGGCGATCGACGCAGCGCGCCAGCAAGGCGTCAGACGAGCCCTTCACGTACAGCGTCTTTCCCGCAGGCCCCTCGTGGAGCGTGGCCATGTACATGTGCGCCGACTCGAAGGGGACGACGTCGAGCCGGCGAAAGGCTGCCAGCGCCTCGCCTTCCAGCCCGGCCTTGCGCGCAGCCACCAAGAGCGCCGCCTCGGTCGGATCGCCTTCGACCTTGAGCCGCCCCTCTACGCGCGCGAGCCGGGTGTCGTTGCACAGCGCGCCCACCCGCAGGACCTCGAGCAGCGCCGCCGACGTCTCGGGCCCGACGCGCACCCCGTTCAACTGCAGCTCGCCCTGGGCCTCGAAACCCACCCCGGTGAGCTGGAAGGTCTGCTCGCCCGCGCGCACGAGGGTCACGGTCATCTGGTTCTCGGTCAACGTGCCCGTCTTGTCTGAGCAGATGACGGTGGTGCTGCCGAGGGTCTCGACGGCTGGGAGCTGACGGATGAGCGCGCCGCGCCGGCCCATGGCCTTGACGCCCACTGACAGGAGAATGGTGACGGCCGCCGGGAGGCCCTCGGGGATGGCGCCGACGGCCAGCGCGACCGAAGCGTTGAACGTGTCGGCGAGGTTCGCGCCGCGGAGCCACTCGACGAAGAAGAGCGCGGTCGCCAGCGCGAGGATGACCCAGACCAGCAGACGAGAGAGGCGCCCAATTTTGCGGGTCAGTGGCGTCTCGAGCGCTGCGGTGGAGGCCATGAGACCGGCGATGCGCCCCGCCTCGGTGGTGTTTCCCGTGGCGACCACGAGGCCGCGGGCAAGCCCAGAGGTGACCGCGGAGCCCGCGAAGGCCATGTTCTGGCGATCACCCAGGCCGGTGTCGTCGGGCAAGACGGCCAGCCCCTTCTGCGCGGGGAGCGACTCTCCCGTGAGGGCCGACTCTTCCACCGACAGTTCCTTGAGCTCGAAGAGCCGCAGGTCGGCGGGCACGGTGTCGCCAGACTGCACGACCACCACGTCGCCCCGCACGACCTGCACGCTGGCGATGCGGCCCAGTTGCCCGTCGCGCAGCACCGTCGCCTCGGTCAGCAACGTCCTCGAGAGCGCCGCGATCGATTGCTCGGCGCGAAACTCCTGAAAAAAGCCGATGAGGGCGTTGAGCACGACGACCGCGCCGATGATGAACGCGTCGACGTAGTCGCGCAGAAAGACGGAGACGGCGACCGCGCCGACGAGCACCAGCACGAGCGGCTCGACGAACTGGCCGAAGAGCTTCCGCAGCCAACTCACCCCGCCCTTCGCGCTGACGGTGTTCGGGCCGTCTTGCGCGAGGCGGAGCGCCGCTTCGGCCGCGGTCAGACCCGTCGCGGCAGCGTTCAGCCCCGCCAGCGTCGCCGTCACTTCGAGAGCGTGCCAACGAGGGGGGTTCACCGGAACGGGCTCGGACATGAACGGTGGCTTACGGCACGCTTCCCCCGGACGGTCAACTTGCAGCAGAGCACCACCGCGTCACGGTGCTGAGCGTCAGGGCATCGCGCGAACTTCGGTGATCAGATCGCCTTCCAGCAGCGCGTCGACCACTTCCTGGCCCCTGGTCACTTCACCAAACGCGGTGTAGCGCCCGTCGAGGTGAGGCTGGGGGGCGGCGGTCACGAAGAACTGCGAGCCGCCGGTGTCCTTGCCCGAGAGCGCCATGCCCACCACGCCGCGGCCGTACGGCTTGTGGTTCATCTCGCACCGAATGGTGTAGCCGGGCCCGCCATTGCCATCACCCCGCGGGTCACCGCCCTGCGCCACGAAGTCGGGCACCACGCGGTGGAAGGTGAGGTTGCGGAAGAAGCCCTTGCGCGCGAGGTTGAAGAGGTTTGCCGACGTGAGCGGCGCGTCATCGACGTACAGCGCGATCTCGAACTCACCTTTCTCGGTGGTCACCACCAGCCGCGCCTTCTGAGGAGCGAGCTGAACGCGAGTGCCCTTCATCGGCTCTTCGAGCCGGTCGGCCGTCACCGGCATGCCCTTGAGCTTGGTGAGCGCATCGGCCGCGGACTGACGAATCGTCGCGTTGGGCGACTCGAGCCACGCCTCGAGATCACCAATGGCTTCCTTCGCGTCGAGCACGGTGAGCGCCTCGGCGATGGTGGGCGCGATGTCGACCTGCGTGAGCGCCTTCTGCGCGAGCTGACGAATCTGGGGGATCTGCGTCTTGTCACCCAGCTTGGCGCTCGAAGCAGCAGCCGCCGCGGCCAGCACGGGATCGGTGGCGAGCAACTGCGTGCGCACCTTGTCCTGCGCGACGGGGCTCTTGAGTTCGCCCAGCAGCTCGACCGCGGCCAGCTTCACCCGGCCATCGGTGTGGAACACGTACGAGCCCACTTCGGCCGTCACCTTTGCAGCGTCGAGCGGCGGCTTCGCGTCTCTGGCCGCTTCCTGCAGCGCCTGCAGCCCGAGCTGGAGCCGGCGCGCTTCGTCGACCAGGCCGTGACCACACCCCATCACCTCGGTGAGCGTGCCGGTGATGCGGTCTTGCGCGGCAGCGAGGCGGCAATCGAGCTTGCCCGCGTCGCGGCGGATTTTTTGATCAGGCGCGGTCCTGGCAGCGGCGAGCTGGTTGCGCAGAGAAACGAGCACCGCCTTGCCTGACGCCGGGAGCCCCTGCTGTGCCAGCGCGAGCAGCGGCTGACCCCCACCGGCGCTGTCACCCCGCACCAGGCGCTCCACGCGGAACGAGAGATCAGCCAGCGCCCCCAACGCAGGGCACGCCGCCGACTTGCACTTGCCGGCCAGCTTCGCCAGTGAGCGCGTGGCCTCGACCACCACGCGGTAGTCAGGATCGTCGAGCAGCCGCTTGAGGGTCACCGCGTCGATCTCGGTGCCGACCTCGCCCAGGCCCTTGGCGCACAGCGCGCGGATCTCAGAGGCGTCATCGCTCGCGCACGTGAGCAGGTACGGCCGCGCGAGCGCGTTCTTGGTCTGCAGCAGCGCGTACGCCCCACCGAAGCGGGTGCCGATGGGGTTCTCTTTCTTCAGCAGCAGCGCGAGCGCGGTGTACATGCGCGCCGGCAACGCGACCTTCGCGCGCGCGGCCACCCCCAGCGAGAGCGCCGCACGGCCCTGCACGTCACCCGCAACACTGAGGCGGTCGGTCAACCGCTCGACCAACGCGGGCGTGGCCACCCGGCCCATCGCCTCGAGCATGGCCAGCTTGACCGCGCCATCGGCTTCGGCGTTCTCCTTCTCGAGCAGCGCGTTGGTGAGGCGGGTCTTCACGTCGTCGGCCAGGGGCGCCCAGTTGAGCCCCAGAATACCGATGGCCCACGCCCCTTCGGCCCGCACCCCGGGATCCGGATCTGAGAGGGCCTCTGCCATCGCACCGGCCGTGTTGGGATCCTGCACGCGGGCCAGGGCCAGCAACGCGCGTCGACGCAACATCGGGTCGCGCTCACTGATGGCGGTCTGCATCAAGCGGCCGTCACCCAACGAGCGGCGGTCTTCCAGATCGGCGATGGCCTGCACATCACTGCGCTGCTGGGTCGGAGCGGCCGTGCGCCCACCCGTTTGACCGGCATTGCCCGCGGGCCTGGTCGACTGCGAGGTCCAGGTGGCACAACCGGAAATCAGGAGCAGCGACGAGAGCAGAAGGTGACGCATGGCGGCGTCGTAGGAACCCCACGCCAGCTTGTCGAGTGCAATCCGGTTGCGACCGTCTACACTGCGCCCTGCCGATGAAGTGCACCTCCTGCAAGAAAAACGTGGCTGACGACGCAGCGGTCTGTCCGTTCTGCGACACGGTGCTCGACCCGTCGTTGCTCGACGCCTCGCCGCCCGAAGACGACGACGAGCCTGCCCCGCCCCCGCGCCGTGCTGCTCCCAAACCGGGCACCAAGCCTTCGACCAGACCGGGCGTGAAGAAGGTCGCTGCAAAACCTGTCGTGAAAAAGCGGGCGACCAACGTTCCGCGCACCGACGAGGAAGAAGACGCGCTCATCGCCGCCGAGAAGAAAGAGCGTGCCGCCAACGACTGGCGCACGCAGATCTCCGACGAAGATTGGAAAGCGAACCAGGGCAAGGCGCCCGAAAAGTTCGTGGCCACCAAGGCGATGGATCCCGAGCTCGCCATGGGGGCCACCAAGCAGTACCTCTGGGAGCTCAGCATGGCCGACAAGCTGGCCCTGGCCGGCACCTCGGTGCTGCTGATCTCCACCTTCTTCCCCTGGAAGGAGACCGTGGCTGAAGGCGACGTGCTGGGCGTCTTCTCGTCGGGGATCCTCGTGACGCTGCTCGCGTCGATGGCCGTGGCAGGCATCATCATTCGCACGCGCAAGACGATGCCGAACTTGAACCCGTTGCTTCCGTGGGTCGCGCAGCTGGGGTGCGTGGGCGTCTCGGCGCTCTGGTGTCTGGTCTACATGAAGCTCTCGTGGGACTCGACGCCGGCCATGAGCTCGGTGGGCAACTACGAGGTCTGGGTGTCGAAGCCTGCGTTCGGGCTCATCCTGGGGGTGCTGGCCGCGATCGTGTCCATCGTGGGCACCATCTTCGGGCTCAAAGACGTGGGCCGCTGATGTCGACTGCGTTGAAGCGCCTCGAGCAAGCGCTGAGCGAAGTGGTGCTCGGTCAGTCGCGGGTACTCGAAGATCTGCTCACCACCTTCCTCGCGCGGGGCCACGTGTTGTTGGAGGGCGTGCCGGGCGTCGCGAAGACCTTGACCGCTCGCACCATGGCCAGCGCGCTCGGGCTTTCCTTCGCGCGCATTCAGTTCACGCCTGATCTGATGCCGACTGACGTGGTGGGCACCAGCGTCTTCCGCCCGCAGGACGCGAGCTTTCAGCTGGTGAAGGGCCCGGTGTTCACCGAGGTGCTGGTCGCCGACGAGATCAACCGCACGCCGCCCAAGACGCAGGCCGCGCTGCTCGAGGCGATGGAAGAGCGTCAGGTCACCATCGACGGCACCTCGCACCTGCTCTCGCCGCAGTTCTTCGTGGTGGCCACCCAGAACCCGCTCGAGCTCGAGGGCACCTACCCGCTCCCCGAAGCGCAGCTCGACCGGTTCATGATGCGCGTTCGCGTGGGGTACCCCGACGAGGGCGCCGAGCGCGAGATGCTCACGCGAACGCACGCGCGCGCGGGCAAACCTCTGCAGGTGAACAAGGCGGTCACGCTGGAAGAGCTGACGCAGCTGCAGCGTCAGGCCGCCGAGGTGAAGTGCGACCCGAGCATCGTGGAGTACGTGCTCAAGCTGGTGCGCGCGACGCGTGAAGAGCCGAGGCTCAAGCTGGGCGCTTCTCCACGTTCGGGTCAGGCGTTGCTCTCGGCGGCCAAGGCCCGCGCGGCGTTGCTGCAGAAAGACTACGTGACGCCCGACGAGGTGAAGGCGGTGACGGCGTCGGTGCTCAATCACCGGTTGATGGTGAAGGCCGAAGCAGAAGTCGAAGGCGTGACGGTCGACCAGGTGATCGTGCGCGTGCTGGAGCAGGTCCCCGTTCCTCGCTGACGATGCCCATCCCCACGACACGAGCGTTGTGGTTGGCCGCGTTGAGTCTGGTGCCTGCTGCGATCGCGTTGTTGTCCCCGTCGATCGCCCCGGTGTTGATCGCCTTCGACGTGGCGCTGGTGGTGCTGGTCGCGGTCGACTTCTTTCTCTCGCCTCGCGCTGAGCACCTCGAGCTTCGCCGCATCGTCGAGCCGGTGCTCTCTTCGGGGCGCAGCAACCTGGTGAAGCTCGAAGTCACCCCGCGGGGACGCTCGGTCAGTGGTGAGCTTCGTGACTGGGTGACGCCGGGGCCTTCGATCGAAGGTCATCGCCAGCGGTTCTCGGGCGCGGGTGTGATCGAGTGGCGGCTGACGCCTTCCACGCGCGGAGATCTGCACTTCGGTCCGCTCACGGTGAAGCTCGATGGTCCGCTCGGGCTGTGCACGCGGCGGCAGACGATCGAGCTGCGCCAGTCGGTGAAGGTCTTTCCGGATCTCTCGGTGCTCTCGCGCGACGCACTCGAGCTCGCGCGGGCCGACGATCAGGTCAGCCGCCGGGTGATCCGCGTGCGCGCCGAAGGCCGGGAGTTCGAGTCGCTGCGCGAGTACCGGCCGGGCGATGATCGCCGCAGCATCGATTGGAAGGCGACCGCGCGGCGAGGCAAGCCGTTCGTGCGACAGCACCAGCCTGAGAAGAATCAGCAGGTGCTCCTGCTGCTCGACTGTGGGCGGCACATGGCGGGCGAATGCAACGGGCGGCGCAAGCTGGACCACGCGGTCGACGCGGCGCTGCGGCTGGCCAGGGTGGCGCTCGATCAGGGTGATCTCGTCGGCGTGCTCGCCTTTGGCCGTGACGTGAAGCGGTGGTTGCCGCCGAGGAAGGGCGTCGATCAACTGCGCGCGATCGCGCAGGCGCTGTATCAGGTCGAAGCCGTGCTCGAAGAGAGCAACTACGGCGCGGCTCTGGATCAGGCGTTCGCTCGCGGGGCGCGCAGATCGTTGGTGATCGTGCTGACGGATCTCGTCGACAAGGAGACCTCGGCGGCGCTCTTGTTGCGAACGCGCCGGTTGGTGCCCCGGCATCTGCCGATGATCATCTCGCTGCAAGATGAAGCGGTGCACCGCGCCGCGACTGAAGTGCCGGCCACCGCCAGCGCTGCCTACGAGCGCGTCGTGGCGGCGCGAATGGAGCGTGACGGCGAAGCGACCGTGGCCCGGCTGCGTGAAGGCGGGGCGCGCGTGGTGCGTGGAACTCCGGCAGCGTTTGCGAGCGCCGGGGTCAGTGCGTACCTCGACATCAAGCAGCGCGGGCTGCTCTGAAACGCCGCAGACGCAACGCGTTGGTGAGCACCGAGACGCTCGAGAGCGACATGGCAGCGCTCGCGAAGACCGGAGAGAGTTCGAGACCGAACCACGGCATCAGCGCTCCGGCCGCGAGGGGTATTCCCGGACCTTTGCCTTGAGCAGCGCTTCGAACGCGCCGTTCTTGACGAGGTAGTCGTAGACGCCCTCTGTAAACGCCCGAGTGATCGCGTCGGGGGACGAGTAGCCGGTGACGATGATCGATTTTGCGAACGGAGTCAGCTGGCGCACCCTGGCGAGAAGCTCGAGACCGACGTCCGGTCCCCCGGGGCCCTGGAGTTTTTGGTCAATCAGGACGACATCGATGTCGCTGCCACTCGTCTCAAGGACCTTCGTTGCCGAATCAGCCGTGCTTGCCACGAGGACACGGTGGCCCTCTGCCTCAAGAAGTTCTTTGTAGAGTTCGACGAACGCGGAGTCGTCATCGACGATTAAGATTTGGCCGGTGGTCATGAAGTTGGCTCCGAAAGAGGGATCGCTAACACGAAACGAGCGCCGCCGAGCGAACTGGCCTCACAGCGAACCGACCCTCCCAACTCGGTGAGGATTCTCCCCGTCATCGCGAGACCGAATCCCGATCCTCCGTCACACGTCGTGAACCCGTCTTCGAAGATTCGCTCGCGAAGGTGAGCGGGAACGCCTGTTCCTCCGTCTTCTACTTCCAGCAGAAGTGAGCCTCCGACCACGGAAGCTTCGATCCGAATAGGCGCTGGGTGTGAGGTGAGTTGCAAGGCATTCTGGACGACGTTTCTGAGCGCTCGCGCTAGCGGCTCGCGCGGAAGTTCAAGCTCTTGGTCTTCGAGGGTAAAAACGATGCGCTCTGATCCTTCCAACGGACCGATCGCCTCAGAGAGAAAGGAAAGCAGCGTCGTCTTCATTCGCTCTGTTGCCACCGCTTCGGAGATGGTGACGAGTTCCTCCACAAAGTGCAGCACTCGATTGACGCCAGTCAGAACCTTGTTCGCCCTGTCCCGCACGCCTGACTCCACTGCGCCGTCGCGCAGCGCGGTTGCGTGATGCCGAACGGGAACGAGCGCGTTCCGGACTTCGTGTGTGACGATTCGTGACAACTCGCTGGTCGCGCGGAGATTGGCGCCAGGTGCCGACGCGACGATGCTCTGAGTCTCGTCTCCCAACGCTGCTCGTACCGTCGCACGCCAAGGATCGTCAGCAAGAGTTTCGCCTACCAGGGCTGTCATCGACGCTCTGATTTCGTACTGCCGGTCTTCACTCTCGCCGCCGCGGGTTGTCGCGACGCCCATTCGCACGAGACGCTTGAGCGTCTTGGCTGAGCAGGGGAGCAACATCTCGCCGGCATCATCCTCGTAGTGTTCTGTGAGCCCTGTCAGGAGTTCGCCAAGAACTTCTCGCGAAACGCTCCAGTTGTCCCACGGGCCGGTGCTTCGCTCGGTTTCTACCGTGAGCAACCAACGCACCGCATCGCGACCGGGGGTCTGATTCGCCGTGGGGTAGCGGAAGAAGAAATTCGATCACGCGCCGACCGGTGCGGGTGTCTCGACGAACGACCTTGAGCAAGCGCTGTACGTCAGGCCACGGCAGAAACCGCGGTGGCTTCTCCATGGGCAGCACTCTGGGCGCCACGACGAATGATGCGAGGTCGATTCTGATCAGGCCGGTCACTCTGAGAAAGCGCAGGAAGGCACGCAGACGACTGCAGGTGTCACGGAGAGTCCGACGACAGAATCGCGGAGCGATCTTCATCACGAAGGCGTGCGCGTCCTGAGAGATGCCAGAAACTCCGCCGCAACCTGAATCTCGGCCCGGAGAGTGCTCGGCGCAATGCCACACTGGCTCTGTCGAAATCGAGCGTACTCGGCGATCAACGGCGGATGCGCCGCCGCCATCGGTGGTGGTCTCCACTGAGGAATCGCAGCCTGGCCGAGCGCGCGGAGAGCGTTGGCCCAAGCGAACAGCGGGCCGTCAGCAGCGTCCAGGACCCTCGCCGGTGCAGGACGTCGCATCCTCGGCCCGACGTA
>JAYVFP010000086.1:0-5045 GCA_043773025.1 Archangium sp.
GGTCTCCCCGAGCGCAGTCGAGGGGGCACTTACCGCCCGAAGGCGAGGTAATCCCTCGACTCCGCTCGGGATGAACGGTGGGCGCTCCTTATTTCGAAAAAAACCTGTCGGGTTGAACGGACTCTCCTATTGGGGCCAGAAATCCAGAGCACCGGGCTACTTGCGCACGAGCGGCTTGTACTTGATGCGGCGGGGCGTGAGGGCGTCGGCGCCGAGGCGCTTGCGCTTGTCGGCCTCGTAGTCTTGAAAGTTCCCCTCGAACCACTCGACCTTCGAGTCACCCTCGAACGCGAGGATGTGCGTGGCCACCCGGTCGAGGAACCAGCGATCGTGGCTGATGATCACCGCGCAGCCGGCGAACCCCTCGAGGCCTTCTTCGAGCGAACGCAGCGTCTCGATGTCGAGGTCGTTGGTGGGCTCGTCGAGGAGGATGAGGTTGCCGTTCTCTTTCAAGACCTTCGCCAGGTGCACGCGGTTGCGCTCACCACCCGAGAGATCCTTCACGCGCTTCTGCTGATCACCGCCCTTGAAGGCGAACCAGCTCAGGTACGCGCGGCTCTGCACGATACGGCCGCCGAGGTCGAGCTGATCGAGCCCACCGGAGACCTCCTGGAAGACCGACTGCTCGCCCTTGAGCGAGTCGCGCGATTGATCGACGTAGGCCACCTTCACCGACTCGCCGACCCTGAAGTCGCCCGCGTCGGGCTTCTCGAGGCCCATCATCATCTTGAAGAGCGTGGTCTTGCCCGCGCCGTTGGGGCCGATGACCCCGACGATGCCGTTGGGCGGCAGCTTGAACGAGAGGTCTTCGATGAGCAGCCTGTCGCCGAACGCCTTGCGGATGTTCTTGGCTTCGACCACCGCGCCGCCGAGCCTGGGCCCGGGCGGAATGTAGATTTCACCCGACGACTCGTTCTTCTTGTTGCGCTCGAAGTCTTCGCGCATCTCGTCGTACTTCTCGAGGCGCGACTTGCTCTTGGCCTGCCGCGCCTTCGCGCTCGAGCTGACCCACTTGAGTTCCTTATCCAGGAATTTCTGGCGGTAGCTGCTGGCCTTCTCTTCGAGCTCGAGACGCTTCTTCTTCTGATCGAGCCACGAGGAATAGTTGCCCTTCCACGGCACGCCTTCGCCGCGATCGAGCTCGAGGATCCACTCGCACGCTTCGTCGAGGAAGTAGCGGTCGTGGGTCACGCACACGATGGTGCCGGTGTACGCTTTGAGATGGAGCTGCAGCCACTGCACCGACTCGGCGTCGAGGTGGTTGGTGGGCTCGTCGAGCAGCAGCAGGTCGGGCTTCTCGAGCAGAATGCGGCACAACGCCACGCGGCGCTTCTCACCACCCGACAGCTTGGTGACGTCCATGTCGCCGGGAGGCAGGCGGAGCGCATCCATCGCGACCTCGAGCCGTCGATCGAGGTTCCAGCCGTCGGCCGCGTCGATCGCGTCTTGCAGGTTCGACTGCTCGGCGAGCAGCGTGTCGAAGTCGGCGTCGGGTTCACCGAGCTTGTTGCTGACCACTTCGAACTTGGTGAGCAGATCCTTGAGCGGCTTGACCGCGAGCTCCACGTTGCCCTTCACGTCGAGCGTCTCGTCGAGCTGCGGCTCTTGCGAGAGGAAGCCGACGCGGGCCTTGGGGTCGGGGCGGGCGGTGCCCATGAACTCCGGGTCGAGGCCCGCCATGATGCGCAGCAGCGTCGACTTGCCTGAGCCGTTGGGCCCGAGCACGCCTATCTTCGCGCCGGGGAAGAAGCTGAGCCAGATGCCCTTCAGGATTTCCTTGCCGCCTTTGACTTTGCGGAGGTCCTGCATGGTGAAGATGAAGTTTTCGGCCATAGCGGCGGGGCGTACCGCGTGGGCTTCGTCGCTGCAACGGATCTGCGGTACGAATGCAGCCATGTTGATTCTGTCGGTGGATCGGATGCAGCTGCTCAAGCTCGATTTGCTGCCGATTCAGAGCGACCCGGAATATCAAGAGGGGGTCACCTGTCGGCTCGAGGTGGGGCCGGCGATCGGTGAGCGCTTGGTGCTCGCGTCGAACAATCTCTACTTAGCTGGTGAGCATGACGAGCTGGCGGAGCTGGTCGATGGTTTGATTGCGGTCGCGGGGGGCACGCCTGCGTTTTCGTTCAATCCGGCCGAGCGGGATTTTCGGTTGATCGCGTTCCAGCGCGAGGCGCACGTGACGTTGGAGGTATCGGTTCCCGATGTGGCGACGGACGTGGTGTTGGTCGTCGCGGCTGCCGACCTGAGGCGTTTTGCTGAAGGATTGCAGCTCGAGTCGCAGCAGTTGGGGTTTCATCTTTAGCCCTCTCCCCAACCCTTTCCCCATCGGGGAGAGGGAGCCCGTCGTCGTCAGCTTGTCAGCGCGTCGAGTCGGTGGAGTACGAGCCGTAGCTGGACAACCCGTAGGACGGCTCGCGGTTGGCGGGGGTCAGCTTCTTGGCCTCGAGCGCCTGGGTGAGACACGCACGTGCACGGGCCAACGCACGCTCAGCCTCACGCAGCGCGATGCAGGCTTCTTCAGCAGCGCTATCGGTCGCGCCTTCGAGCGCCTGGGCCGCGTCGGAGATCGCGTGCGCCGTGCTGTCGATGACGGTGGTCGCGCGGAAACAGGTGCGCGCCCGAACCAGATAGTGCTGCCAACGACCGGGCGAACCGGCCGGGGTCGACTTCGTCTTCGGGGAGAGGCTCTGGCTGAAGTTCGTCATGGGAAGCACACTGCCAGAGGGGACTGACATCCAACCTGAACAGGCGTGCCCCATTGCGCCAAAATAACCAGCAAGTACGTGGTCTTAGGACTATTTTGAAGGATGCTCGCCGGTCCACCTCTGGTCCCGCATCGAGGAGCACAACTCGAGTTCGCAGGTCGTCGCGCCGGTCAGCGAACACGCCGGTTGAACGATGAGCACGACCACGCCCACGCTCTGCAGCGCCTCGTGGAGAAAGCCCTCGTCGACCGCGCAGTGGTACGGCGTCTTCTTGCGCAGCACACCGTGGCCCGGCCCGAAGCCGAGCACTTCCCAGCCCCCGATGTTCTGCCCGCGATTGGCGAAGCGGTACATGCGATCGAGCCCGTAGATGACGTCGCCTGCGCTGCGCAGCTTCCCCCCCATGCGCTGATGGTGGGTGTCGAGGAAGAACTGCCGGCCCATCTGCACCAACGACGCGCGGCCTCCGCGATGGAGCACCTGCTGCTGCAGCTCGAGCATCGTCTGCATGGGGTACCACGCCTCGTGGTTCATCGATCTCAGGCGCTCCAGCCAGTAGGGCCCAAGGACCTCTTCAGGGAACCGCATGGTGTTGAGCACCGCCATCAAGTCGGAGCCGAGCGCTTCGTGTGATGAATTCTCATAAGTCATGGGCGCCTGCGGAATAGCCCGCTGCGTCACGCACGACGCTCCCGACACTGGGTAAGGGCGGCTCTGTCGTTCGGTGAACGCGCTGATCAGAACCGGTGGAGAACTCGGCTGGCTTTCGCCGCCATTCCCCGCGGGCCCCGGCAACGACGGCATTTGGACGGACCCGCAATAGACCGTCAGGCAGGGCAGGGCTTTACAATGCCCGCGCTCCACGGTTACTGCCTCTCATGGCGTCTCGGGAGCTCTTCTGATCGATCTGTGTGAATCCTGCGGCATGTGCTGCAACGGAACGCTCTTCAACTACGTCACGCTTGTGCCCGACGACATGCCGAAGCTGGAAAAGTACACCCAGCTCAAGCTGAAGATTCGCAACGAGCAGGCCACCTTCGACGAGCCGTGCGTGCTGCACACCGGAACGGGCTGCAGCGCCTACGAAGATCGCCCCGGTACCTGCGAGCGCTACGTGTGCGGCGTCTTGCGCCGGGTCGAGAAGGACGAGCTGACCGAAGAAGAAGCGCTCCTGGTCATCAAGGAAGGCAAGGCGCTGGTCGAGCACGTCAAGGAGTTCGTCGCCTTCGAGCCCGGCATGCCCATCGCCGTCAGCACCTGGGAAGCGCCGCCCGAAGACATCAGCGCCGAGGCGAAGTTCGCGTGGGAACGCACCGCCTATCACCTGGGAAAATTCTTCCTGAACACGGTCAAAGAGGAGGTCGAGCCCGCGGTTCCGGCAGCGGCTCCTTCGGGTTCACCCGAGCGGGCGAAGGTCACCCGGGCCAGTTTGTTCGCCAAGCGCTGAGCTCAGGCTGACAATGAGATGACAGTGGCTCTGTCATCTTGATCAGCATGATGGAAGTGACCAGCGAAGCGCAGGTCTTGGCAGTGGAGAAGGTCAAGCCGCTGCTGCGTGGCACCTTTCACACCTTCGGCTTCGTGGCCGCGCTCTTCGGTTTCGCCGAGCTCAGCATCGCCCCCGTCGAGGGCTGGCGGTACGTCGCGGGCCTGATGTTCGCGGGCTCGCTGACCTTGATGCTCGGCTTGTCAGCGCTCTACCACCGGCCCAACTGGAGCCACGCTGCACGCAACCGGCTCCGCATGGCGGATCACGTGGGCATCTTCTTTCTCATCGCCGGCACGTACACGCCGTTCGCCGCTTTCCTCTCACCCCACACGTGGTCGCCGGGGCTCATCGGCATGTGGGTCGGCGCGATCGCGGGCATCACGTACGCGGTGGTGAACAGTCACGGCAATCGCATCATCCGCGCGTCCACCTACGTGGTGCTCGGGCTCTGCGCGGCGCCGATGATTCTGGGGCTGCCCAGGGACCTGGGCTGGGTGCGAACCGGCATGATGCTTTCGGGCGCGGCCATCTACATTCTCGGAGCGGGCGTCTACGCGAAGCGCTGGCCCAACCCGAAGCCGTCGGTGTTCGGGTACCACGAGATTTTTCACGTGATGGTGCTGGTCGCGGCGGGCCTTCACTACGCGGTCGTCTGGAGCCTCCAGCGCTCGTAGGTCAGGAATGTTGGCCGAAATAGAAATGACTCCAATCACCGGTCTCCCCGAGCGCAGTCGAGGGGGCACTTACCGCCCGAAGGCGAGGTAATCCCTCGACTCCGCTCGGCTCATGATTGGTCACAACTCTGCGCGGCGAATTGCCGCAAGCGCGCGCTGCGCGGCGAGGAATTC
>JAYVFP010000087.1:0-15749 GCA_043773025.1 Archangium sp.
GGCGGGGGCCGGTGACCAGTTCCGAGTCTGACGGCTCCATCGGTTGGGGTTTTGGCGGCGGGCGAGCTCGTAGAGCGCGGCACGCTTCGCGAGAAGTCCGGACTCGTGGCCGAAGTGACGTTGGTCTGGGGTAACGAAGCGCCCGCGCGGTCTCTTCGCGGCTTGGTTGCGCTTCGGCAGGGTTGGCTGGTGTGGCTCAGAGGTCCCGGACTTCGAACTGCTTCGGGTCGAGACGTGCGCGGGTGGCCTTGAAGAACATCGGGGCCAACTCGATGTACCGCTCCTTCGGCCACTGAGGCAGCACCCTGAAGAGGTCGCGCAGTTAGGCCTCGGGCTCGAGGTTGTGAAGCCGGCACGTCGCGATGAGGCTGAAGAAGCTGGACGCGGAGCGCGCGGCGTCGTCGCTGCCGACGAAGAGCCACGCCTTGCGATTATGCAGAGCACTCCATAACCGCAAGAACTGGCTCTTCGCTCTTCGTCGGGAGCGACGATGGCGGCGGCGTCAACGCAACGCTCGTCTCGTTGCTGGCGAGCTGCGAGATGCACGGCGTCGAGCCCTACGCCTACCTGCGGGACCTGCTCTGCCTCGTCCCCTCGTGGCCGCAGACCAAGGTGCTCGAGCTTGCGCCGGCGAACTGGAAGGCCACGTCGGCGCGCCCCGAGGTCGTCGCGCAGCTCGAAGCCAACGTGTACCGCCAAGTCACCCTCGGCACGCGCCTGCCCGCGAACGAGATCCCGAAAGCCAGCTGAAGCCGGCTCACGCCGCGATCGTCAAGTGCTCAGCTGACGGTGATCGTCGAACGCGTACGAAGCTGCCGTCGTCGAGCGCCTTGAGTCTGGACTCCGCCACCGGCCCGCGCGCACCGGAACGACATTATGTGGAGTTGCGCATTATGCGGAGTCGGTCGACGCCGGTGAGGAGGAAGGGCCGTGATCTCCAACTGATGGGTTGGGGTCCAGCGCTGGACGACTCCACATAATAGGCGGTCCTCTTGCGGCGTGGGTGTCAGCGTCCACCACCTCAAGGAGAAGAATCACATCCTTCCCCCGACGCTCAGCCGGGGTCGCTTTCGCTTCCCCGACCAGCTCATTGCCGCACTCAGGTCCCCTTCGGTGACCAACCATAATGCGGAGCCGGCTGCCGAGATCTCCGAGTGATTCCGCAAGCCCAACGGTTCGACTCCGCATAATGCGCGACTCCACATAATGCAGGTACGGCGCGCGAGGCCCCGTGGCGGAGTCGCGGCTCCGGCGGCTGTAAGACGGCAGGTACGAGTACTCCCCGAAGAAGGGCTCGACCTTCACGCTCACCGCCGAAGCGCTGGTGCGCCGTCTCGTGGCCCTCGTTCCTCCGCCCAAACTCCACCTCACCTCGTTTCACGGCAGCTACGCCCCCAACTCGAGGCTGCGTCCGCTCGTCACCCAGACCGTCGCCAGCCCACCAGCCACTCCCCACTCCCCACTGCCCGCCAACGGCTTCGCCTCCGACTCCGGCGCCCAGGAAGCGGCCGAAGCAGCCTCGCCTCGACTGGGCTCAGCTTCACCAAAGGAACTTCGGCACCGACGTGCTGCGTTGCCCCTGCGGTGGCCGCCGCTCAAGCGCTGGAGATGCTGGAGCAGCTCGATCCCGACGTGGTGGTGCTCGACGTGATGATGCCGGGCATCGATGGGTTCGAGACCTGCCTGCGGTTTCGCGCGATGCCCAATCGCCGGCGGTGCCCGGTGATCTTTCTGTCCACGGCGTGCAGCCTCGAGGAGCGCTCGAAGGGGCTGGCGGTGGGCGGCGATGACTTTTTGCGCAAGCCCTTCGAGGGCCGCGACTTGATCACCCGCGTTCGCGCTCACCTGGCTCGCGCCGCCGACATGGGTTGATGCGGTCACCCGCGGAGAAGGCGCCCCAGCTCGTCATGCGCCTCTTCGTGGCCGTGTTTTCCCAGCGTTAAGAGCAGCAACGCCGTGGCCTGCTTCGCCAACTCCAGTTGCGCAGTCGACATTCGCCCCCGGGAGACCAGGTCGAGGGTCTGCCCCACGCGCATCGCCGACATGAAGCCGGTCGCTCCGGCGATCCCCGCGAAGTTGTGCGCCACCCGAAGCGCCGTCTTCCGGTGAGCGTCATCCTGTTGCGGGTTTGAGGCCGACGCGATGCACTCACACAGCGCGCTCAGCTCGGTGAGCAGGCTCTTCCCCTCGTCAGCGTACAGAGCCATCAGCTCTGCCCGCAGATCGGCGTCCATGTCAGCTCTTCGCGCTCACCCGGTACCGCGCCACCAGCTGACCCATCTGGTCTGCCAGCGCGTTGATGTTGGTCGAGGCGTCCTCCAGCTGACGAATACCCGTCGCGCTCTCCTTGACCGTGCGATCGATGTCGCGCATCGCCTGCCAGATCTGCTCGACCCCCACGCCTTGCTGCCGGGTCGAAGCGGCGATCTGCTTGGCCGCCGTGGACGACTCGCCGATCGCTTGATCGAGCGTGGTGATCGACTCGCCCGCGCGCTCCGAGAGCTCCATGCTCGCGCGCGCCTTCCGGTTGCCTTCTTCGATTACCGTCAGCGCCTCGCGGCTGGCCCGCTCGACGTCGAGCAGCATCTGCCTGACCTGCGTCGTGGAGTCCTTGCTCCGCTCAGCGAGGCTCCTCACCTCGCGCGCCACCACCGAGAAGCCGCGCCCGTGCTCGCCCGCCTTGGCTGACTCGATGGCCGCGTTGAGCGCCAGCACGTTCGACTGCTCGGCCAGGTCGTTCACCGTGTCGATGATCGAGGCGATCTGCGCGGTTCGCTCCACGAGGCCGGTGATCGCGCGGGAGATCTGCACCACGTGCTCCGAGAGCTGCTGCATCGCCTGCACGCTTTGCTCGACGCTGCGGCGGCCGCTGGTGGTGGCGTCTTCCGATCGTTTGGCCAGGTCGATCACCGACTGGGCTCGATCGGTCGCCTGCTGGAATGTCTGCCGCAGCTCGGTGACCGTCGCGCCCGTCTCCGTGACGCTGGCAGCCTGCTGCGAGGCCTTCTCAGACTGCAGCCGGCTCGACTGCAGGACGTCGGCCGAGGCCTTCACCAACGCCGCGGAGGCAGCCTGCATGCGCGCCACCATCGCCCCGGTCTTGCTGCTCATGTCGATGAGCGCGCTGCCCACCGAGCCGATCTCGTCGGGAGACTGCGGCTCGAGTTCGGCGTCGAGCTCGCCCGAGGCGATGCGCTCGGCGAAGGTGGTCACCTGCTTGAGCCTGACCTCCACGCCGCGGAAGAAGATGAAGAACACCACCAGGAGCCCGAGCGCTGTGAGCAGGATGATCGACAAGGTCTGGGTGGTGAGCTGGGCGCGCGAGGCGCCGGTGGAGATGCCCACCAGCACCCAGCCCAAAGAGCCCTTCTTCTTCGGATCAGCCGGGGCGTCGTCGGCGGCGAAGTCGAGATCGCTGGCGCCGCCTCCGGCCTCCGAGCGTACCTCCTGGGTGAAGCGATCGACGCCATCGTTGACGGCCACCTGATCGAGGTGCGCGGACACCATCTGCTCGTCGGCCGAGGCCTCCACGCCGGCGCGGCCGATCACCTTGCGGTTCGCGTCGACCAGCAGCACCGAGACGATGTCGTTGTCGCCGGCCTTCACTTCGGAGGCGACCTTGCTGGCGCCGCGCTCGTCCTTGAGCGAGAGCGCCAGGCGAACGTCCTGGTGCTTCTCCAAAATGCGCGCCAGGCCCTCGCCGCGCTTCTTGGCTTCGGCCTCGAAGGTGCGGGCGAACAGCGGGCTGAACACCAGCCACGCCAGCAGCGCCACGGCGGCGACGGTGCCCAGCAGGAGCACCAGCGCGCGGGAGCGCAGAGAACGGAAGGTCAACAACGTCTCAGCGGGTGATGCTTTTGGCATTTGATTGCGCCTTGCTCGAAATGTCGATCCCCAGGGCCTTCGCGGTCTTCAGGTTGAGGGTCAGCACCCCGGGCGCGAAGATCGGCGGGGGCACTGGCAGCCGCTTCCCCTCGGGGCGAGAGAGAATGTCCATCGCCAGCTTGCCGGCGCGGTCCCCGTTGTCGTCGTAGTCGGCGTGCACCGAAGCGATCGCCCCGGCCTCGGTGAGGCTGGACAGAAACGCCACCACCGGCACCTTGTGCTCCGACGCAGACGCCAGCAGCGAAGCAAACACCTCGCGCGGAAAGAGCCGGGGGTCTGGAGGGAGCCAGAGCAGATCGACGGAGCCCGCCATCGCGCTGAAGGCGTCCTTGACGTCGGACGCGCCACCGACGGCGCGGGAGGTCATGGAGAAGCCCTGGGCCGTGGCCGCCTGCTGCGCCTCGGCGCTGAAGAGCTCCGAGGTGGTCTTGTTGTAGATGAAGCCGATGCGTCTGGCGTTGGGCACGGCCTGGCGAATGTGGGCCAGCGTGCTGATGGGGTCAGGCTCGAGCGGAACGCCCGTCACCGAAGTGCTCACCTGCTTGCTGCTGATCCCCAAGACCATGCAGAACACCACCGGAACGCCGCTGCCGTGCTGCGTGGCGAGTACCAGCGCCTTCTGGCCCACGGCTACCACCACGGAGGCGCTCTTGATGGCGTCGGGGGCGGAGGGATCGGTGGGGTCGACCTCGCGGGCCCCGGTGAGGTGGCGGCGCACTGCCTGGGACGCGTCGCGGTACTGGGCCACCTTGGTCTCGACCAACACCACGGGCTGCGCGGCCGCTGCCGTGCCCAACGTCAAGACTGCGAGCCACGCTGCTCTCTTCACTTCACACTCCAGCCAGTTGTCTGATCCGAATCGCGATACCCGCCGGTGGAAGTTGCTCGGTCGCCGCGCCAGCCTGCACAGCCGCCCGGGGCATACCATAGACGAGCGAGGACGCTTCATCTTGAGCGAAGGTGACGCAGCCCAGCTCGCGCAGCGCCAGCAGGCCCTTGAGCCCGTCGGTGCCCATGCCTGTGAGCACCACACCCACCACCCCGTCCGGGTTTCGGGTCGCGCTCAACATCAGCCGATCGACCGAAGGCGTGGCGTGATCTCCTGACGCAGGTTTGGCCATCACGAAGGCACCATCGAGCTCGAGGTGGCAGTCATCACCGGCGAGGTAGACCGTGCCCCCCGTCAATGATTCACGCTTGGTGACCACCTTGACGGTCAGCGCCGTGCACTCGCCCAGCCACTGGGCCAGCCCCGCCGCGAAGCCGTTGGCGAGGTGCTGGGCGACCACGATGGGCGCGGGGAAGTGGGCCGGCAGGGTCTCCAGCAGGGTGCGCACCGCGGGCGGCCCCCCGGTAGAGCTGCCCACCAGCACCAGCTTGATCGCGCGCTGCGGGCTGCCCGGGCGGCGCCGGCGCACCACGCGCACGGCCGACATCGCCTTGAGGTGATCGAGCAGCTGCGTGCGCGCCTTGAGCTGCGTCAAGTCGGGCTTGGCCATCACGTCCACGGCGCCCGCCTCCAGCGCCTCGAAGGCGATGCGCTGGTACTGATCTGCGCCCAGCGCGGTCAGCATCACGATCGCGCACGGCGACTCCGACATGATCGCCCGCGTGGCGGCCACCCCGTCCATGTCGGGCATCATCGCGTCCATCAGCACCAGCGTCGGCCGCAGCGACCCCGCGAGGGAAACCGCCTGCGCCCCGCTCGACGCGGCGCCCACCACCTTGAAGCCGGGGACCGTCTGCAGAGCAGCGATCAGCGCCGCGCGGAAGGAGGCGCTGTCATCGACGACGAGGGTAGTGATCAACGCGCGACCTCTTGGGGCTCGACTTCGTCCAGGCCCAGTAAGCGCTTCACCACGCTGACCAGGTGGCCGCGCAGGTAGGCGCCCTTGGGAATGTAGGCGGAGGCTCCGGCTTCTGTCGCGCGGGCGACGTCGGCATCGCCGTCGAGACTCGAGACCAGCACCACCGGCAGCTTCGCATAGCGATGGTGCGCCCGCACCCGGCGAGCGAGGCCCAGGCCGTCGAGGTGAGGCATGCGCACGTCGGAGACGATCAGGTCAGCTCCGTGCGCGTCGAGCAGGCGCAGCGCCTCTTCTCCGTCAGTAGCAGTGCGCACCTCGAAGCCCTCGGCCAGCAGCGTCTGGCGGTGCACCGCCCGGGTGGTGACGGAGTCATCGGCGACGATGATCAGCGGCCGCGATCTCCCATGATCGCGCACGGCGACCGGCTGCACGTCGCCCTGGAAGAGCCGCGAGACCTCCACCAGGAAGGCCACCGTGCCATCGCCCTGCGAGACGGCGCCTCCGAGGTGAGCAAGCCCCGTGAGGGCTGGCGGCAGCGGCCGGGTCACCACGTCGCGCTCCCCCAGGAGCAGATCGACCATCACCGCGTGAGAGCGGCCACGCGAGCGCAGCACGAGCAGCGGCGTGAGCCTGCCCGAGGGCGCCGGCGCCACCAGCCCCAACAGCGTGCCCAGGTGCTCCACCGGCAGCGGCTGATCGTCGATCAGCACGGTGGAAGGCGCGCCCTTCGAGGTATCGACCAGCATGCCCCGCTCGACGTCTGCGAGCGCGATGGCGAGGTGATGCCCGGAGGCGACCACCATCAGCACGCGAGCCGTCATCATCGAGGATGGGAGCTCCAGGCTGAAGCGGGTGCCGCGCCCGGGTATGCTGTCGAGCGTCAGGCGGCCCCCCATGGCCTTGGCCTGCTCGCTGACGACGTCCAGGCCCACGCCGCGCCCAGAGGTGAGCGAGACCGCCTCGGCCGTGGAGAACCCCGGGAGCATCAAGAACGCGAAGAGCGCCTGGGGGGTGAGCGTGGGCGCCCTGCCCGCGTCGACGAGGCCCAGCTCAATCGCCTTGGCCCGCACCCGGCCTTCATCGACCCCCCGGCCGTCATCGGAGAAGGACACCTTCAAGGTGTCTCCCGTCGACTCGACGTGAAGGGTCAGCTGCCCATGGTCCGCCTTGTTGGCGGTGAGCCGGTCGGCGATCGACTCGATGCCGTGATCGATGGCGTTGCGGCCCAGGTGAAGGAGCATCTCGCGCAGGACGTCGAGGAGCCGGCGATCGAGCGACAACTGAGGGGCGTGCACCGTCAGGCGCACCCGCTTGTCCACCGAGAGCGCGTGTTCCTTGATCGCGCGCTCGAAGCGCCGCAGGGTGGTCTCGAGGGGGACCTGGCGCACGATGCGCAGCTCTTCGTCGAACTCGGCCAGCTGGGCGTCGAACTCGGCGACGTCGCCTGCGAGGCTGCGGTAGCTGGTGGCGGCCAGCGCACGCAGGGCCTTGGTGGCGACACGATCGAGCCCGTCGTTGCCGGCGCGATCCAGCGAGCCCACCATGCGCTGCACGTCGCGCAGCCGGGCCTGAAACGCGCCCCGCGATTCGCGCAGGCGATCGAGGCAGACGTCGAGCCGCGCGACGTGCTCCAGGCGCACTCGCACCGTGTCGGTGTCTGCCGGGGCGGGGGCTGAGCCGAAGAGCGTCGGTGAGCTGGGGCGGGGTTGGAGAATGGGGGATGGTGCGGAGGAGGGCGTTCCCTCGACGGCGCTCAGGATGCTGGGAGGGGAGGCGCTCGGGTTGATTGCAGGGGGCGGCGGCGCACTCGAGCCAGGCGCGCTGGGGACGAGCTCAGCGGCCCCCATCAGCTTGTCATGCCACGGCTCAAGCGAGACTGGGGGAGCGCCGCTCCTAATCGCCTGCACGTGCAGCAGCAGATCGTCCAGCGAGGCGAGCACGTCGCGAATGAGCGGTGCCGGCAACGGCAGCGCACCCGCGCGAAAGGAATGGAGCGCGCTCTCGATGGTGTGCGCCAGGTTCTCTGCCCCGGTGAGGCCCAGCGCGGCCGCGGAGCCCTTGAGGGTGTGGGTCGCCCGGAGCACCTGGTCGAGATGGCCTCGCCTTGCCGCGGGATCTTCCGCGTCGCCTGCCTGCATCAGCCCTCGTTCGATGGTAGCGCTCAGGTCGCGCGCCTCGTCGGCGAAGATGGCCACCACTGCCAGCAGCGCTTCATCCACCGGACCGGCCCTCGGTGAAGGGCCTGGACTCGAGCAGCGCTTCGGCGCTCACGATGGTCACCACCCTGCCCTCGTAGCGGGTGACGGCGGTGACGCCGTGCATCGGCACACCTTCCCAGGGGCTGATCTCGCCGGGCACTTCGATGAGCCCGAGCAGCTGTTCGACCAGCACGCCGACCTCGACCTTGCGATGCGAGAGCACCACGAAGGACGAGAGGTCGAACACGCCGCTGTGAGGCAGCTTCCACAGCGCGGGGAGATCGACGAGCGGCAGCAGTTGGCCCAGGTGCAGCGTCACGCCCGCGACGTGCTCGGGGCCGCCCGGCACCGGCGACATCGCCCGCACCCGGCCCGCTCCGGCGACGTCGGCCAGACGCACCCCATAGAGCTCGGACAGGCGGCGAAAGAGTGCCAGCGGCGTGCCGGTAGTCTCTGCTTCTTCCACCGCTGCCATGTGCCTGGCGCGCGCGGCGAGGCGCTGTTCGGGCGTCACCGGGCCTCCACCTGGGCGAGGAGCTGGCCCACGTTGAGCCGCGACATCGGCACCGGCTCGTCGGCCGGGTGCCCTGCGAGCAGCCCCTCGAGCGCGCGGCGCGAGGCCTCGGCTTCAGCAGTGGCGTGACGGCGTTGGTAGAGAAGATAGAGCTGAAGGTGCGCGGCGCAGGACCCAGGTTCGATCATCAACAGGTGCCTCAGGATCGCCTCGGCCAGCGACGAGCGGCCTTGCTCCGCGAAGACCAGACCGCGTAGCAACATCACCTCGGGATCATCGAGCCCGGTCACCAGCGCGAGCGCCTCTTCGTGTCGACCCGCATCGGCGGAAGCCCAGGCGCGCTTGACCCGATCGGGCTGACGGGGGGCCAGCGGCTGCGAAGGACGAGGCTGAGGAGTGGGGCTTGGCCTGGACGCGAAGGGCGGCAGTGAGCGGCGAAGTCCCGAGTCGCCCGCGAACACGAAGCCTGGCGGGGGTGAGGCTGGCAGCTCGTGCGGCGAGAGGACCAGGAGCCCGCGGGGACCCAGCGCGTCGCACAGCGCTTGGAGCACCTTCTTGACCAGCTCGGGCCGCAGGTAGACCAGCACGTTGCGGCACAGGATGAAGTCGACGCTCTGACCCAGCGCGCGCGGAGGCAGCACCTCGTCTTGCGCGAGGTTGAGTTCCTCGAAGCGCACCATGCGGCGAAGCGGGGCGTTGACCTCCCAGGCCTCATCGATCCATTCCACGACTTCGATGCGGCCCGCCTCGCGATCGCGGAAAGACCAGGGGCGGTAGCGGCCAGCCTGCGCAAAGGCCAGCGCCGACACGCAGGCGTCGCTGCCCACCACGAGCACGGAAGGCAGTCGGCGCAGCTCGAAGGCCAGCGAGTACACCTCTTCGCCGGTGGCGCAGCCGACGCTCCAGGCCGTGGCGCTGGTCTGACCGCGCGCGAGCAGCTCGTCGACCACCAAGGAGATGAGCTCGAAGTCACGGGGAGACCGGTAGAAATACGTCTCTTGCACGCTCAAGGCCTTCACCAGTGAGTGGTAGCTGGCGCTGCCCCGGTGCTTGGCGGCGAGGAGGAAGTCCTCCAGGCTCAGCCCCAGCGAAACAGCGGCGAACTCCAGAGCTGCTCGCAGCGGCTCGCCGAACACGGGCGTGTCGGTGCGCAGGCCAAGCACGCGCGCGGCGTCGACGAAATCCATCAGGCGCGCTCCTGAGACAGCAAGACGCGCGAAAGGAGCCGCCGCCGCACGGGCGCGACGACCTCTTCCAGGTTCAGGGGCTGGCCCCGCTCTCCGGGGGAGAGAGCCGGAGCCCCCTCGCCGTGTGGCTGAGCTGAATCGAGCACGTCCACGACGTCGTCCACCAGCAGGCACAAAGGAGCGCCATCGAGTTGGGTCAGGACGATGGAGCGGCGCAGGTACTCCGCGCCCGGGGCGGCCCTGGACAGCGGCCGGCGTAGACCCAGCAGGGTGGCCAGATCGAGCAAAGGCACCATCTGCCCCCTGACCGCCACCAGACCTAAGCAACCGAACGGCGCGCGGATCGCGGCCCGCGGGGGGGAGGCGAGGAAGATCTCGGTCACCACCTCCAGCGGTAAAGCGAAGCGCTGCTCGTTGAGCAAGATCACCAGGTACATCTCACCCCTTCAAGACACGATAGTGTGACATACTTCCTTCCAGATGTCCGCCGTCGCTGCCCCCCAAATGAAGTTGATCCTGGTGGTGGATGACAGCCCCACCATCCGGCAGCTCATGCGGATCTACCTGATGAAGCTGAAAGTCGAAATCATCGAGGCCACAGATGGGCAGGACGCGCTTCAAAAGTTGCGCTCCCAGCCGATCGCCCTGATCTTCTCGGACGTGCAGATGCCCAAGATGGACGGCTTCGCTCTCCTCGAGGCCGTGCGCGCCGAGTTCGGCAACATTCCCTTCGTGATGTTGACCATGCAGCAGGAGCAGGGGCTGCGCACGAAGGCGCTGGCCCTGGGCGCCTCGGCGCTGCTCGACAAGCCGGCCAAGCCCGAGGCCCTGCTCGCGCTGGCCACTTCCCTGCTGGGCCTGGCGCAGAAATGATCGACGCCCGGGTGATCTTGCTGCTGGCGACGGGGGCGCTGGTCGCGTTCGGGCAGGTCGAAGCAGACGCCGGGGTGATCGCCGCGGACGACGCCACCGAGCTCGACCTCTTCAAGATGGAAGAGGTGTGGAACGCCAAGGTGGTCACCGCCAGCCGCGGAGTCGAAGAAGACAGCGTCAGCGCCGCAGCCAACGTCTACGTGATCTCGAGGGAAGACATCACCGCGCACCGCTGGCGCTCGCTCTCGGAGATGCTGTCCAACGTTCCGGGCCTCTACGTCATCGACGACTTCGCTTTCTCCTCGGTGGGCGTGCGCGGCATCACCGGCGGGCCCCGGGCGGGCTCCCGCATCGTCAAGGTGATGATCAATGGAGTGGAGGTCTCGTTCAGGCCCGATCTCACCGCCCTGCTCGGTCCTGAGTTCTTGCCCGTCGAGGTGATCGAGCGGGTCGAGGTGGCTCGCGGCCCCCTGTCGGCGCTCTATGGAGCCAACGCCTTCCTCGCGACGGTCAACGTGATCACCCGCAAGGTGACGGACAAGACCGGCAAGTTCGTCGACCTCGCCAGATACGACTGAGTTAAGGACGACAACTGCGACCTGCTGCCCTGAAGTGCTTCCGACCGGTCGCCCTGATCTTTTCGAACGGCCTGGAGTAGAAATGAACCAGCGTTGCCTCTTCACAGCCCTTCTCGTCACCTCGGCGATGGCGTGGGCGCAAAACGAGGTCGATGGCGGGACGGCGGCCCCGGTGGACGACGCCGCCGAGCTCGAGCTCTTCGCCATGCAGGACGCCTTGAGCATCAAGGTGACCACCGCGTCGGGCGGCATCGAAGAAGAGCGCGCCTTCACCCCGGCCAACGTGTTCGTGATCACCGACGAGACGATCAGCCGGCACGGGTTCCGCTCGGTGGGTGAGGCGCTGGCCACCGTGCCCGGGCTGTACCTGGTCGACGATCACGTCTTCACCTCGGTGAGCGTGCGCGGCGTCAGCGGGGGCCTCAAGGCTGGCACCCGAATCATTCGGGTGATGATCAACGGAGTCAGCGTCAGCTTCCGCCCTGAGCTCCTCGCTTTTCTGGGGCCCGAGTACATTCCCATCGAGGCGGTGGAGCGCATCGAGGTCGCGAAGGGGCCGCTCTCGGCGCTGTACGGCGCCAACGCCTTCATCGCCACCGTGAACGTGATTACCCGCAAAGCCAGCTCGGGCCTGGTGGCGCTGGTGGGCGCGAGGGGGAACGTGCTGCGCGCCCAGCCGGGTTACGGCGGCACGGCGATGATCTACGGCGGCTCGGAGCACGTGCGCCTGCTGGTCGCCGTCTCGAGCGAGGTGAGTGATCGGTCGGGGCTCCTGGTGCAGAAGACCTTCCCCTCGCAGGATCCCGCTCTGGAGCGGTACCGGCCCTTCTTCGAAGGCGCGTCCGCCAGGGACACCGCTTCGCCCACGTCGGTCTTCGGCCAGCTGGTGGCTACCGGCGAGATCCTGGGCACGCTCACGGTGCAGGGGGGGGTGCAGTCGCTCGATTCGATGGGCGAGTTCCAGCTCAACTCGGTCTTGACGCACCGCAGCCGCTACGCGCTGCTCAATGGCTGGGGCAACCTGCGCCACGAGAAGAAGTGGAGCTCATACTTCTCCACCACGCTCAGCGCAGGCATGGGCCGCGGGCTCCCAACGCGCGACACCTCGGTCTCGCTGACGGACAACCGCAGCTACGCGTTCAAGCCGCTCTCCTGGGCCAGCTCCTTTGATGGCGCCTTCGAGGCGGCGTGGACCCCGTCCGAGCGGTTCAGTCTGCGCGGCGGGGTCGATGTGGTGGTGGAGCTCCAGCGCGCGCTCTCGTGGGAGCAGACCTTCCTCACGGCGGAAGGAATTCGAAGGCCCGGTGAGAAAGTCGATCTCGGAGGAGACAACACCCCCCGGCAGATGTCGGACATCGGCCTGTTCCTGCACGGGAGCCTCACGCCGGTGGCTAGCGTGCCGAACCTGCGTGTCACCGCGGACGGCCGACTCGACCTGCTTTATTACCCGGGAAAAGACGCCAGCTCCGCCCCGGCCTCGCCTCCCCCACAGCTCTCGGGTCGTCTCGCGGTGGCCTACAAAGCCTCCGACGACGTGGTGGCCAAGCTGGTCGGAGGCCTCGCTTTCCAGACGCCCTCGGCCACCCTGCTCTACGCGAACCCCGGCTTCGGCACCGGGAACAACGTGGTGGGCAGCGTGGAGTTCGGCGGCGTGTTGCTGCGGCCGCAGCAGGTGGTATCGGTGGAAGGCATGGTCAGCGCGCGCGTGAAGGAAGTGCTCACGCTCGAGGGCGCGGTCTTCTTTCAGCGGGTCAGCGACGTGATTGCCTTCAGGCAGGTGGCGACGGACTTCGTTGCCAGGAACGAGGGCGATCAGATGATGCTGGGGGCGGAGTTCTCGGCGCGGCTCAACCTCAAGCGCCTCACCCCCTTCGTGCAGGTCTCGGGAGTGGGCCACTTCACGCCGCTGGGCTTCTCGGTCGACCCCCTCCCCCTCTTCCCCTCGCTGACCGTGGTGGGCGGCGTGGAGGGCGAGTGGAAGGAAGCGCACCTCGCGGGAGCGCTGCTGGTGCGCAGCGCTTCGGCGCGCGGTGCCACGCAGAGCAACCTCTTGCTCAACAACGACACGCCCTATTCGCTGCCGGCCTACGCGGTGGTCGATCTGTCGCTGCGCACGACGGGCCTCGAGTTCCTGGGGCCGGGCAAAGAGACGCGCCTGCAGTTCATCGTCCGCAACCTGGCCGATTCCCGCTACTCTGAGCCCGGGTTCGGCGGAATCGACGTTCCCGTTCTGGGCCGGTCGTTCACACTGGTGATGCAGCAGTCGCTGTAGGCCGTCCTTCTTTTCCCCCCCCGCACAGGAATACTTATGAACCGAGCAGCCCTCGCTCTGGCCTTCGCCCTCGCCTCCTGCGGTCCCCCGCCCACCACGCTCAAGAAGGTCACTTTCGGTGCGGTGATCGATCGCACTGGCTCCATCGCAAACCCGACCTGGCCCCCCGCCGTCGAGCTGGCGGTGGCGCACGCGAATGCGGGGCTGGACAGCTCGGCCAAGTGGAAAAACTTTCAGTATGAGGGGCTGATCAGCGACTCGACCAACGTCACCTCCGTGGCGGCCACGCGCGCGCTGGAGCTGGTGCAGCAGAAAGGGGCCAAGGCGTTGATCACGGACACGTCGGGTGACTCGGTGGCCATCAACAAGCTCAACTACGACGCCGACACCACCAACGACCTGGGCGTGCCGCTGATCTGCCAGGCCTGCACCTCACCGGACATCAACAAGCCGACCTTCGTGAACGCCAACGACGCGATCGACCAGGAGACCAAGCGCAACACCCAGGGCTGGTTCTTCCGCAGCACGATGGACTCGGATCCGCAGGCGGTGGTGCAGCTGAACATCGCGATGGGCGCAGCGCCCACGGCCATCCCCCGGGGCGACAAGAACGGCGACGGTAAGTTCAAGGTCTCGGTGAGCGTGATCGACGACTCCTTCGGCAACGGCTTCGCTGACGGCCTGGTCCGCGGCGCCGCAGCGCTGAACCTGACGCCCCCGGCGATCGTCGAGGTGATCAAGCACCCGCGCGACGCGAACGTCGACTCCTACGACTGGGCGGCGACGGTGGGCAAGCTGACCGACAACCTCAACGACACCACGGCACTGGTCGACGGCGTCCCCGACATCGTGATCGTCGTCGACTTCCCGCAGTACAGCGTGGCGATCACCAAGGCGTACCTGAACATTGCCAACGCGCCTCGCCTGCTGCACAGCCACAACTTCCGGCACGAGTCGGTGGTGCTCAAGCTGCAGACGCAGGTCGTGGGCCAGGAGGGCACCTCGCACGTGCTCCTCGACGGAGATTCTGGAACCCGGTTCGCGGCCGACTACCAGGCGGCCAACAGCGCGCCCCCGCAGTTCTGGGCCGCGAACACCTACGACTCGGCGATGGTGATCATGCTCGCGATGGCCGTCGCGATTCAGAAGAACGACCTGGCTGATCCCACCGCGGTGACGGGAGCGCAGATCCTCACCGCGATGAGGGAGATCAACGATCCTGCGGGGACGAAGATCGGGGTGGGAGCGGCCGAGTTCGCCAAGGCGATCGGCGTCATCAAGACAGGCGGCGCGATCAACTACGACGGCGCCTCGGGCCCGATGGACTTCGACGCAAACGGCAACGTCAACGGTCGCCTGGCGCGCTGGAAGTACCAGAACAACGCCTTCGAAGACGTGGAGCGGTTCGACTGCGTGTCCAACCGGGCCAGCTGTCCCCCGGTTCCCTGATTCCCCCCGCGGCGGCAGCTCAGCGCTGAACGCCGTAGAGCCATTGTTTGTCGCGGGCGAGCCCGAAGAGCGGCTCGTACACGTGGCGGCCAGAGACCTTGATCTCGTCGTGCTCGAGGACCAGCTGCGACTGGTTGTCGAGGATGTACGTCGCGTCGGGCATGTCGACGGCGAGCACTGCGTGCGCCTGGGCAGAGATGGTGTCCGTCACGATCAGCATGCGCATGCGCGACGGCTCGAAGCCCAGCTTCTCCAGGCTCACCATCTTGGCGATCACGAAGTCTTCACAGTCGCCCTGACGATCGAAGAACTCGAGCGGCGTGGACCACGGGTCCTGCACGTCAGCGCGATATCGGTTCTCGTTGACGATGCGATTGACCGCGATGAGCTGAGCCGCCTGGGGCTGACCGCGCGCGGCCTCGAGCTGCTGCAGCCAACGCGTCGCGTTCGCAGAGAGCCCCGGAGTCCCGAGACGGTACTTCGGCTTTTCCGCCGCGATCCGCGCGAGCACGCCGTTCCAGCGCTCGGTGTACCTCGAGGTGGCCAGCGGAAGCGCCACGCGGCCCATCAGGTTGATCCGCTGAGGCGTGGTGGGGAAAACGTCCTGCTGCGGCGGCAGGGTGATCGTCGGAGTGCTTCTCAGCAGTCCTTCGATCGTCTGCGCGATCTCACGGTTGAGCGGCAGACGGTTGGCCGCCGGAATGAGATGGGCCCGTCCTGCGAGGCGGAGCGCCGCATCGACCGCCTTGAGCGTGCCCTGACCCAGGCTTCCGTCAGCGCCCCACGGGAGCAGCATGAGCGCAGCGTCACCCCGTCCCTGAGGGTGGTGCGCGCCGATCTTCATCAAGGCTCGCTGCAGCACCTTGAGGTCTTCAGGAGCCGAGCCCGAAGAACAAGCGTTTCAACCCTCAGATGGGGAGGGAGGGGTCGGAGGCCGAGGTCGAGCATCGGGTGGGGAGAGGGGGAAGCAGGCTCGTGAGGGTAG
>JAYVFP010000088.1:0-46674 GCA_043773025.1 Archangium sp.
CACCGGTCTCCCCGAGCCCAGTCGAGGGGGCACTTGCAGTGCGAAGGCGAGGTAATCCCTCGACTCCGCTCGCAGGGTTGGCCGAAATAGAAATGACTCCAATCACCGGTCTCCCCGAGCTCAGTCGAGGGGGCACTTGCCGCTCGAAGGCGAGGTAATCCCTCGACTCCGCTCGGGATGAACGGTGAGCGCTCCTTATTTCGATCAACCCTGTCGGGATGAGCGGTGCCCGTTCGCAATTTCAATCAACCCTGCGAGGCGGAAACGTAAGTTCGCCCAGCCTCCCAAGCGGCAACGGGGCGGTTTTTTCCGTGCGTGGGCTCTGAGCTCTCGCGTCAGGCGCGCCACACTCAGGGCCGTGCGTCAGATCCTTGCGGTAACCGCTTTGGTGATGCTCTCTGGCTGCTTCATCATTGACCCCGACGACCCAGAACCGATGGGGGTCAGCCAGGGAGCGTTGCGCGGCGGCAGCGCAGACGCCGGCGTCGCCTTCGCCCAGACGTACATGCTGCGCATGCGGTTCAACACCGGGCAGCAGTACGCGTGCAGCGCGACGTTGATCACCTCGCGCACGTTGCTCACCGCCGCGCATTGCATCGACCCTGCAGTCCTTTCCGGGGGCAACACCGCGCTGGTCGACGTCTACGCCCAGAACGCCAGCACCGCGCCGCCGTCTTCATCGACCTCGTGGATCCGCATCGACCCCACGCGCACCCGCTTGCACCCGATGTGGAACCAAAGCGATCGGCTTTCGTTCGACATCGCATTGGCGCTGCTGCCGGCCGCGTCGACCGTTACGCCCGCGCCGCACCTCACGCGGTCGCTCACCCCGATGGACGTCGGCTCACCCCTCGTGGTCGCGGGCTTTGGTACCACCGCTCCAGGGGCCCCCGACTTCGGGACGCGGCGGGCCGCGACGTTGCCGCTGCGAGGCCTCACCGCTCGGCACCTCGAGCTCGGAGACATGTCGGGCACGGGCATTTGCAACGGCGACTCCGGCGGTCCGTCATTCTTGATCGGGCGCGATGGCGTGGGGCGCGTCGTGGGCGTGCACTCGTACGACAGCTCACAGCAGTGCAATGACGGCCTCGACACCCGCGTCGATCTCTTTGCCGAAACCTTCGTGCAGCAGTTCATTCGTGACGAAGAAGGCGGGCCCACGTGCTTCGAAGACGGCATGTGCGCGGCGGGCTGCGCGAGCCCTGATGTGGACTGCGTGTGTCAGGCTGACGGCGTCTGTTCGGGGCAGTGTCCCAATCTGCTGAGCGATCCTGATTGTCCGGCCGACTGCGTCGCCAACGGAGTGTGCGCGACGCAAGCGTGCCCGCGCCCCGACCCCGATTGTGTCGCTGAGCTCGCCACGTGCTCGACCGCGACCCAATGCCAACGCCGCGTGTGCGCGCTCGACCCCCAGCGGCCCAACCCGTATTGCTCACGCTCGTGCGCCGAGACCTGCATCAACGGCACGAGCTGCGTCGCAGGCACCTGTCTTCAACCCCAGCGACCCACTGCGATGCCCGGAGAGTCGTGCGACCCGCTGCCACGTTTTGCGAGAACGCGACGACCTGTACTGGCTCGACGGGCCAGCCGCTCACGTGCCGCGCGACCTGCCGCAGCGATGCCGATTGTGAAGCGCCGGGTGACTGCATCCCCGCGCAGCAGGCCGCGATGGTGTGTCGCCCCACCGCGGCGCCTGGCTCGAGCTGCCTGGCAAACCTCACGCGGTGCACGGGCGGTACGAGCTGCAGCGCCCTCGAAGGTGAGCCGCTGACCTGCGCGAGAACGTGTCAGCGCGACGCCGATTGCGCGATGGGCACGAGCTGCATCGCTGCGCAGCTCGGTCAACGCCTGTGCGCACCGACCGCCACGGCCGGCGAAACGTGCACGCCCTCGACGCTCTGCCTTGAGGCCACCGTCTGCACCGGCGCCGCGGGGGGGGCCGCTGACCTGTCAGCTTCCCTGCGCGAGCAGTGCCGACTGCGCGCTGAACTTCTCGTGCGTCGACGGTCAGCGTTCCCAACGCCTGTGCGTGCGCGACCCGATCGTGTTGACCACCCTTGGGCAGGCCCAGGCTCCAGCGTTCGGATGCGCCAGCGTCGACGGGCTTTCGCCATCCATGGGGCTCCTGCTTCTGCTCGGCGCCCGCCGAAGACGGTTGTTCCGTCTCGGGCTGATCGCGACCACTTGAGTGCTGTGGAGCGCTCCTCCGAAGAGCTGCAGAAACCCGACAGCGCGACCCGGTACCCCAGCTGCTTGGCCCGCCCGAGCCCGTCCTTCACCTTCGCGAGCGTTTTGTAGATCGGCCCGACGGTGATGCGACTCATCGTGCCTTCGTTGAAGCGATCGTGAAGGCGCGTCAGGCCGAGGGGTTCGATCGGCAACCGAATGGTGAGCGTGCCTCTGTCTTTCGGAGTGCCGGGAAGCGGCACGATCTTCCCCGCGAGCCAAGCCGCGTCGGGCCCTCCATCGACGGCCGGGGGAGTCCTGCAGGTGCGGGCGGCGAGGACGAGCAGGAGGGAGACGAGGCAGCGCACTTCGTCGCAGGTTCGCCCGAAACGCCTTCCCCTCATCCACTTCGGCACCGTCACATGAACGTCAGTGCCCGCGAAGCGCGGCAACGAACTGCTTGGCGGCTTGCAGCTGGTCCTCGCGCATCGAGAACTTCGAGAGGCGCTTGAAGTCGAGCTCAGGCACCAGCGAGCTCGACGCCGCGGCTCGATAAGCACCGTTCTTCAGCAGATACGGGGTCACCTGGCCCCTGTCCCAGAGCCAGACTTCCGCGATGCGGAGGCGCTGATACACGGCGAGCTTCTCGATGCCCCCGCCCGTCCACTTGACCTCGAGCACGATGTCCGGCGTCTGACGTCGGCCCCGCGGACCCACCACGTAGCATTCGTCGGGCTCAGCGGCGGTCTTGCTGCGGGCTGACTTCAGGGTCCACGAGCCGAAGCCCCGCAGATCCGTGTCGGTCTGCATGGCCCAGTGTTCCACCAGGCGCGCCAAGTTCGTCTTGATCAGCTCGTGGTTGACTGAAGGAGACCTGAGCTCGAGCACTCCGTCGACGTAGCTGATGCGATTCGCGGCGCTGTCGCCGCGCCCCTTCAGAAAGGCCATCAGTGACTTCCAGCTCAGCAGGACATGGGCGAACCCATCGATCTGCTCCGGGTCGATCTGAGGGGGGAGGCTGAGATTCGACTCCATGCTGGCAACATACCCCCTCACGTGAAGCCGACCAACGCCCCAAGCAAGAACCCGCCGCGGGTGCTGCCGATCTCGAATACGACCCGCGCGACATCATTCGCGTGCTCAAGCCCATCTTGGATGGCAACGCCCATGTGGTGTTCGGCAGCCGCTTCACCGGCGAAGAGCGGCGCGTCCTCTATTACTGGCACGCGGTGATGAACCAGGCGCTCACCACGCTCTACAACTGCGGGCGGGAGCGAAGCCCGCGGTGGCGCTCGCCTGCTCGAAGAGAGGTTCGTCCAATGTAGACACGATAGTTGTGACTGACCCGATGCGTGAGGGCGATGGCGTGCGAGAGAATATCCCCAGCGTCCTCTCCGCTCCACGACCCGCACCGTGCGCGAGTTCCTCCAGCTGGTGCTCATGAGCAGAGCCCGCTGCACCCGAACGACCGACTTCATCCTTCGAGATGCGGTCGCTTCCCCTGGCAAGGGGAGCGCATTGTTGCGGCCGATGCCCACCCGCCTCGTCGGATTCCTCGTCTCGGTGTTCGCCCTCGTCAGCTCCGCGCAGGACTCCTGGGATCAACCACCGCTCGTCTCCTCTGAGAAAGCCCCGCCCGCTCAATGCCAGACGATGTGCGATTGCGACGAGGGCAGGCTCTGTCGGCGTCGCAGCTCGTGCACCGTCAGCGTCGAGCGCTCGTACTTTGCCACCACCGTTCATCCTGCGCGGAGTCGAGGGGGCCTGCTGCGTCCCTCGACCCGCTCGGGATGAACGGACTAGGACGTCTCCGCGTCGTTCGCCGGCTCGCGAATGATCCGATCCGACCCGCTTCGTCCAGCACCATGACCTGCTGGCCATTGATGAGATTCAAAGAGCGCCCGAGCTCATGTTGGCCATCAAGGCGGCGGTGGACCGCGATGAGCGGCCCGGTGGGTTCCTGCTCACGGGGTCTGCCCGTGTTCTGGGCCTCAAGGCGCTGCCAGATTCTCTGGTGGGTCGCATGGAGACCGTCGAGCTTTGGCCGTTTTCGCAAGGGGAGCTGGAGGCCCGCGTCGATCACTTCGTTGATGCGGTCTTCGACGATGAGCCCCGCTTTCCGGACGGCACGATCGCTCGCGACGAGCTGGTCGAGCGGCTCACGCGAGGTGGCTTCCCTGAGGCGACCCGACGCGATGAGGCCCGCAGGGCGAAGTTCTTCGAAGCCTACGCGCACGACCTCGTGGAACGCGACGTCTCGCAGCTGACCGACGTGCCCCGGCGCGAGGTGCTCCACCACCTGCTGCGCGTCAGCGCTGGGTTCCCCGCCCAGTTGCTCAAGGTCGAGCGCCTCGCGTCTGACGCGGGAATTCCGGCTCGGAGCGTCGAGCGCTACCTGTCGCTGTTCGAGGAGGTCTTTCTGATCAAGCGGCTTCCCGCGTGGAGCAATCACGCCACCACGCGCGCTGTGCGAATGCGCAAGCTGCTCTTCGTCGACACCGGACTCTGCGCGCACCTGCAGCGCAGAACCCTCAAGCGCCTCCTGCGCGAAGACTCAACGGTGGGTCCGTTGCTCGAGAACTTCGTGCTGAGCGAGCTGGCGAGGCAACTGGGGTGGTCGACGATCTCGGCGAGCCTGTCGCATTACCGCACGCGAGACGGGGTGGAGGTGGATGGTGTGCTCGAGAGCTGGGACGGTCGGCTGGTCGGGCTCGAGGTGCAGGCGACGAATACGGTTCGCGCAGAGGACTTCGCGGGGCTGCGCCATCTCGCGACCCACGCAGGCGAACGATTCCACCACGGCGTGGTCCTCTACACCGGCAGAGGCTCGATGCCCTTTGGGGAACGGATGACAGCGGTTCCTATCGAGGCCTTGTGGCGGTGAACGACCCTGGAGTTCGGAAACGCCTCACCATCGAGCCTCCGTCACCAGGGTCCCGCTCTGGGTTTGCCGGGTTCTTCGTCTTGTTCTCCGCAGGCAACGGGGCGAGGTGCGCTGGGATCGATCAGGTTGATCTGCCCCCGCGCCCATCGCCCCGCGCTCGCTGGTACACTCGGCGCGTGATCAGGGCAGGGCCCTCTTTCGGCCGAAGAGCCTTGAAGTCCACTTTTCGAAAAGTTTCACCAACGGAGTCAACTCGATGAAGCCGTCAGTCCCAGGCAACAAAGTCGCAGCGATCCTCGTCATCAAGGGGCAGGGCATCGGGCCCGAATGCATCGAAGCCGCCCAGGCGGTGCTGGCCGCCACCGGGCTGCAGTTCGCGTACACCCAGGGCACCCTCGGCTACCCCGACGCGGGCGACCTGTTTGTGTTGTTGCGCCAGCACGCCCCGCAGGCCTATGCCGCACAGTTCGGGGCCCGTGCGCCGACCGAGGTCGCGCTCGAGTTCGAAACGCAGGCCAAAGAGCAGGCCCGCGCGGCCGGCAACGTCAACGACTTCTACAAGAAGCTGCTCGGCAGGCTCGAGCCTTCGACGCTCAAGGCCACCCAGGAAATGGTCACCCTGCTGGAGCGCCAGACGCTGCACGACGCGAGCAAGGCCGACGCCGTCTTGAAAGGTGCGCTGCGAACCCTCGACGAAGGCGACGAGCCGAGCCGCAATGTGACGATTCGGAAAGGCTTCGAGCAGTACGCCAACATTCGAAGGTGCGTGACGCTCGACCCCATCGCCCCCGGCTTGCCAGGCGCCGACATCTTGTTCGTTCGAGAGAACGTGGAAGATCTGTATGCCTCGATCGAGCACCGCCTGGCGCGCAACTACCCTCAGGCGCTGCGGCATCTGACGCCCGAAGGGTGCGAGCTCATCTGCCGAGCTGCGTTCGAAGCCGCGGTGCGCGACGGCCGCAAGAAGGTCACCGGGCTCGAGAAACCGAACATCCTCAAGATCACCGGCGGGCTCTTCAAGGAGTCGTTCTTCAAGGTCGCCCGCGACTACAGCCGCGAGCGGCTCGGTGACCGTGGCATCGACGCGAACTTCATGATCATCGACGATGGCCTGGCCGCGATCGCCGCGCAGCCCGAGCGCTTCGACGTGGTGGTCACGACCAACATGTTCGGCGACATCGGGTCGGACATCGCAGCGAAGGTGACTGGTGGCGTCGGGCTGGTGAGCTCGAACAACACCAACCCCAGCAACCCGAACGCGGTGTCGATGTTCGAGACCATGGGTGGCACCGCTGATGACATCGCAGGTCAGAACCGGGCGAACCCGGTCGCGTTGATCGACGCCGCCGCCGAGATGCTGCTGCACATCGGGGGGGCCGCGAACATTCGAGGCGCCGAGCTCATCAAGACGGCCGTGCTCGAAGTGCTCGCCGACGGTCACTACGTCGGCGACATCAAGAAGGGCCCGTTTCAAGCAAACAAAGGCACAGACCGGTCGGGAACCCGTGAGTTCACCCAGGAGATAATCACCAAGATGGGCGCGCTTCGGGCGCTCAAGCAAGCGCAGCCCCAGCGCACCATCAAAGAGCTGGCCCTCGCTCGCGCCGAGGTCACCGTGCGGCCGCTGTTCGAACGCGTGCTGCGCTCTTACGAGCAGTACGCCATCGACACGCAGGCCGGGGGAAAGCAGTGGGAAGCCTTCATCGAGCGAAATACCCCGCCCAACCCGACGCGCGCCAACTCGAAGATTCTGGGCTTCGACATGTTCGTCGATGACTCGGGGCTGCACATGTCGTTCACCGCTTCAGGGGCGATCGATACCGAGGCGACGGGCGTGGTGTCTGTGGTGCGCGAGCTGTTCGAGAAGGACACCGGCCTCGACCTGCTCACCTTGTTCGACCAGAACCGGGCCGGCAGCCTTCAATCAGTGCGCAGCTTCGGGCAGTACAGCGCCCGGGTGATGCATGACTACCTGCAGGCTCGCCCCGAGGTTTCTCACACCCCGTTCGGGGCGGCCCTGAGCGCGATGAACGCGAGCGAGGTGACGATCGGGCGCTACAGCGACGCGCTCAAGGCCAGAACCCTCGCGCAGGCGGTCGAGGCGCTGCGCGGGTTCTCTGCGGTGAGCATTTTGTTGATTCAGGCCTTCTACCGGGTGCGCGCCCGCGAGATTTCACCGATTCTGCGCGAACACGGGTTCAAGCTGTTGCGCATCACCAGTCGCGGCACCGAGATCTACCCGACCATGTGCGACTTCGAGAAGCGCGACGTCGACCGGTATCGCGTCGAGATCGACCGTGAGGGCCCGTTGGCGAACGAGGGGTTCGACTGCGTGCGTCTTCAGACGGCGATCATGGCTGCGCAGAGTCAAATCGTGGGGCGGGGGTGGGTGATCGCCGAGACCATGCTCAACCGCACCTTCATCGACGGCGAGGGCCCCGGGCAGGGGAAAGAAGTGGCGGGCGTCTCACGCCCCTACGCGATGAACCTGGGCACCAACTACAGCCAGCAGTAGGCCCAAGGCTCGCAGACCTGTGAAACCGCCTCACGACCGCCAGCGGGCTCAAGCCGCGAGGGACTCTTCTCACCCCTCGAGCTTCACGCCCCCCCTCGTCATCTGAGAAGGTTTTTCACCGCTCACCTCGAAGGCAGCGCACGCGCCCCGAGGTCACTGGGGGCCGTCACGCGTGCGAGGTCGAGCCTCAGTCGCGTGAGCAGCAGCTGCTGGTCTGCGAGCCGCCCTTCGACCCGATCACTCAGCGAGTCCACCTGGTCGCGGCGCGACAGCAACATCGCCAACAGTCTCGTCAGCGCGTCATCACGAGATGGTCAGTTGATGGCGGGGAGCTCGACCTGGCAGCGCCCCACGGCCGTGAGCCACTTGAGCGAGTTCAGCCAGAAGCGCTCGACCTGGTAGTCGGTGTGCGCGCTCCACTCGGAGTCGTAGGTGATCCACTCGTCGCCCCACACATAGACGCGGCCGCGCTGGTACTCGAGCGCGCGCGCCACGTCGACGTTGCCTGATTGCATGTCCCACGCGATGCGGGTGCCGCCGCCCTGCACTGCGTAGCCGTTGTCGGTGCCCACCCGCGTGACCGAGTCGGAGAGCGGGTGCATGGGTGCCCACTGCGTGATGGGCCGCGTCGAGCCGCCGATGGAGCCGAGCACCTGCGTGTCGCCGTAGCTCAGACCGTACGGCGCGAGCAGGCGGTTCACGTTCACGATCTCGGTCGAGGCGCCGTAGCCGATGAGGGTCATCACGCCGCCTCCGCTCCCGACCCACGCCTTGAGAGCGTCGATCTCTGCGGTGGTGTACGCGCGGCCCAGCCCGTTGCCCACGCCCGCAGACGAAGACTCGCGCACGTCTTGAACCACGATGACGTCGTATTGCGAGAGCAGCGCGGGCGTCAGCGTCTGGGCTGCGAGCGGGGCGACACCGGCCTGGCTCTTTCCGTTGAGCCAACTCGAGAACACGCTGCCGTTGCCCCACTGACCTGCGTACCCGAGCGTGGCGATCTTCAAGCAGTCGCACACACCGTCTCTGGCCACGTCGACGTCGTCGATGATGCCGTTTTGATCGTTGTCCACGCCGTCGCACACTTCGGCTGACAGACCGCCGCCGCCTCCGTTGCCTCCGCCGGTACCTGCGCCCGTGGCGCTGCCGCCGCCCGTACCCGTGCCGCCGCCTGTGCCGTTGCCGGCGCCCGTTCCGCCATCACCGGAGGTGCCTCCATCGCCCCCGATGTTGGGATCGCCGCAGTTGCAGCCAGCAAGAGAAAGGCTGATCAATACCAGGGCTGCGAGTCGGAACGTTTGCACCGCGCGACTCTACCTCGGTCCGATGAGAGCGCTCTGGGCGCGTCTCCTTTCCGCCCGGGCTGAACACCGTGCTACGCGCAGCTGAGGTGGAACTCGTCCTCACCACGCTGAACGCTCGTTACACACACGCCTCGTTGGGGCTGCGTTGTCTGCGCGCGAATCTCGGCGCCGCGCGGGAACGCTCGAGCATTCGCGAGTTCACCATCGCGCAACGGCCGGTCGACATCGTGGAAGCCCTGCTCGCTGAGTCGCCCAAAGTCATCGGCCTCGGCGTGTACATCTGGAACACGCGCGAGAGCCTCGAGGTGGTGCGCCTGCTCTCGCAGCTCGCGCCTGAGGTGAAGCTGGTGGTGGGCGGGCCCGAGGTCTCCTTCGAGTTGGCAGGCTCGGAGTGGCTCGAGCTCGCAGACCACGTCATCACCGGTGAAGGTGAAGTCGCCTTCGCGCGGCTCGCCCAGTCGCTGCTTGATGGCGTCGAGGTGCCAGCGCAGCTCATCGCGGGTGGCCTGCCTGACGTGAAGACGATGGTGCTGCCGTACGGCGAGTACTCCGATGAGGATCTCGCGCACCGCGTCGTCTACTTCGAGGCTTCGCGCGGCTGCCCGTTCTCGTGCGAGTTCTGCCTGTCTTCACTCGACGAGAAGGTGCGTAACTTTCCCCTCGAGGCGGTGCTCGCGTCGTTGGCCCGGTTGATCGAACGTGGTGCGAAGCAGTTCAAGTTCATCGACCGCACGTTCAACCTCTCTCCGAAGGTCAGTCACGCGCTGCTCGACTTCTTTCTCGAGCGGCAGGCGCAAGGGCTGTTCGTTCACTTCGAGGTCGTGCCGGATCGATTCCCCGACGCGCTGCGCTCACGGATCGAGCGCTTCTCACCGGGCTCGTTGCAGCTCGAGGTGGGCATTCAGACCTTCGATGGAGAGACCGCCAAACGCATCAGCCGGCCGCAGGACAACGAGGTCATCGAGGCCAACTTGCGCTGGCTGTCGAGCACCGGCGCGCACGTGCACGCAGATTTGATCGTCGGCCTGCCGGGTGAAGACGCGGCGTCGTTCGGGCGTGGGTTCGATCGGCTCGTCGCGACCGGACCTGCTGAGGTGCAGGTGGGCATTCTCAAGCGGCTCAAGGGCACTCCGATCATCCGCCACGACGCGCAGTACGCGGTGGTGTGGAGTCACGAGCCGCCGTACGAGATCCTCTCGAATCGGTTGATCCCCTTCGCCGAGCTGCAGCGCCTCAAGCGCTTCGCGCGCGTGTGGGAGCTCATCTCGAACCGCGGGCACTTCACGAACTCGGTGTCGCTGCTGTGGTCGCGTTCGGGTTCTCCGTTTGCGTCGGTGCTGCACTTCAGTCAGTGGCTCAACACGCGCGCTTCTCTGGGTGGTGTGGCGTTGGCGCGGCTGGCTGAGTTGTTTCTCCAGTACCTGGTGGAGCAGGGCCACGACCGCGACGCCTCGGGCCTTCAGCTCGCGAAGGATTTCAGCCGGCCAGGCCAGCACGTGCCCGTGGTGTTGCAGCCCTGGGTGAAGAAAGTGAACGCCGCGCTCAAGAAGTCGCTGCCGGCTCGTCAGGCACGGCACGTCGGCTGAAGCAGTGTTGAGGCGTTTCATGAACGACGAGCTGCGAATCTCGCGGAGCCCAGCCTGCGACCAGATTTTCCACCACGGCTTCAAAGCCGCCGGAGCCGGCGACCGAGAGGTCACAACTTCTGAATCCCGAGGACGCCCAGGAGCTCGTGAGGAATTGCATCGCGCGTTGTGATGTGGGTCGCGATTTGCTTCGAGCCAATCGTGAACGCGTGGTCGAGCTGGATGAGGACGGGCGTGGCGAGTTCTCCCACGATCGTCGCGCGATAGTCGTTGTACGAACCTGCGAAAGCATCCCGAACCTGCGCGTTGCCCCCCACCCAGAACGGGCCTTCGCTCCACACTGCGTGGGCGTGGAGACAACCACCCACGCACACGAGGCAGCCCTCGTGGTTACTCAGGGTTCCGGTCACGCGCAGGTTCCCGGTGACCACGAGCGTGGCGACATGAAACACACCCGTGAGCTCAAGGTCGCCGTGATGCACGAGTTCGAGGCGTTTCGGCTTGCCGGTCTTCGTACCCTGAATGTGCTTCGTCTTGCGCTTTGCGGTGCTCGCGCGAGCGACGAGCGCGATGCCTGCTGCGAGCGCAGCCTCATCGCGTTGCTCCGCGAGGAGTTCGAGCAGGTCGACGGCCTTGCCGCCCAGCCGCTCGGTGAAGAACGCCTCGAGGGTGCGTGCGAGGACCGCGGGCGTATCGGGTGGGAGCGCCGCGAACGCGACATCGCGCAGGAGATCGTCGCCACGCACGGCCGGCCCGGCCGTGCAGCCGTGCGCACGCATGAGCTCGATCAACACCGGTACGGCGCGTTCTCCGTGCCTCGACGAACGCGCGTGGGCCAGTGGTGTCAGCATGCTCGCGTCGCGAACATCGGGTGCGACACCGCGCTCGACCAGCATTCGGATGACGTCGACTGCGCCAAACGAGGCGGCTCGATGAATCAGCATACCGTCACCGGGGTGTGCATGATCGAGTGGAACGCCGAGGGCCAGCAGCACCTCGAGCGGTTCGCGCCCGGCGCACACAGCTGCGCTGAACGCAGCATCCCGATTGCCTGGGCCGATGGTCGGGCGCCAATCCGCCCCCGCAACAAGCGCGGCGCGCATGCGCTCGAACTCTTCGCGTTCTTCGGCGGGATCGCGATGGTCGGGGTGCATTCCGTAGGCTTCGATCGCTGCGAACAACGCTTTGGTGCTCATGAACGCACCCTACCGCGCCGACGTGCTCACGAGGCGGCGGGCAGTACGACCTCGACCAACGCGCCTTCTCCGGGGTTCGAGACTCGCAGCTCGCCCTTGAGCCCGGTGACGATGGTCTGGCTGACGTAGAGACCCAGCCCCGTGCCCTGGCCCGCTGGCTTGGTGGTGAAAAAAGGTGAGAAGAGACGCGAGCGGATCTCGTCAGGAACTCCCGCCCCAAAGTCACGCACGCCGATGATGACCTTGTCGTCTAATCTGCGGGTCGAGACGACGATCTCGCGCCTCGAGTTCTCCATGACGGCCTGTGCGGCGTTGACGATCAAGTTCATGAAGACCTGCGCCAAGCGGCTCTCGATGCCGAGCACGCTGTCGACCCCGCTGTAGTCCTTCTTCACCCAGACCCGCGCGTCGCGCAGACGCGGCTGCGCGATGGTGATGACTGAATCGATGACCGCCTCGATCTGAATGGGCTTGACCGCATCGAAATCGCCGCTGCGCGAGAAGATGCGCAGGTCCTGCACGATGGCCTGGATGCGCCTCGCGCCCTCGGTGGTCTCTTCGGTGACGCGCTTGACTTCGTCGACCTCGGTGCCGACCTCGCCGATGACGGTCGAGAGAAAGTTCAGGTTGGCAGACACGTACGCCAGCGGGTTGTTGAGAGAAGCGCCAGCGAAACGCCGATCGGAGCCAGCATCGGTCGCAGCAACCCGCGCTGATGCAGTGAGCTGCCGGCGAAGCAGATGGGCGCGATGAAGATGAGCAAGCTCCACGTGTACTGATGTGAAGTTGCTCCAAGCGCGGGCGCGATGCAGAGCTCCGTGCTCGGGAGGACCGGTGGTCACTTCGGCTTGCGAGCTCGCTTCTTCATGATCGATTCGTAGGCGCGCCGCGCTGCGAGAAATGACTCCGTGTCGCCGCCTTGATCAGGATGGTGCTCGAGCGCCTTCTTGCGAAACGCGAGCCGAACCTCAGCGAGGCTCGCCGCGCTCGTCATGCCGAGCACCACGTAGGGATCGACCGAGACGGGGTTCTCACTGCGGCTGCTGGGAACACGTTTGGGAAACGGCTCCATGCCAGCGACGACCCGCTTCCACGCACCGGCCCAGTGATCATCGATCGGCGTGAGCGGACGAGCCGCGGCACGTTCTGCGAGCGCCTGCGCTTCCTCCCGCGTGTACGCGCCGCCACCCCACGCGTCAGGCGGGCGAAAGGGTTTCGCGGTCGGCTCCCCGGTCCACCACACGCACCAGAGGAACCGCTTCCGCTTCGTCTTGGCGAGCGCGAACACGCCCCTCGAGAGGGCGACAGGTTCCTGCTTCTTTGTTCGGCTCGGCATGGTTGGGGTCGGCGGCGCAGCCTTCAGTCACCCGTACTCGCATGCCTTCCCGACGTCAGCCACGGTCTAGACACCCAACGGAGAAGGCGTGCGTTGCTCCGTACCTTCTCAGGTAAGAGGGCTCGTCCTCCGGTGGTCCCGACGGAGAGTGTCAACGAATGCACCGGATTCAATCTCTCAAGCCTCAGGGCTTTCTGTCGTTCGCCGAGGATTCTCCAGCAATAGAACTTGGTCCGCTCAACGTGTTTGTCGGGCCCAACGGCAGCGGCAAGTCCAACTTGATTGAGGCGGCGCGGTTTCTTTCGCTCGCACCCAGCGGGCTCAGGCCATCTCTCACCCGGGGAGGCGCGCGAGTTGCGGATTGGTGTTTCGAGGACGCGCAAACGGCGCGTGTGGAGGTGGTTGTCGGCGGCTCACCGCGAAAGACGTCGCTTCGCTACGTGCTCGAGATCTGGAACGAATCGGACGTTCGGATCTGCTTCGAGACACTGGAGGATCACAAGCCAGGGTCGACGAAATCACGGCCCTACCTCAGCTACGAACGTGGAGAGGTGAGGCTCACGCGCAAGAGTGGGAAAGAGCGGAAAGTCGTCGGGAAGGTCGACCCCTCGCACCCCATCATCGACCAAATCAAGGATGCCACTGAGTATCCCGAGATGGACTGGATGCAGCGCAGCCTCGCCTCATGGCGATTCATCACTGAGGCGCACTTCGGAAGTCGAAACAACCCCCTGAGGACTGCGCAGAGTTCATCGCAGCCACAGGAACGTCTGCTGGACGATGGAAGAAACCTCCCGTTGATCATCAACGGGCTCCATCAGCGAACGGGCATGCGTCAGGCCCTCCTCCAGCATGTGCGCGAGGTCTATCCATTCGTCGACCAGATCGAGGTCGACTTGAACATGGGCGAGACCCAGATCGTCTTCGTCGAAGCGAAGAAGGGCTCACGGACGCCTGCCGTTCGTCTTTCCGACGGAACGATGCGATGGCTTTTTCTGGGAGCGCTGCTCCTCGATGAGACGGACGCCGCACCAGTCTTCATCGACGAACCGGATCTCGCTCTTCATCCAGACGCGATCATCCCCCTCGCACGACTCCTCAAGAGCGCCAGTGAACATCGCCAGGTTCTCGTCACGACCCACTCAGATGCCCTCCTTACCGAATTCACGGGGACGCCTGAGGTCGTGCAGGTCTTCGACCGGATGAACCGGTCGACACGGGTGACACGACTCGATGCAAAAGAGCTGAGGTCGTGGCTTGCAACCAACTCGCTCGGGGAGATCTGGAAGTCGGGTCGAATCGGAGGCAATCGATGGTGAGCAAGGGGCGTCAGCTCGCTCGCGATTCCGAAGCTGCGCGTCGGGTCACGAAGTCAACAAGCTGTTCGAACGCGCGACGAAGTCCCGATGGACCTCGCGGACGAAGGCCGAAAGTTTCGAGTGGCTGGAAAAGGTGGATGCGACTGAGCTTCGTCACCGATGCCCGCAGTTCGACCGATTGGCTACGCGGCTTGGTGCTTAGCCTGAGCCGTCCGCTTCGGCATGAACCACGCGTAGAGCACGGGCAGTACGAAGAGCGTCAGCAGCGTGGCCGAGATGAGCCCGCCGATGACCACCGTCGCCAGTGGGCGTTGCACCTCTGAGCCCGGCGCCGTCGAGAGCGCCATCGGTACGAAGCCTAAGGAAGCCACCAACGCCGTCATCAGCACCGGCCGCAGTCGCCCGTCAGCCGCGCGCGCGATGGCCTCGGCGTGACCGACCCCGGTCGCTTCGAGATCGCGCGCGAAGGCGATGAGCACCAGGCCGTTGAGCACCGCCACGCCGAAGAGCGCGATGAAGCCCACGCCTGCGGAAATCGAGAACGGAATGCCGCGCAAGGAGAGCGCCGCCACGCCGCCCACCGCCGCGAAGGGCACGTTCAAGAAGATGAGCAACCCGGTGCGCAACGAGCCGAACGTGAGCCACAAGAGAAAGAGGATCAGCCCGAGCGCGACCGGCACCACCACAGCCAACCGCGCGCGTGCGTCGAGGTAGTGCTTGAACTGCCCGCCCCACTCAGCGCGGTAGCCGACCGGCAGCTTCACCACCGCCGCTGCACGCTGCGCGTCTTGCACCACCGAGAGGAGATCTCGCCCGCGCACGTTGAACTCCACGGTCAGCCGGCGTGACTGGGCCTCGCGGCTGATCTGCGCGGGGCCGGTGACGAAGTGAAGGTCAGCCACGTCGCCCAGCGGCACCACCTGACCGCTGATCGATCTCAGCGGCAACGAGCGCAGCGCTTCGAGATCGCCGGTGAAGTGATGCGCCGTGCGCACCACGATACCGAACCGCCGTTCACCTTCCAGCACCTGGCCCACTGGCGCGCCGACCGCGATGGTCTCGGTCACCTGGTTCACGTCTTCGATGGTCAGGCCGTACCGCGCGAGGCGGTTTCGATCTGGCGTCACGCGCAGGTACTCCAGCCCCGCGACCTGCTCGACGCGCACGTCGACCGCGCCGGGCACTTTGCGCAGCGCGGCCGCCGTCTGCTCACCGAGGGCCGCGAGCCTGGTGAGGTCGCCGCCGTAGATGAGCACGCCGACATCAGAGCGGATGCCGGCCATCAGCTCGTTGGTGCGCATCTCAATTGGTTGAGAGATAGCGCCCCCGACTTCAGGCGAGCGGGCCAGCACCGCCTCGACTTCTTCGGACAAGTCGGTCTTCGAGACCCCGGGCCGCCACGTCTTGGGTGGCCGCAGCTCGATGTAGATGTCAGACGCCTCGATGCTCATCGGGTCCGTCGCCACGAGCGGAGAGCCGGTGCGCGCGATGACCTGCTCCACCTCGGGAATCTTCAGCAGCTCCTTCTCGAGCAGCAGGTCGGTGCGCACCGACTCCGACAAGGCGGCGCCCGTGAGGCGGCGCGCTTCGATCAACAGATCGCCTTCATCGAGCTTTGGAATGAACTCAGCACCCAGGCGCGTGAACAACACCGCCGCGAGCGCCAGTGACACCACGCCCGCACTGACGGTGAGCACGCGGTGCTGCATCGCCTTCGCGAACATCGGCCGGTAGAGCGCGTGCGCCTTGCGCAGCAGCCAGGTGTCCCGGTGCTCGCGTGACGGCTTGACCAGCAAGCTCGTCAGCACGGGCACCAGCGTGACCGAAAGAATGAACGCACCCAGCAACGCGAGCAGCACGGTGGTGGCCATCGGGCGGAACAACTTTCCCTCCGTGCCGATGAGCGCGAGCACTGGCAGGTAGACGATGGCGATGATGGCCTCGCCGAACACACTGGCCGCGCGCACCTCGAGCGTCGCGCTCTCCACCACGGCGGAACGCTCTTCGTCCGTGAGAACCGTCGCGCTCGCCTGTTGCCGCTCACTCAAGCGGCGCACTGCGTTCTCCACGATGATGACCGCGCCATCGACCAGCAGGCCGAAGTCGATCGCCCCCAGGCTCATCAGGTTTCCCGAGAGCCCGAACGCGTTCATCACGGTGACCGCGAAGAGCAGCGACAGGGGAATCGTCACCGCCACCACCACACCGGCCCGCCAATCACCCAGCAGCAGGAAGAGCACCAGCATCACCAGCAGCGCGCCTTCGAGCAGGTTGATGCCCACGGTGGTGATGGTGCGATCGACCATCGCCGCGCGGTCGTAGAACGGCTCGATGCGCGTGCCCGGGGGGAGCGTGGGCTCGAGCGCCTTCAGCTTCTCCTTCACGGCCTCGGTCACCGAGCGAGCGTTTTCTCCGAGCAGCATCAACACCACGCCGACCACCACCTCGCCGTCACCATTCTTGGTCGCAGCCCCCCGCCGCAGCCGCGCGCCGAAGCGCACCTCGCCCACCGTGTCGATGGTGATGGGCACGCCTTGCGGCGTCGCGCCGATCACCACGCGCCTCACGTCGTCGAGGCTCTTCACCAGGCCATCGGTGCCGATGACGAAGTGTTCGCGGTTGTGTTCGATGTAGCCGCCCCCTGCGTTCGCGTTCGACTTCTGCAGCGCCGAGATGACCTGCGCGATGGAGACCCCGGTCGCCTGCAAGCGGCCAGGCTCCAGCACCACCTGGTACTGCCTGCTCTCACCGCCGAAGCTGTTCACCTCGACGATGCCCGGCACCATGCGCAGTTGGGGCGCGATGTACCAGTCGAGCTGTTCTGCGAGCTCCATCTGGCTGAGCTGCTCGTTGCGGAGCACGAATTGGTACACCTCACCGATGGCCGAGGTGATGGGGCCCATCGCGGGCTTGCCGTACTGCGCGGTCACCGCCTCCTGCGCTTCACCCATGCGCTCGTTCACCAACTGCCGCGCCCAGTAGATGTCGGTGCCATCCGCGAAGACGATGGTCACCACTGACACGCCGTACTTGCTGATGGAGCGCACCTCGGTCGACTTCGGCAGCCCTGCCATCGAACGTTCGACGGGCACGGTGACGTATTGCTCGATCTCCAACGGCGAGAGCGCGGGCGCGGCGGTGATGATCTGCACCTGCACGTTGGTCACGTCAGGCACCGCGTCGACGGGGAGCGTCACCGCGGAATGAACGCCGACCGCCACGAAGAAGAGCGTGGCCACGATGACCATCACCCGGTTGTGAAGCGACCACCGGACGATGGAAGAGAGCAGCGCGAGCACCTACTCGTCCTCCGCGAGGGTGGCCTTGAGCAGCAGGCTCTTGAGCGTGAAGACGCCGCTCGTCACCACTTCTTCGCCTTCGCTGATGCCCGAGAGGACCTGCACGTCATCCATCGCTGCGTCACCGGGTTGCACCTCGTGCATCACGAAGTCACCGTCAGCCGCCTTGATGAAGACCACCGTCTTCTCTCCTATCTCCACCAGCGCATCGCGCGGCACCACCAGCTGCGGCGTCGCGTTGCTGGCGTCGGCCAGCTCGACGTGCGCGCGGCCGAACAACCCCAGGCGTATCCGCTGGCCCTCATTGAGAACACGAATGCGCGCGGTGAGCGTGCGCGCCACGGGGTCGATCTGCTGGCTGACGTAGTCGACGGTGCCGTGCAGGTGTTCGTTCGGGAAGGCGTTGAGCTGCAGCTCTGCCTTGGCACCGACTCTGAGCTTGGCCAAGTCCTTCTCGAACACGCGCCCGAGGAACCAGACCTCCGTGAGGTCGACGATGTCGGCCAGCACGTGTTCGGCGTTGATGGGCTGACCCACCACCGCGTCGCGCATCACCACCACACCCGTGAGCGGCGCACGCAACGCGACCAGGAAGCCCGAGCCCGAGTCTGCGTTCACGCCGATGGCTGTGAGTTGCTCACCCAGTGCACGCGCCTCTGCTTCCTGGGCACGCGCGTCTGCTTCCGCGTCGAGCAGCGCCTGGTCGGAACCCAGCCCGCTGTTCTTGAGCGCGGTGAAACGTTCGGCGTTCGCGCGCGCTGCCTTCGCTCGCGAGTTGGCGGCTGCGAAGGCCCCCCGCAGCCGGCCCACGTCGGGCACGCGCACGGTGGCCATCACGTCACCGCGCTTGACCAACGAGCCTTCGTTGAAGCTCACCTGCTCCAACCGGCCCGGTGACGCAGACGAGAGCTTCGCGCTGCGATCAGGCTGCGCGACCACTTCGCCAGTGAGCACCACCGTCGAGGTCAGCGGCACGCGTTTGACTGGCGCCGTGCGAATGCCCGCGCGCGTGATGTCTTCGGCGGAGAGCTTCAGGTGTTGCGGCAGCGCCTCGTGGCCATCATCGTGACCATGCGCTTGTTCCTTCACCAATTCTGCGGGCTCGCTCTTCGGGCACGAACATCCCAGCGCCAGCACCAACGGCAACCACCTCACAAGGCACCCCCTTCGAGTGAAAGACCCTCGGCGCGCAGCAGCCGCACCGAGGCCACACATGACCAGTAGCGGGCGTCGACGTCGGCCTGCAGCAGCTCGACCAACACCTGCTGGTACCCGAGCGCATCACGCACCGGCACGCGCGCAGCGACGAGTTGTTCGGAGATGGCGGTCAGTCCCTGGCGGGCGCGCTCCAGCCGCGGTGCTGAATAGAGCGCGCGGGTTCGAGCCGCGCTGTCCCACGAAGCCTTCGCCAGCTCGCGGTCGCTGGTCAGAGTGCGATTGAGTTGGGTCAGCTCGTGCTCGAGCCGCGCCTGCATGCCAATCGCTTCGGCGACTTCACCCGACCTGGTGCGGCCCAGCGGCTGGGGGAGGGGAATGGGAATGCCCAGGCCCACGCCGAACACCTGCTCGTCGAAGCCATCGTTCTGCGCGTAGAGAGAGACGGTGGCGTTGGGCACGCGGCCGCGGCGCAGCACCTCGAGCCGGCCAGCGGTGGCCTGCTTCTGTGACTCCAGCGCGCGCACTTCGGGGCGTTCGGCTGCGACGTCTTGCCTCGAACGCAGGGGCTCCAGTTGACCTGCGACCTCGATTCGTGAAGGCGCGCCGAGCAGCGAACGCAGCCGCACTTCACCCGCACTCGCGTCACGTTCGGCCTCGAGCCGGGCGCGTGAGGCCCGCACTGAAGCGGCGTCGGCCACCGCTGCTTCGACGGAGGAGGCGAGCCCGTGAGAGGCCATGCCCTGCACGGTGGCGGAGACGAGCGACGTGGCCTGCTCGATGCGAACCGCCAGCTCAGCGCGTTCCTTTGCCGCCAGGGCCTCGAACCACGCGAGCCACACCTGCTCGGCGATCGTCGCCTTCGCCACTTCGACGTACTGACGCTGCGCCTCGAGCTCCTTGTCAGCGGCGTCGACCCGAACGCCACTCTGTCCGGCGAGTTCAAGCTCTTGCGCCACGGTGACGGACCAGTTGGTCGCGCTCGCATTGGTGCCCGCGCGTGAGCCGAGGGTGCCCGTGACCATCGGGTTCGTGGGCAGAAACGGGCGCGCGGCTTCACGCCGTCCTTCCGCTGCGCGTGACGAGGCCAGCTCGGCTAAGAGCAGGGGGCTGTTCGCCTGCGCGCAAGCGACGAGGTTGGCGCGGGTGATGGCGACGCAGTCGGGCTCAGCGGCGAGCGCGAGGTGAGAGAAGAAGGTGATGCACAACAGGCGCGAGGGGATTCCCCGCGTGACGAGTGAAAGCATCTCTGGCTCCAGACATGACGAAGACGGACAGCGACGGTGTCTTCGTCAGCTCACGGGGGGCCGGAAGGGTGGATCTCGGTGGCCGCTCAACTGCAACTCGAGCCGGCTGGTGGTGCTCGCGCTGACGTCGAGCGGTGGCGCAAGCACGATGAGCGACTGCGCGGCGACGGCCACCAGGCGCGGGCCACAGACGCAATGCATGCACTGCTGCGTGCAAGGAGCGCCCGATTCTTCACATTCATCGGAGCAACAGTCGCCGTCAGCCCAGTTGGTGACGTCGGCGATGAGGTCCTGCACCGAGGGCGTGGCCACACACAGCAGCAGCAGCACCGCGAGCCAGCGCAGCCCTGCTGACCTTGACGATGTGAACAGGGTGCGCACCGGCGTCAAACCTAAGAGCCACGCGGCGCGGATTCAAGCGGTCTCCTTGAAACCGGCTCAGTGCAGCAGGTCGAAGGGCCGCTGGAAGGCGAGCTGAACGATGCCGGGGTACTTCAGTTGGCCGCCGTCGGTGCTGGTGACGATGAAGTGTTGGTAGACCGGAACGCGCAGCGAGAGCGTGAGGGTCGAGCCGCCGACGGTCCATGCACCCGACAGACCGAGCAAGACGTCAGTGCGGCCCACGTTGCCGTCTTGCTCCACCACGCCTGCCCATCGCTCCGGCAACTCGGTCAGCGTCTCGGCCGTCACGCCCACCTGCACCGAGGGGATGAGGTTCAAGTCGACCGCAGCGCCGCCGCCGAAACGTGAGCCCGCCTGGAAGGACTTCGCGCTTTCGTAAAGAGTGAGCTGCGCTTGTCCGTAGATGCGCGCGGTGACGCGCTCCCAGGCGTAAGCGGCCTCGAGCCCCAGCAGCGGGTCGAACGTGCCGGTGCCGAACTGCAGGTGTTGGTGCTCGAGGCCCGCGCGGCCCGCCCCGAAAGGATTGAGCTCGGTGCGGCCCAGGGGCACCGTCAGACCCAGTCGTCCTGAGAACGAGAAGGCGCCGAAGCGTTGGCGGAAACGTGAAGAGAGCCAGGGGTCGCCCACGCCGAACAACGTCTCGTTGCGATGATGGATGTCGGGTTGATCAGGCACGAAGGCGTTACCGTCGACGTCGCGGTAGACGATCGAAGTGTTGCTCACCCGCAGTGGAAACTGGAACTCGACGCCGAGCCAATCGGTCACCGCGTACTCGGCTTGAAGGCGCAGCTCGGCGATCCAGAATCGTTGGTCGTGATGTTGCGGCGGTTCATCACGCAGCGCGCACACCGGCCCGATGTCGGGGCAGGCGATGCCGTGCTGCACGCGCACGGTGGTGCCCATCAACCGCGCTCCGACGAGGAGCGAGCCGCGCTTCAGCTCCGTGGTTGTCGACCCCCCGACCGGGAGGTTGGGATTGCTTCAGCCCGCTCAGGCGTCGGCAATACGAGGCACGAAGCCCAGCGAGAGCGCGAAGAGAAGGTGCCAGGTCTTCAAAGGGCCCCCTCTGCGATGGCCGCTTCGAGCGCTGGAAGATCGAGCCCGCTGAGCCGTTTGATGACCCGGCCATCACGGCCCACCACCACGAGGTGCGGCAGCGTGGCGGCGTCTTTCAACTGCTCGCGGGCCAGCGGCGTCTCCCACGAGATGACGTTGAGCTTGCGCAGCGCCACGTCGTTGCGGCGGGCCAACACGCCGTACATGAAGAGGTCGACCTTGCGGCACGGCGCGCACCAGTCGGCGTAGAAGTCGAACACCGTCACCTTGCCCTTCACCGCGAGCGGCGACAGGTCACCGACGGCTTCTCCTTCTCGCGCGAGCCACTTGAGGTCGGCGCCTGCCGGCAGCGTGGGCAACGCGTCGAAGGTGAGGTCAGGGTGACAGACCAGACATTGCGACTCGGGCACGCCGTGTTCGGCGCACCAGTCGCCCAGCCGCTTGAACTCCGCGGTCAGCTCGGGGTGGTGCAGGGTGCAGGCCTTCTCGGGCACGCGGTGGCTGCAGAGCGGGTCGCCCGCGAGTTCGAGGGTGCGGGTGGTCAGCTTGCCGTGCGTCTCGGGGGTGGTGGCGCAGCCCGCGAGCGCACAGAAGAGGATGAAGCGATGCATGCGGTGCGGCTTATGCCAATTGATGCGCGAGGCGTAAGTACTCCCTCGCGCCGTTCGCATCGACAGGGTTGGCCGAAATAAAAATCACTCCAATCACCGGTCTCCCCGAGCGCAGTCGAGGGGGCACTGACCGCCCGAAGGCGAGGTAATCCCTCGAGTCCGCTCGGGATGAACGGTGGGCGCTCCTTATTTCGATCAACCCTGCGAGCGTAGTCGAGATGCCACTTGCCTCTCCTTTGCACTGCAAGTGCCCCCTCGACTGGGCTCGGGGAGACCGGTGATGGAACCCGCCGACCCTCTCAGGATGACCGGTTGGTTGTTCCTTTAAGGTGAACATGCGTTTCAGCGCCCGCCGAGCGGAATGGTGAGAATCGGAGCACGCCCTGTTTGACTTGGCACCTCGAGCCGCGCCAGCTCCATCAACAACGCGAACGTGCTCTTGGTGTCTTGATCAGTCGCGTCGATGAAGAAGCAGTGCCCCGAGTAGCCCACCGACACGTGTGACTCTTCGCCTCCGCAGTCACCGGGCTCCGACTTCACCTTGAACAGCCCGCGCAGCACCGGCTCCCAATCGAAGGGCGTGCCGTCGGCCTTCTTCGTCTGACGGGCAAACCCGCGCGTGAGGTGCTCCGCTGGCACCTGCACCCCGTGCGAGACGAAGAAGAGCGCCTGTATGAGCGAGCGCGTCTCGAGATCGATCTGCGCGAAACCTTCTTCACCGGCCGCGGCGAACGGCGCCAGCGCCTCGACGGTGAGCTCGAAGCGGGTTGCGCTCGGCTTGAGCTTGAAGATGCGGCGCAGCGCCTTCATCTCGACTGACTCGAGCGTGGCGGGGTTCAGGTGCATCACGAACTGCCGCTCGGTGCGCTGCAGCTTCCACGTCTTGCCATCGGGCTGCGGGTTGAGCTCGAGCCCCTGCTGCGCGGCGGCGATGGCGCTGTCGGTCGTGGCGCCGGTGAGCGCGCCGCCCAGAGTGCGCTTGTGCTCCTCTGCGCCGAACACGATGTCGCCGCGTTGCTGCAGCCGCTGCAGGGCTGCCATGCCTTCTTGAAAGTCGGAGGAAGGCGGCGCTTCGGCAGGCGTCGGGCCGCTCGCTGTTTGCGAGTTGGGCACCCAGTTCAGGTTCTCCAGGTACAGCCGGAACACGGTCTGAATCGGCCAGGTGGTCTTGGCCAGGTAGACCACGCCATCGAGCGAGAGCGGGGTGAACAGGCGCCGGGCAAAGTCAGAGTCGTCCAACGGGGTGAGGCTGAAGGTCGGGCGATCCGAACCGCCGATGCTGGCCGAAGGGAGCGCGGTGGCGAATGAACGGTCGGCCCCCGCGGCGAAGAATGGGTTGACCCCCAACGAGGCCGACAGCTCGAACTGCGCTGCGATGTTGGAGACGGCCAACGAGCTGGGCGTGTCCGAGTACCGCAGGCGCACGATGTTGAGCAGCATCTCCTCTTCGGAGGTCGTCTTGATGGTCTCGTTGTACCGCAGCCGGGATTGACGCAGCGCCGACGGCCCCACGACCGTGCAACTGCTGATCAGCAGGGCCAGCATTCCCACTCGCTCGATGCGCACGAAGACGAGCCTCGACCCACCCTCGGGGAAGTCAACTTGTTGGAATGCACTCGGGGCGTCCTTCCCCCTCGCTGATCAGCCTGTGAAAACGCTCAACCTCCCACGGGGGCGTGCGTAGAGTCAGCTCTATGTCTGAGCCCACTGACGTCCCGTCGTTAGGCGACAAAGTCCGTTACCAGGTCGACCGGTTTCTCTCGTGGAGTCCCATCGCCCGGTTCGTTGGCCTCTTCGGCCTCTCACTGGTGCTGGTGGCCCTCAACGCCACCTTCGTGCGCTTCGCGATGCCGCCCCCGGAAGAGGGCAAAGAAGCGTTCGACTTCTTCGAGGCGCTCTGGTGGGCGACCGGCCGCGTGGCCGACGCAGGGACCATGGGCGGCGACGAAGGCACGCTGGTGCGCGGCATCGCCATCTTCACCACGCTGTGTGGTGTCGGCGTGGTCGCGTTGCTCATCGGTCTCGTCAGCTCGACCATCGGAGACAAGATCGAAGACCTGCGCAAGGGCAGGAGCCCGGTCATCGACGAAGGCCACACCCTCATCCTCGGCTACGGTGAGAAGGTCTTCGCGATTCTGCGCGAGCTGCGGGAGGCGAACTCGAACCTCAAGCACGCGTCGATCGTGATCCTCTCCGAGACCGATAAAGAAGAAGTCGAGAACACGGTCAAGGAGCGCATGGGCGAGATGGGCCCGACCCGCGTGGTGGTGCGCCAGGGCAGCACGTACTCGGTGCACGACCTCCGGAAGGTGGGCGCCAGCCGTGCCAAGAGCATCATCATCGTCTCCGAGGTGAAGGAGGAGAATGGTGAGGACGCCGAGGCCGCCGCCGACATGGGCGCCATCAAGACGTTGCTCGCCCTGCGCCGCATCAACGGTGCGCTGACGAGGAACCATGCGGTGGTCGAGCTGGTCGACAGCGCGCGCCAGCCGGTCATCGAGCAGCTCGGCGGCGGCGGGGTCGAAGTGGTCGCCATGGCCAACACGCTCTCGCGCATGATGGTGCAGACCGCGCGGCAGAACGGCCTGGCGGCGGTGTACCGCGACCTGCTCTCGTACGAAGGCAGCGAGTTCTACTTCAAGAACTTCCCCGAGCTGGCCGGCCAGCCCTTCGGCACCGCGCAGTGGAAGATGAAGGACGCCGTGGTCTGCGGCGTGCGCACGATGAGCGGCAAGGGCAACGCGTCGTGCATCATCAACCCCTCAGACGAGTTCGTGCTGGGCGAGAAAGACGAGCTGCTGTGCATCGCGCAGGACGACGACTCGTTCTCGCTGACCGCGAACCACGAGCCCACGGTGCCCGCCGAGTTCCGTGGCGCCGAGCCGCGTGCTCGGAAGCCTGAGCGCATGCTGGTGTGCGGTATGAGCCCCAAGCTGGGCGACATGCTGCGCGAGTTCGACAACTACGTGCTCCCCGGCAGCGAAGCGTGGCTGATGCCCGGCCGCGACAAAGACGTCTTCACCGAGTTCATCAAGCAGGAGGTCGGCGGCCTCAAGAACCTGAAGCTCAAGCACGTCGAGGGCGACCCCACCGTGCCCGATGCGCTGCGCCGGGTGGTCTCACCCGACTTCGCGGTCGCGTTGATCGTCGCCGACACCGACATCGACGCCGAGGAGTCCGACGCGAAGACGGTGATCACCGTGCTGCTGCTGCGCGACATGTTCAAGAGCCTGGGCGCCAGAAAGCCCCGCATCATCAGTGAGATCCTCGACCCGCGAACGAAGGATCTCCTCGAGCAGGACTACGGCGCTGACTTCGTCGTCAGCTCGGAGATCACCTCGATGTTGATGGCGCAGATTTCAGAGCGCCGGGAGCTCAACGCGGTCTTCGCAGACCTCTTCGATTCCGACGGCAACGAGGTCTACCTCAAGCGCGCCGAGTGCTACGTGATGCTCGGCCGCACCACCTCGTGGATGTCGGTGCAGAAGGTGGCGCGCGATCGCCGCGAGGTCGCCATCGGGTACATGAAGATGGGCCACACGCCGTTGATCAACCCCTCGCAGACCGAGGCGTTGGTGTTCGCCGATGAAGATCGCGTCATCGTGTTGGCCGAAGACGACAGCGAGGCGATGGGTGATGCCCGCGGTGGTGAGCTGGCCGCGCCGCCCGAGCCGATGCCTGAGCCGAAGGCGCCGCCGCCTGCGCCTGAGTTCACGCCCACCGCGTCGCGTTCGGGGCTGTTGCCGCCCGAGGCGCCGAAGTCCGACGTGAAGCCCATCTCAGCAGGCCCGCGCGTCACCGGGCCCAGCACGATGCCGCGCGCGCCGTTGCCCCCCAAGCCCAAGGGCCAGGCATGAACTGCCTCTCCCTCTGGGAGACTGTTGAAGTACGCCCGCGACTTCGCTCGGGCTGGACGGATTTGCGCCGGTTCCGTTCGTGCCGAGCGGAGTCGAGGCACCTATTTCAACAATCTCTGTGGGAGAGGGTGGGGGTGAGGGCACTGCTGCTCCTCCCCCTGCTGGCCGCCGCACAAGGCAAAGTCTCCCCCGCGCCGCAGCTCAAAGACGCGCGCCAGCACCACACCGCGTCGCTCCTCAAAGACGGCCGCGTGCTCGTGGTGGGAGGCCGCGGCGCCGACGGCCTCTCCACGCTCGCTTCCTGCGAGCTGTTCGAGCCGAAGAAGAACAAGTGGTCGACCTGCGCGCCGCTGAAAGTCGCCCGCAGTCACCACGCCGCCACCGCGCTCGATGACGGCCGCCTGCTGGTGACCGGCGGCACCACGCACGAGTCCCTCGAGGGGCAGAACCGATTCGTCGCGCTCGCTTCCGTCGAGGTCTACGACCCGAAGAAGAACGCCTGGGTCTTGGTCGCGCCCATGACCGACGCGCGCAACGGTCACACCGCGACGCTGCTGCTCGACGGCACGGTCCTGGTGGTCGGTGGTGCCCGAGAACAGCGTCAACACCTCACCTCGGTGGAGCGCTTCGACCCCGCTGCCAACACCTGGAAGCTCGAGAAGCCTCTCGACGTCGCGCGTTGGCTGCATGCCGCCGTGCGGAACAGCGAAGGCGACGTGGTGGTGGTGGGTGGCCGCTCGAACTCGGGGCAGCAGGGCAAAGGGCCGGGCGTGTCGATCGCCGACGTGGAGCGCTTCGACGTCAAGAGCGGCAGTTGGCAGGTGCTGCCGCCGATGTCCGAGCCGCGTCAGCGCACCGCGGTCATCGCCGAAGACACTGACGGCGGCATCATCGTGGTGGGTGGTCAGACCGCGACCTCTTCCACCAACTACGCAGAGACCTGGAGCCCGGGCCTGGCGGAGTGGAAGGCCTTCGAGAATCACCTGTCCATGTCGCTCTCGTCACACAGCGGTACGCGGCTGCCCAGCGGTGACCTGGTGGTCATCGGTGGTGAGCCGCCCAACTCGGTCGACACCACGCGCGTGCAGCGCTGGGTCATCGGCAGCAAGCAGTGGTGCCTCGCGGGTGAGTTGATGAATGGCCGCAAGCAGCACACCGCGACGTTGTTGCTCGATGGCCGCGTGCTGGTGGTGGGTGGGACTTCGAGTGGGTTGCCTGAACGCAGCGCTGAGCTGTGGGCGCCGACGCCGGGCAAATGTGAAGACCCGCCCGGCATCTCGATGGGCTGGTGACCGGCTCAGTGAGGGGTGAGGGTCAAATCAACCCGGCAACACGACCATGCGCCCGGGAAACCCGAGGTCGCGCAGAGCCCACAACTTCGCCGGCACCTCATCCAAAGTGACCAGCTCGACGCTCGGTTTCACCTTGCCTGAGAACAGCAGCCCCACGCCTTCTTCGAGATCCTCCCGCGTCCCCAGCAACCCGCTGCGAATGGTGAGCCCGCGCCACACGAGATCAGCCACCGAAAGATCAACCCGCCCGGTAGGGCTCGAACCCGCGAGGGCAATGCGGCCACCCGCGCGAAGGAGCCGCACAGCCTGCTGCAGCGCCTGAGTCGAAGGCGTGCACACCACTGCGGCGTCCACCGGACCAGCGAGCGGTTTGGCGCCCAAGCTCGCGGCGAGCGTCACCCGCTCAGGGTCTGCATCGGCCGCGAAGACCTCATGACCCAGCGCCTTCGCCACCTGCACGGCGAGGTGACCGACGCCGCCGACCCCGAACACGGCCACGCGCGAGGGGTGCACCAGGCCCAGCGCGTTGACCGCACCGACCGCGGTCCAGAGTGAACCGCCACACAAGGCCAGCGAGCCCGCGAGCTGCGGTGCGAGCACGTCAGGCAGCGGCTCTACGCCCAGCGGGAGCTCGAGCGGCACCAGCGTCTTTTCATTGGTGACCAGATGCGTGCCCAACGCGCCGTCGACGTGCATGCCCCGCCATGAAGCAGCGTTGCAGTGTCTCGCGTCCCGGCCGCGGCAGGCGTTGCAGGTGCCGCAGCTCGAGGCGAGCGGGGTGACGAGCACGCGCTCTCCCTCACGCAACGCGCAGTGGGGTCCGACTGCTTCGACCACACCGACCGCTTCGTGACCCGGCACCAGGGGCAAGCGGGGCGGGGCGTCGAGGGTGAGCAGGTTCCAGTCGAGCTGGCCCAACGCGCAGGCTTCGATGCGCAGGCGCACTTCGTGAGGGCCCGGGTTCTTCAAGGGCGTCTCGACGACTTCCACCGCCTCGCGAGGTTTGAGTAACTGAATGACGCGCGGCATGGAGTGCATTGGCTCAGTAACCGGTCTGCGCGAGCGAAGTCGAGGGATTGCCTCTTCTAAGAGAGAGCCCAACCGTTCGCATCGAGCGCAGTCGAGATGCCACCTCCCGCGCGAGCAAAGGGAATCCCTCGACTTCGCTCGGGATGACCGGTTGGTTGGTCCTCCGGGTGAAGTCGCTGGTGGTCGGGAAGAGCGGCGGCGCCATCCGTCATAACGGAGGTCGTCTTGCATGACGGACATCCATCCGTTACGGTGGATGCCATGCCGACCCAAGCCGACCCCTACCGCGACCTGCTGGTGATTGATTCCCGGGCGCCGCGCTTCAACCAGCTGGTGGTCGCCACGGCCAGCCTCGTCGCGGTGCTCACCGGCTTCTGGCCACTCTTCGCCCTGCTCGGCACTCAGCTCGCCGTCAGCGTGCTCTTCGGCCGCAAGTACTGCCTGCCTTGCGTCTTCTACTTCGAGGTGGTGCAGCCGCGGTTCGGCGAAGGCGAGCTCGAAGACAGCCGCGCCCCCCGTTTCGCCAACATGATCGGCGCGGTCTTCCTGCTCTCGGCTGCGCTCTTCTCTGCCGCGGGCCTGCCCTTCGTGGGCGCGGTGCTCGGCAGCATCGTGGCGGCGCTGGCCGGCCTCGCGGTCTCCACTGGGCTGTGCGTGGGCTGCGAGGTCTACAAGCTGCTGGCGAAGCTGCGTGGCATCAAGGGCGGGGTGCTCGAGCGCATCGACCTGGAGCAGCTCGGCGTGTTGCCGGAAGAGAACCTCGTGGTGCTCTTCACGCACCCGCTGTGCAGCGAGTGCCACGAGGTGCAGCCGAAGCTGGAGGCCGAAGGTCGGCGCGTCGTCTCCATCGACGTCTCCAAGCGCAAGGATCTCGCGAAGAAATACGGCGTGACGCTGGTGCCGTTCGCGGTCACCGTGGGCAGCGATGGCCACGTGCGTGGGCAGTCGCGTTGACCGAAGCCTGCTAGAAGTGTCGTTCAATGATCCGGCGCATCGTGCTCCTCCTCACAGCCGCAGCTTCGAGCGGCTGCTTCGATTTCGACGGGGCGTACGCCCAATACTGTGACGGGGGCCGCTGCGCTGACGCCGGGGGCTTCATCGTCACCGGCGGTGGAGGAGGTCTGACGGGCGGCGGAACGGGTGGCGGCAACACCGGCGGTGGCGGTGGCGGTGGTGCAGCGGGCGGAGGCGGCGGTGGCTCAACCGGTGGCGGTGGCGGTGGTGCAGTCGGTGGCGGCGGTGGCGCAGTCGGCGGAGGCGGTGGAGGGAGCGGCCCGGTCGACGCGGGATGCCCCCAGTTCCTCTGCCCGCAGATCGACTGGAAGTCGCCGCGCTCGAGCATTCACTACGTGGTGGCGCCCGGCCTGATGACCGAATCGCTCAACCGCTTTCACGTCTTCGGTTCGTTCGAAGCGAACTCGCCGGGCAGCGCCAACTTCACCCACTTCGAGTACCGCTTCGTCGACGGCGGGGTGAACACCATTCAGCGGTTCCTCGACAACCGCACGGAGACCCGCCAGCTCCGCGGTCTGTCGATGACTGACTATGTCGTCACCTACCGCATCGCGGCCAAACGGTACGAAGGCAGCGCCACGGCGATCTTCTCGGGTTGTGCGCTCCCCGATGGCGGCATGACTGACCCGTACCAATGGGCCGCCGCCCCGGTGACCGCCGACGAGATGTGGTTCGTGGGCTACCCGATGAGCATCTGTCACTGGACGCGTGCGGGTGGGCTGCAGGCGACGGTCGACCCCGCCACGGGCCCCACCGTCTACCTGCAGGACGTCTACCGTTCACCGGCAGGCGACCTGTACGTGGTGGGCGGTGACTACGTGAACAACGCCTCCACCGGCGTCATCGTTCGCGAAGACGGTTCGCCCGTCTCGCACTCGCCCACGCTGGTCGACAGCTTCTACGACGACGGCTTCGTCTCGATCGACGGCACGGGCAGCCTCGTCTACGCGCTGGGCCGTTCGAACTCGACGGGGCAGGGCGAGATTCACCAACTGCAGGGCGACGGTGGTTTTGCGCGGGTCTACACGGCGCCGTTTCGCCTCGCGCGGCTCGACGTGATGCCCAGCGGTGAAGTCTGGGCCATCGGCTCTGCGTTCGATCGCGTGGTCTACTTCGACGGCGGCGTCTGGGCCGATCACCTGCTGCCCACCACCGAGTTCCGGGGCGCCGTGTTCTGGGAGAACGTGAACGCCACGCCGGAAGGCATCATCCTCACCGGCTTCGAGACTCAAGACGACGGCGGCCGCACGGCGATCGTGAACACCTACCGACGTTTCGGCCAGTGACCTCCCGCTCCTCCTGCTGACGAAAGTCGGTGCGCAGTCACTCGAACCCACCCTGCTTTCGGCTACGGTCCGCGCCGCGCAATCACCGACATGGAAGCCATCGTCATCGCACTCCCTCCTGATTCGCCACCCGCGCGGCTCGGGGAGCGCTTCACCCTGCGCGAAGGCACGCCGCTGCGGGTGGGCCCCGGGCGCGAAGCGCGGTTGCGATTGGGGCCGCTCGGTGCGGGCGAGCTGCTCATCGGCACCGAGGCGAACACGCCCTTCGTACGCATGACGGCGCCTTCGTTGCGCGCGTCGTTGTGTGGCCATGAGCTCTTCGGTTCGTCGCGCGTGCAGGTGAAGGCGGGCGACAGCCTCTACGTGCACCCAGGCCTCGTGCTGCAGTTCCTCGATCGTCCCGCGGCGCCGGTGGCGCTCAACCACGATCTCGAGTCGATGCTCTGCGCGTCTGATGAAGACGACACCTGGGCGGTGTACCGCGATCAGCTCGAAGAGGCCGGTGACCCGCTCGCCACGTGGTTGAGCGAAGCGCCGTGGGCCGACGAAGACGCGCGCCGCCGCCAGCTGCTCGGCCTCGCGGAGTCGGTGCGCGGTCACCTGGCCGACGTCACCTGGAGCGGCCGCGGCATGCTCTTGAGCCTCACCCTGAGCCGCCAGGCCGTCACCAGCGCGCCGGGGCTCGCGTGGCACCTGGCGCAGCTCGCTCACCTTCCGGTCGCCCGGTTGTTGCCGCGCCTGGCGCTCGCGCTCTTCGCCGGGCCTGCGACCGGCCGCGCGATGGGCGATCAAGACCCCGACACGCTCGCCGCGCTCACCCTCGAGCGGCTGGGTCAGCTCGACGGTGCGCCTGCGTTGCGGTCGGTGTGCCTGGGTTTCGTCTCAGCGCCGCGGGAGTGGCCGCGGGCCGAAGCGGCCTGGCAGCGGCTGCGTGAACGTGCGACTCGCCTCGAGGCCGATTTCCGCGGCGTGGTGGTGTCGGGTGGCCGCGCGACGCTCTCGTTGCTCTCGCGTACGCCCGATGTGGAGAGCGTGATGTCTGACATCACCCTCAACCCGCAGCGCACCGACGTGGGGACGGCGACGGGTGCGTTGGCCCGGCTGGTCGGCGCTGCGCCGCAGGTTGCGTGTACGCTGTATCGATCGATCGAAGGTCAGTGGGTGGTGTTCGACGAGAGCGCTGATCCGTTCCGTCCGGCGCAGGGTCCGTTCGCGTTGCGCGTGAACGGAGCGGTCACGGCGCGCGCGGCGTTGGCGCCCGGTGACGTGGTCGAGCCCGTCGAGGGGCTGCGGTTTCTCTTCAACTTCGCCGGCTAAGGAGGAACAGCCACACCGTTCGCATCGAGCGGCTTGGCGGGAATAGGAATCGGGTTCCAACACCGGTCTCCCCGAGCCTTCGTCGAGGGGGCACTTGCAGTGCGAAGAGAAGGTAATCCCTCGACTTCGCTCGGGATGACCGGTGTGCTGCTTCAGCCGCCCATGGGCGTCATGGTGAACAGCCCGCGCCCGATGGCCATCACGCCGCCGAAGATGCACAGCAACGCCACCACCACGCCGATGAGGGGCAACTGCATGCTCGGCGTCGCCCGACGGCGGTTCACCGTCATCGCGGCCTGCGCCACCACCGCGGCCAGCAGCATCATCGCCAGGTGACCGATGAGGGCGGGGTACCAGCGGCCCATCGCGACCAGCACCAGCCCCAGCACCACCTGCAGGTGAATCGAGCCCGCGAAGCTCGCCCCCAGAATGCGGTGCACCTTGCCGAACGGCTTCTTGGTGACGAGGCCCGAACCCAGCACCACCACGTTCACCACGCCCAGCAGAAGAATCAGGAACCGGAGGCCCGAGTGCGCGTGAAAGAGAGGAGTCATTCGCGCGCTGCTACCACAGTGGTATTCAGGGACCCATGCCGATGACGCGGTGGGTGGTGCTGCTGGTGGCCTCGCTGGGCAGCGGGTGCGCCACCACGGCTGGTGCCACGCAAGACTCTCCACGCGACGTCTCTTCGCTGGTGACGCTCGAGGGTGACGCGATCCTGGTGAAGGAGACCATCGGCTTTCCTCACGGGCAGTCAGAGATAGAAGAGAACTCGAAGGATCTGCTCGATGCCGTCGCGCGCATTCTGGTGAGCACCACCTCCATCACCAAGCTGACGGTCGAAGGGCACACCGACACCACCGGCGAGCCGGCCGCCAATCAACCGCTGTCTGAAGAGCGCGCGTTGGCGGTCAAGAAGTTCCTCGAGAGCAAGGGCGTCGCGGCTGACCGCCTGGAGTCGCGCGGGTTCGGTTCGAGTCAGCCGGTCGACACCAACGAGACCGAAGCGGGCCGCGCGAAGAACCGGCGCGTCGAGTTCAAGGTCGCCCGGTAGCGAGCACCAGGCCGCCGCGCTGCGAGGCCTCGAGAGTGCCGCACGCAGCGCCGATGTCCTTGCCGCCAGAGTACCTTCGCGCGATCGGCGCCTTCACCATCTGCAGTAGATCGCGGAAGGTCTTCAGCTCTTCTTCGGTGGGCGGCAGGTACTTGCCCGTGGGGTCCGTCACGTCGATGAGATCGATGGTCACCGGTACGTCGGCGAAGGTGTCGCGCAGCGCCTCGGCGTCTTCGCGGCCCACGTTGAAGCCGCTGATCATCACGTAGGCCACCATCGCGCGGGTTCCCGTCTCGTGCGCGTAGGCCTTGATCTCTTCGACCAGCGTGGCCAGCGGCCAGGTCTTCTCGACGGGCAACACGACCGCGCGCTTCGCAGGAATCGCCGAGGTCACCGAGAACGCCAGCCGGTACGGGAGCTGATCAGCGCGGTACTTGCGAATGCCCGGCACCCAGCCGGCGGTGCTGAAGGTGATGCTCTTGCTGCCGATGGCCATGCCCGCGGGGTGGCACATGATGCTCGCCGCGCGGGTGGTGTTTGCGTAGTTGAGCAGCGGCTCGCCCATGCCCATGAAGACCACGCCGCGCACCGGGCGGTCGGCTTCGGCGCGGATCTGGAGGACCTGCTCGACGATCTCCCAGGTCTCCAGGTTGCGCTGGAAACCCATCTTGCCGGTCATGCAGAAGTCGCACGCCAACGCGCAGCCCACCTGGCTGGAGATGCAGACCACGTACTTGGTGTCGAAGAGCGGAATGCGCACGGCCTCGAAGCGGCCACCCAGCGGAGACTCGAAGAGATACTTCACGAAGCCGTCGTCGGCCTTGCGGCGCTCGACGGTGGTGAGCTTCGGTAGTTCTCCATTTTCGAGCACCCAGTCACGCACGGTGGCGCGCACCTGGGGCGCTTTCTTCAAATCATTGAGGTGCTGCGCGCCGTGACTGAAGACCGCCGCGAAGAGCTTCAAGTGCTCGACGCGGTTGAGTGAGGCAGGCGCGAGGGCGGTCGCGAAGCCTTCGAAGTCGTGGTCCTTCAGGTTGATCACGCTCTGCGCGTAGCACATTTATTCGCCTCTCCTCTCGGGGCGCAGGGTCAGGGTGAGGTGATGCAATGGCAGCCCACCTCTGCCAAGCACCTGCCCTCATGTCGGATCGAATCGCCTGCCCCGGGTGTGGAAAGTGGATGTTCCACCTGGCGAAGACCTGTCCGCACTGCGGCACGCCGCAAGTCATCGCGCCGGGCACGAAGCTCGAGCTGACCTCGGAAGAAGCGCGCTCGTTGTTGACGGCGGCGGCTCCACCTGGCGAACCGCGCATGCGCGACGTCGCGGCTGCGCTCGTACTTCCGAAAGAAGGAGCGCTCGATCTCGCGCTGAGCATCGTCGCGTTTCCGGTGACGCTGCTCACCCTGGTGGTGCTCGGGTACGGCGTGCTGCAGACGATGCGAAGGCGTCACGCGGTGAACTTGCGTGGAGCACGGATGCTGGCGGTGCCCACGGCGGCGGCCTTCGCGGCGGTGGTGTTGTTTCAGAACGACGCGCCGGTTGCTGCGTGGATCGCGCTGGTGACTTCGTTGCTCGCCTGGCTCGCTCGCGATCTCATCCGCGCCTCGGGGCGCCCGGACCCGATGAACTAGTACCTGGCCTCAATGAAGATGATCGGTTGGCCGCGTTCACACCGGTCCTCCCGAGCAGGGGACCGGCTTCACCGGCGATTTCTTTCCGAAGAACAACCGGTCCTCCTGAGCGAAGTCGAAGGAGCACTTCCGCATCGCGCAGGCCTCTTAGCTTCATGCGAGGACGTTCACGGTGCGTTCAAACGACGCGCGCGACGGGCGTACAGCTTCGGGCACTCACTGAGTCCCGAACGCCCGCCTTCTTCAAGGCCCTGCGAGACGACTTTGAAGAATTGCCGACAACCCCTGCGGATCTTCCGCGTGCAGCCAGTGACCCGTGTTCAGCACGTCGACCGTCACGTGACCCTCGGAGGACGACTCGAGGCCCTGCGCACGCACCCGATCTTCATGCGCGTACACGCTCGACCGCGCGCCGATGACCAGGTGAAACCGCGGGCCTGTCTTCGTGTACGCGGCCTGTTCCACCAAAGGCCAGAGATCGATCTCGAAGTAGTCCTCGAGCAGCGCGTGCACGCGGGGCAGTGAGAGGCGGAACACCCAGCCTTCCGGCTTGAGTTCCAAATTCATCGCCAACCACTGGCCGATCATCTTGCTCTGCCCCTTCGCTTCGATCGCCGCGACGAAGGTGTCTCGATCAGGCCAGATCTGGCCGAGCGCCTCGAGCACGGTGAGCACTTCCATCGTGGTCTCGCTGCCCCGCGCGTCGAGCCGCGGACCTGGGGCCGAGTCGAGCGTCATCACCGCTCCGACTTCCGGGTGCGCCTGTGCGTACGCGAGCGCGACCTTGCCGCCGAAGGAATGGCCGACCACCGCCTGCACCGGCACGTTCCAGGACTTTGCGGTTTCGACCAGGTCTGCTGCGGCGTTGGCCACCGTGTCGGGCCCGTCGAGGCCCAGCGAGTTGCCGTGCGCGCGCAGGTCGACCATCGCCGCGAGGTAGTGCGGGCTTGATTGAATGAAGCGCCTGGCGTGGCTGCGAAGGTTCGCTCCGGTGCCGAGGATGCCGTGCAGGAAGATGACGGCCTGGGTTGGTGAAGCGCCCGGCGCGGTCAGGAGATCGTGGTGTAGCCGCATCTGGTTTGCCCCTCACCCCAACCCCGCTGGCGCAGGGAGAGGGAGCTCAAATTGCGCTTCCGCCGCGCTCGCCCGTGCGGATTCGAATCACCTGCTCGAGCGGCATCACGAAGATCTTCCCGTCACCCACCGCGCCGCCGCCTTCGCTGCGCGCCCCAGAGAGGATCGCATCGACGGTCTTTTCCACGTACGCGTCGTTCACGCTGACGGTCACGCGCGTCTTCTGCACCTTGCCGCTGCGCACCTTCTGACCGCGAAAGAACTCGACCTCGCCTTCCTGTCGGCCGTGGCCCTCCACCGTGTCGACGGTGATGCGGTAGTGATCCCCCTCGTCGAGCACCTTCTTGAGCGCCTCTTCGACTGCTTCAAGCCTCTCGGGCCGGATGATGGCGACGATCATCTTCATTGCGAAAACCTCGGACTCATTTTGGCGGCGATTCGAACGGCAACGCCAACTGGCACACGTTCATGTAGCAGGTGAAGTTCTTCAAGCAGTCGTCCTGTGAGTCGCAGGTGGGCAGGCACACGCTGCGTTGGCCTTGAAGGCTGCACGTCGAGTTCTCCGGGCACGCTTGGTCCTCGCTGCATTCACGGGTGCAGATCTCTGCCTTTGCGCAGTAGCCACGCTCGAGCCCTTTACACTCTTCTTGTTTGGTGCACGGGCGCCCCGGAGCCGCGAAGAGCCCGCAGTTGAGGAACAGCACGCAGAGCCACCCGAAGCGCTTCATCGCTCAGGCCCCTGGTCGCGGGTGCCTTTGTATTCAGAGGGTCCGTACAGGTCGTAGTCACAGCCTTCAGGGGGGCACGAGCCCCGCTGGCAGTATCCCTGGAGGCACTGCAGCGACCTGCTCTCCGGACAGAAGCCTTCGTCGCTCACCTCCATGTAGGTGCCACCGTCGGGAAGGCGCATGCCGGGGTACCAGCCGGAGCGACAGCCTTCTTCCACTTTGGTCCAGCAGTCGCTGACCCCCTCACACTTGCGGGTGCAGATCTCGGCGAGGCTGCACGTGAAGCCACCAGGGCAATTGAAGTTGCGGGGATCGCAGCTCTCGCCGGGCGGTGAGGGGCACGCCACCTGCTGGCAGCTCGCCACCATGATGAACACGAACCAGGGAAACCAGTGCCGCACGGCATGCATCCTCGCCGGTCACGGCCCCACCGCAACTCCCCATCCCGCACCACGTCATCGAAGCGCTTCGCAAGCGCCGGGGGTTGCAGCGCAGGGCAACCAGAAAAGAATTCGCATGCTGCAGAGCCTTTCGCGGCGCGTCGCCGGCTCGAGCGCCGCGAGCCCGAGCGGTCGAAATCAACCGGTTAGCGGCGCGGAGCCGGGGGGCCTACATGTGCGCCTGCGACCTCACCGCTCCAACTGTCAACACACGCTGCAAGCACCCGGAAATACCGGGTGATGCGTGATGCCGACACCTCAGCATGACCAGCTACACCATCCGCTCCGGTGACACCCTCGGCAGCATCGCTTCCCGCTACCGCACCACGGTGGGTGCGCTCGCGCGGGCCAACAACATCGCGAACCCGAACGTCATCTATGCCGGTCGCACGCTGCAGATCCCCGATGGTTTCGACGCGACGCCTGCGTCACCGGTGAACATCTCGGGCGGTGGCGGCGCGCAGCACTACACGGTGCGGTCGGGTGACACGCTCTCGGGCATCGCGGCCCGCTTCGGCACGTCGGTCGGCGCGCTCGCTTCGCGCAACGGCATCAGCAACCCGAACGTCATCTTCGCAGGCCAGCGCCTCGTGGTCGGGGCGGGCGCTCCCCCTGTCACCACCACGCCGACCGCGCCTCCCGCGTCGGGCAACGGCGGCACGTACTCGGTGCGTCCGGGTGACACGCTCTCGGGCATCGCCGGCCGCTACAACACCACCGTCGGCACGCTCGCGTCGCTCAACGGCCTGAGCAACCCGAACCTCATCTATGTGGGCCAGACGCTGCGCCTGCCGGGTGGTTCGGGCCCTGCGCCTGTTGCTCCGACGGGTCCGGTGCCGGGCCCCACCACGGGCGGCATCAGCGCAGCGCAGCTCCGCGCGATCATGCCGAACCTCTCTGAGGCCGACGCGAACCGTCACCTGCCGTACCTCAACGCCGCGATGGCGGAAGGGCAGATCAACACGCCCAGGCGCCAGGCCGCGTTCCTCGCCCAGCTCGCGCACGAGAGTGGTCAGCTGCGCTACTTCGAAGAGATCGCCTCGGGCGCCGCGTACGAAGGCCGCCGCGATCTCGGCAACACGCAGCCGGGTGACGGCGTGCGTTTCAAGGGCCGCGGGCCGATTCAACTGACCGGCCGCAGCAACTACACCGCCGCGGGCAACGCGCTCGGCCTCGACCTGGTCAACAACCCCGGGCTCGCTGCGACGCCCGCCGTCGGCTTCCGCATCGCGCAGTGGTTCTGGAACAGCCGCAACCTGAACAGCTACGCCGACGCGGGGAACTTCGATGCCATCACCTATCGCGTGAACGGTGGGTACAACGGCAAGGCGGCGCGTGACGCGTACTACGCCCGAGCGCGCCAGGTGCTCGGCGCCTGATCAAAAACCCTCAAAATCTCCCTCTCTCCGCGGTGGAGAGAGCAGTCTGCCTATACTCGTCGCCCTCATGACGAATCTCCGCTCGCTCGCCCTCTTCGTTCTCTTCGTCGTGACCGCGTGCGGAACCCAAGAAGCTCCGCACAAACAACCTTTTCTCTCGCACCGTGACGCGCTCTCGACCGGCCTCGTGATCAGCCAGGTCTACGGAGCAGGTGGCAACTTGAACGCGACCTACAACGCCGACTTCGTCGAGCTCTTCAACCGCGGCACCACCCCGGTCAACGTCTCGAACTGGTCGGTGCAGTACGCCGGCGCGACCGCCGCTGCGTGGGAGGTCGCCAGCTTGAGCGCGTTCGGCAGCCTCCAGCCCGGCAAGTACATCCTCATCGCGATGTCACCCCCGGGCGCGGTCGGGAGCAGCCTGCCGACGCCCAACGTTTCAGCGCCGGCCGTCTTGATGAGCGGCACCGCGGGCAAGGTCGCGCTGGTGAACAACTCGACCGCGCTCACCACCGCCTGTCCCGCTGCGAGCGCGTATGTCGACTTCGTCGGCTACGGCGGCGCGAACTGCTTCGAGACCACGCCGACGGCGAACCTCTCTTCCATCTCGAGCGCGCAGCGAAAAACGAACGGCTGCATCGAGACCGACAACAACTCGAACGACTTCACCGTGGCCACGCCTGCGCCGCGCAACAACGCAGTGGCCGCCTTCTCGTGCACCTCGATCCCAGACGCGGGAATGGACGCCGGGGTGGATGCAGGGACAGACGCGGGAACAGACGCGGGCCGGCCCGACGCAGGGTGCCTCGTCATCTCGCCCTGGCCCAGCGTGTACACCGAAGGCACCTACCAGGCGGGCCGTGAGACGGTCTTCGCAGAGCTCCACACGCAAAGTCCGGCCGCGGCCGACGGTGGTTCGTTGCTGCGGCTCGAGGCGTATTTCGGAGCAGGGCTCACGCTGCCACAGACCGTCACCTTCAGCACCAACGACACCTACGGCGCCTGCAACATCTGCCCGATCCTCGCGCGTGGTTGCGACTCGATGGGTGACTGCACGCAGTTCTTCTTCGCGCAGGCCGGCTCCGCCACGGTGACGACCGCGACGCAGAACGTCAGCGCGGGGTCGATCGTCGGCTCGCTCAGTTCGGTGCGGTTCGACGAGTGGGACTTTCTGGCCGACCGCCCGGTCGTGCCCGGTCAGTGCGTCGTCGTCACCACGCAGGTCAACGTCTCGTGGGACGCGGGAACGGCGACGGGTGGTGGCGGTGGTGCGGCGGGTGGCGGAGCTGGCGGCGGCGGTTCGACCGGCGGTGGCGCAGGTGGCGGTTCGGCTGGCGGCGGCGCGGGTGGCGGTGGTGGCGGCAGCCCTGACGGCGGCGTGAAGGACGGCGGAGCGGGCGGCGGCACCGGTGGTGGCCGCGGCGGATTTGGCGGCGGCTCGGGTGGCGGCGGAGGCAGCGCTGATGCGGGCCCTCGGGATGCGGGCGTCGATGCAGGCAGCGCGGGTGGCGGAACCGGTGGGGGCGAGCCCGTCGTTGGCGGTGGTACCGGGTCTACCGGCGGCGGCCTCGGCGGTGACGGCGGAGCGAATCCATCGGGCCCTGGGTGTGGTTGTTCTTCTGATGGTCAGGCGTTCACGCCGATGTTGGTGATGTTGCTGGGTGCTTTGCGGCTTCGCCGGCGCCGTTCGTAGTGGGCCGGTAAACGCTTTGTGGGGAATGAGGCAATCGGTGCGCCCATTGCACTGACGGCCTGCATGCGCCTTCAACCCTTTAAATTCGCGCCGGTCTTGCGCCAAACCATGCCCGCCGCGCACCGCTTCCCCGGGGGGATGCCCCATGGCGTCCGCTCGTGAAGCGTGGGTGGGCAGCACCTATCCATTGGGTGCCACGTTCGACGGTTACGGAACCAACTTCGCCGTGTTCTCGCGCGTGGGTGAACGGGTCGAGCTCTGTCTGTTCGACCGCGATCGCCACGAAGAACGGGTCGCGCTCACGCGAGGTGAAGGCCACGTCTGGAACGCGTACCTGCCCGGCGTCGGCCCAGGTCAATACTACGGCTTCCGCGTTCACGGGCCCTGGGCCCCGCAGAGCGGCGTGCGCTGCAACCCCAACAAGCTGCTGCTCGACCCGTACGCGAAGTCGACGGCAGGTTCACTGAGCTGGGGCCAGCCGCTCTTCGGTCATCAGCTCGACAACCCCGAGCAGAGCAACAACGAAGACAGCGCGCCCACCATGCTCAAGGGCGTGGTCGTCGATCGTTGGTTCGATTGGCAGAACGACCGAAAGCTCAGCACGCCGTGGCACGACACCGTCATCTACGAGGTGCACGTGAAGGGGTTCACCGAGCGCCACCCGGACATCCCCGAGGAGCTGCGCGGCACGTACTTAGGCCTCTCGCACCCCGCGGCGATCGAACACCTGCTGAAGGTCGGCGTGACGGCGGTCGAGCTGCTGCCCATTCACCAGTTCCTTCACGACGGGCGCTTGCTCGACAAGGGCCTGCGCAATTACTGGGGCTACAACACCATCGGCTTCTTCGCGCCGCACGACGAGTACGCCTCGCGCAGGACCATCGGCGCTGCGGTCTCCGAGTTCAAACAGATGGTGCGCACGCTGCACCAGGCCGGCATCGAGGTCATCCTCGACGTGGTGTACAACCACACCGCTGAAGGCAATCACCTGGGCCCGACGCTCTCGTTCAAGGGCTTCGACAACCAAGAGTACTACCGCCTCAGCCCCGAGCAGCCCTTTTATTATTACGACACCACCGGCACCGGAAACTCGATGCACGTGCGGCAGCCGTTCGTGCTCCAGCTGATCATGGACTCGCTGCGGTACTGGGTGCAGGAGATGCACGTCGACGGGTTCCGCTTCGACCTCGCGGCAAGCCTTGCGCGTGAGCTGCAAGAGGTCGATCGCCTCGCCACGTTCCTCCAGTTGGTGCATCAGGATCCGGTCCTGCGCACGGTGAAACTCATCGCCGAGCCGTGGGATCTCGGGCCCGGCGGCTACGCGGCGGGCGGCTTTCCGCCCATCTGGTCAGAGTGGAACGGCAAGTACCGCGATGGCGTGCGCGATCTCTGGCGCGGCAATGAAGGCTCGTTGCAGGACTTCGGCGCGCGCTTCACGGGCTCGGCGGATCTCTACCAGAACGACGGCGCCCGCCACCCCTCGGCGAGCATCAACTTCGTCTCCGTGCACGACGGGTTCACCTTGCGCGATCTCGTCTCGTACAACTCGAAGCACAACGAGGCGAACGGCGAAGACAATCACGACGGCACCGATGACAACCGCTCGTGGAACAGCGGCGCCGAGGGCGAGACGAGTGATCAAAACGTGTTGGCATTGCGCGCGCGGCAACAGCGCAACCTGCTGGCGACCCTGTTTTTCTCGCAGGGCGTTCCGATGTTGCAAGGCGGCGACGAGCTGGGCCGCACGCAGCGGGGCAACAACAACGGCTACTGCCAGGACAACGAGCTGTCCTGGTTCGACTGGGAGAAGGCAGACCAGGGGCTGCTGTCCTTCACCTCCAGGTTGGTCGCGTTCTACCGAAAGCACCCCGCCTTCCGCCGGCGCGGCTGGTTCCAGTCGTCGAAGGACATCGTGTGGGCGCGTGCGGACGGTAAGGAGATGGAGAGCAGCGACTGGCACAACGGCCGCTCGGTTGGCGTGTTCCTCGATGGTGAGGGGCTGGTCGCCCGCGATCAACGCGGCAGGCGCATCGTCGATGACAGCTTCTTCGTGGCGATCAACGCGTCGCACGAGCCGGTCGACTTCACCATTCCCACGAAGCTCGGAACCCGCTGGGAGACCGTGCTCGACACCGACGTCGGCTTCTTCGAGGGCGAGCAGAAGGACGCCGCGATGCCGTGCAAGCTGGTGCCGCGTTCGTTGGCCGTCTTCAAGAGGCGAAGTACGTGATTGCGCCGCGCGCGACGTACCGCGTGCAGCTCCGGCCCGGCTTTGGTTTCGCCGAGGCCGCTGAGCTGGCCGACTATCTCGATGAGCTGGGCATCAGTCATCTCTACAGCTCGCCCTACCTGCAGGCGGCGCACGGCTCGCAGCATGGCTACGACGTGGTCGACCACCGGCGGGTGAACTCGGAGCTGGGTGGCGCCGAGGCGCATCGACGTTTCTGCCGCGCGTTGAGCGAGCGGGGCCTGGGGCAGTTGGTCGACCTGGTGCCCAACCACATGGCCATCGGCACCGCGGCCGACAACACCTGGTGGTGGGACGTGCTCGAGAACGGCCCGTCGAGCCGGTACGCGTCGTACTTCGACGTCGACTGGCACCCGGGTGAAGACTCTGACAACCGGATTCTTCTGCCGATTCTGGGAGAGCGGTACGCAGAGGCGCTGACCCACGGCTTGCTCGAGGTCACGCGGGAGGGGGCGCGCTTCTTCGTGACGTACCGCGATCACCGGCTGCCGGTCGCGCCTCGTGCGTTGGTCGAGCCGCTCGGTCGCGCGGCAGCGCAGGTGGGGTCGAGCGAGCTGGCGTTCTTCGCAGACGCGCTGGGTTCGTTGCCCAAGCCGGGCGCGACGGATCAGACCTCGACGGTGAGACGTCATCGCGATCGCCAGGTGATCGAGTCGCTGCTCTCGAAGTTGTTCGCCGCGCAGAGAGACCTCGCGGCCGCGGTCGACCTCGAGCTGGCTGCGTTGACGACGGACTCAGGGCGGCTCGATGCCTTTCTCGAGCGGCAGAATTGGCGGCTGGGGTTCTGGCGGTACGCGCTGGGTGAGCTGTCGTACCGGCGCTTCTTCGACGTGGCGACCCTTGCGGGTTTGAGAATCGAAGAGCCGTGGGTGTTCGATGACGTGCACGCGCTGGTGCTGGGCTGGTTGGCCGATGGCACCATCGACGGCATCCGCATCGATCACGTCGATGGCCTGCGCGATCCCTCGGGGTATCTGGAACAACTGCGGCGTCGCGCTCCCAGGGCGTGGATCGTGGTTGAGAAGATCCTCGCGCCCGACGAGCCGCTCCCGGAGAAGTGGCCCATCGACGGCACCACCGGCTACGAGTTCGTCCGGCTGCTCGACGGGGTATTCGTGGAACCATCGGGTCAGCCGGCGCTCGATCGCCTGTGGCTGCAGTTTGGCGGAGACCCAACGCCGGTCGAAGCGCAGGCCCGCCGCGCGCGGCTCGAGGTCATCGATGGGCTGCTGGCCAGTGAACGAGACCGCCTGGTGGCGCTCGCGGTGCGGCTGGTGACGGGCGAGCCGACGTTGCGCGACGTCACGGTGCGTGAGCTGCGGCACGCCATCACTGAGCTGCTCGCGAGCTACCCGGTGTACCGCACGTACGCCCGCCCCGGCCGGGTGGCCAGTGAGGTCGATCGCGCGCACGTGGCGACGGCGTTGGCGGCCGCGGCGGTGGGCAGGCCCGAGGTGGATCACCGGGTGTGGGAAGCGCTGCGCCGCGCGTTGCTGCTCGAGCGCACGGGCCCCGTGGAGGTCGAGCTCGCGCTGCGCTTCCAACAGACCTCAGGCGCGGTGATGGCCAAGGGGCTCGAGGACACGCTGTTCTACCGGCACGCGCGGCTGCTCGCGCTCAACGAGGTCGGCGGCGCGGTGGATCGGTTCGGGGTCACGCTCGAGGAACTGCATGCCTCGCTCGCCACTTCGGCGCCACGCACGTTGCTGGCTTCGAGCACGCACGACACCAAGCGTGGTGAAGATCTGCGCGCGCGGTTGTTGGTGCTCACCGAGCTGCCGGAGCAGTGGGCGCAGAAGGTGACGCGCTGGTCGGAACGTGCGGCGCGCCATCGCACCGGCTCGTTCGATCGGCCGACCGAGTACTTTCTCTGGCAGACCCTGGTGGGCGCCTGGCCACTCTCGAAGGAACGCGCGCATGCGTATCTCGAGAAGGCGACGCGGGAAGCGAAGCGTCACACCTCGTGGCTCTCGGCCGACGCAGCGTACGAGTCTTCGGTGATGGCGTTCGTCGATGGGGTGCTCGATGACGTCGAGCTCAGCGCTGAGATCGCGGCGTTCGTCGCGTCGATCGAGCCGGCAGCACGCCGCACTTCACTCGCGCGCACGTTGATCAAGCTGACGGCGCCGGGCGTGCCCGACCTCTATCAAGGCACGGAGCTGTGGGAGACGAGCCTGGTCGACCCCGACAACCGCCGGCCGGTCGACTACGCCTCGCGCCGCGCGCTGCTGAAGCGGGCGCGTGAAGCCAGCCCCGAGAACGCGATGGCGGCAAGCGACGAAGGCTTGCCGAAGCTCTGGTTGATTCAGCGTGTACTGCTCGAGCGCAAGCAGCACCCGCACCTCTTCGAGGCGCCGTATCGCGCGCTGAAGGCAACGGGTGACGCGGCCGACCGGGTGATCGCCTTCGCGCGAGGGGAAGAGTTGATCACGCTGGTGCCGCGGTGGACGGCAAGTCAGGTGCGTTGGGCCGAGACCCGCATCGAGCTGCCCGCGGGAAAGTGGATCGACGTGTTGTCGGGCGAGACCTTCGAAGGCACGCTCAGGGTCGAGCGGGCGTGGGCACGCTTCCCAGTCGCCTTCCTCAAACGAGCTCCATCCCCATCCCCCTCTCACCGCGCGGGAGAGGGTCGGGATGAAGGCAAACCATGACGCACTTCCAGGTCTGGGCACCCAACGCCAAACAAGTCGAACTCATCCTCTACGAGCCCGAACGTCGCATCGCCGCCGAGCCGCGCGGTGACGGCCTCTGGTCCGCACCCGCACCACCGGTGGGCACCCACTACGCCGTCTCTCTCGACGGTGGACCACCGCGGCCTGATCCGCGCTCACGTCTGCAACCTTCCGGAGTACACGGGCCATCACAATGGATCGAGCCTTCCTACCCGTGGACCGACTCGAGCTTCCGCGCGGTGCCGCTGGGCCGAGGCGTCATCTACGAGCTCCACGTCGGCACCTTCACCAGACAGGGCACGCTCGACTCCGCGCTGGAGCGCCTCGATGAGCTGATCGCGTTGGGCATCACGCACATCGAGCTCATGCCGCTCAACGCGTTCCCCGGAAGGCGAGGCTGGGGCTACGACGGGGTCGATCTCTTCGCGGTGCACACGGTCTACGGCGGCATCGATGCGCTGCGCCGCTTCGTCGATGGATCCCACGGCAAGGGAATGTCGGTGATCCTCGACGTCGTCTACAACCACCTCGGGCCCGACGGGAACTACCTCTCTGAGTTCGCGCCGTTCTTCACGGATCGTCACAAGACGCCGTGGGGTCCTTCGATCGACTTCTCGTCACCGGGCGTGCGCCGCTTCTTTCTCGACAACGCCAGCTACTGGCTGCGCGACTGCCATCTCGATGGCCTGCGCCTCGACGCGACGCACGCGATCTACGACGACTCGCCGAAGCACATCCTCTCTGAGCTGGCCGATGAGGTGCGCGCGCTCGAGCGGCCTGCCGTGTTGATCGCGGAGAACGAAGACAATGAACCGCGGTTGGTGATGCCCAGAAGCAAGGGCGGTGATGGGCTCGATGGGTTCTGGTTCGATGATCTCCACCACGCGATTCACGCCGCGTTCACTGGTGAACAGCAGGGGTACTACGCGAAGTACGGCTCTCTGGCGGACATCCAGACGGCGTTGGTGGGGAAGGGGACCATTCACGACCGCCCGATGGGTCCGCCCGATGGCGCGCGGTGTATCGCCTGCATTCAGAACCACGATCAGATCGGCAATCGTGCGCGCGGTGAGCGGCTCAGTCAGCTGACCTCACCGGGCCGCATGCGCTTTGCGGCTGCGTTGATGCTGACCTCGCCGTTCGTGCCGCTGCTGTTCCAGGGGGAAGAGTGGGGCGCGTCTTCTCCGTTTCAGTACTTCACCGATCACCAGAACCCGGAGTTGGCGAAGGCAGTTCAAGAAGGCCGGCGCGCGGAGCATGCCTCGGTCGCGGGTGAGCTCCCCGATCCACAGGCTGCGGTGACGATGGAGCGCTCGGTGCTCGACTGGAGTGAACGCGAGCGGTCTCCGCATCGGGAGCTGTTGGCCTGGTACCGCGCGCTGGTCGGGTTACGGCATCAACTGCCGGAGCTCACGGATGGCCGGCGCGATGCGATGCAGGTGGCGGTCGATCACGACACGAAGACCATCACCTTGCGACGTGGACGGCTGACGTTGGTGGGGACCATCGGTGACGAAGTGGTGCGAATTCCCACGCCGCCAGGGCGGCTCGAGCTCTCCTGGCCTGAGCCACCGCGCAGAGAAAACGGAGTCACGCTGCTCGCTCCTGATGGGTGTGCCATCTGGGTGAATCGAACCTGAGTCAGGTGAGGGCCTCGAAGGAGGTGGCCTTTCCAGTCTTCTCGGCGTCGCGAATCACGCGCAGGCTCTTCGACTTCGCGACGAGGATGTTCGTGTGACGAGGTGGGGTCCGGGGCTCCTCTTCCCGGCGTGTCATCCATGAGGACACGCGTGAGTTTGCCCCGGTCTGGTGGACACCCCGTAACTGGGGCAGAAAATGAAGATGAACATTCGGAAGGCGTATTCGGACGAGTTCAAGACGGA
>JAYVFP010000089.1:0-5024 GCA_043773025.1 Archangium sp.
TGGTGCTCGCAGAGCAGCGCGCGAAGCTCACTTCCACCGGCTCGCTCGAGGTGATTTCCCGGGCGTGGTCGCGCCGCAGCGGGCGCTACATCGATCGCAAGACGAAGGAAGAATTCCTCGTCTCCGACAAGCGCGTCTTCTACCGGCCCGATGGGGGAAAGCCGCTGCAGGAGCTCGAAGGCGATGGCAACACCGTGCGCCTCAAGGGTGGCGAGAAGCCGTGGTTGCTGACGTGGAACGATCGCCGCAGCGACATCAGTTGCCAGAACCCGAAGGGCGAGGTGCAGGTCTTCACGCGCGAGTGGTGAAACCCAAATGTCACCTCCCCCCTCGGGAAGGCGGCTAGAAGCGCCAGTCGTGCATCGACTTGGCGCGATCCTCCTGCTCGTGGCGGCTCCCGTATTCGCAGAGCGGCCCCGTTTGGGCGTGGTGATCGTCATCGATCAGCTCTCCGCGGATTCGTTTCATGCGCGCATGCCGAAGGTGACCGCGGGCATCAAACGCCTCACCACCGAGGGCTACACCTTTCAGGAAGCCCGCTACGAAGCGGCGCCCACCATCACCTCGGTCGGCCACGCCACGCTGCTGACCGGTGCGTATGGCGAAGTGCACGGCATCACCTCGAACGACTGGATCGACGCTGACACCGGCAAGGCCTGCCTCTCCACGCAAGACTCGAACTTCAAGGTGCTCGGCCGCGAACCGCACGAACGAGACGGCACCGCGCCGACCTGGCTGCGCGCCCCCACGCTGGTCGACGCCGCGAAGTCCGCCGATGACAAGGCGTTGGGGCTCTCCATCAGCGCGAAGGATCGTTCGGCGATTCTCTGCGCAGGCCACGCGGGTCTCGCGGTGTGGTTCGACGCCGAGAAGCCGTTCTTCACCACCAGCACCTTCTACGCGAAGGAGCCGCCCGCCTTCCTCGCCGCCACCAACGAGCGCCTCGCGCGGCTGGTGCTCGAGGGTGCGTTCGCGTGGGGCCTTCCCGGTGGGGGCATCACGGGCCAGGCGCCGCAGCTTCCGCAGCGCGTGGGCGACAGCGAGCCGCTCGCCGAGAATCCCGCGCTGCAGGCGCCGCTCGACACCGCCGAGGTCGACATCGCGCTCGATGGTGTGAAGGCGATGGGCCTGGGCAAAGACGAGATCCCCGACATCCTCACCATCAGCTTCTCTGGTCACGATCGCATCGGGCACGGCTTCGGGCCTGACTCACCCGAGGCGCTCAATGAGTATCTCCACATCGATAAAGAGATAGGCCGCCTGCTCACCGGTCTCGACGCGCTGGTCGGCAAGGGCAAGTACGTGGTGGCGCTCTCGTCTGATCACGGCGTGCCTCCGATTCCCGAGCTCGCGAAGGCGCGCGGGCTCGACGCGGGCCGGGTCGACATGAAGGTGCTGCGCGAGCTGCTCGACAAGGAACTCGACGATCAGCTCGGCCGGCAGGAGTGGTTCGCCGGCACCAAGACGCCCGGCTTCACCTTCACCGCGTCACTTCGCGCGAAGGCGCAGCCGGTGATCGAGCGGCTCCGGAAGCTCGCTCGCACCCAGCCCGGCGTGCTCGACCTGCTGCCCATCGGTAAACTCGAAGGCCCGCAAGGCCAGCTCTTCGCGCGCGGGGCGTTCGTGGGCCGCTCGCCTGATCTGATCGTGCTGACCAAGCCGTATTGGACCTACGGCGCGCACGACAAGACCGGGCACGCGAGCCCGTGGCTCTACGATCGCGCCGTGCCGCTCGTCTTCTTCGGTCTCAACGTGAAGAAGGGGCAGGGCGGTACCACCGAGCCCATCAACCTCGCTCCGACGATGTCTCGTTTGCTCACCATTCCCACGCCCGCGGCCGCCCAAGGCCGTTCGCTCGACGAAGTCTTCCGCTGAAGGAGAACCATCACCATGTCGCTCGCCCTCGTGCTTTCTCTCGCGCTCGCTCAGACCCCCACCGAGGCCGTGCCGGAACCGGTTCAGGAAAAAGACGTTCCCGCTGCGGTGGTGCCTGAAGCCTCGCCTGGTTTGGTCGTTTCGGTTCCCTGGTACCAGAAGTTCACGCTGACCGGCTTCGCGCGCGTCGGCGTCTTTTATACGTTCCCCTTTCAAGACCAGCAGTTGGTCGGCAGCAACGGCGGCTTCCGCGTCGCTGACTTCCGTCTCGGGCTCGAGTTCCGCCCGGTCGACAAGTTCACCGTCTACACCTCGATCGAGCTCGCCGCGCCGCTGGTCGACGAGAACGATCCGCTCGCCGGCCGCCGCGTCGTCGACGTGCGTGATGCGTACGTTCAGTACGACCTCGCGAAGTTCTTTCAGATCCGCGCGGGCCAGTTTCGCCCGCCGTACTACGCCGAGATGCTCCAGTCGGACGGTGCGATTCCGTTCGTGAGCCGCTCGGTGCTCGCGGGTGGTCTCACGCCGCCCGAGGGTTTTGGGCCTCGCACCGGGCTTGCTCCGGATCGCCAGGTGGGCGTGCAGATCGGCAGCGCGCGGCTCGGCGATCGGTTCGGCTTCAAGTACGCGGTCGGCGTCTTCAACGGCAACGGCCTCAATCACCTCTTCAACGACAACAACGCGGTGACCCCGGTCGCGCGCGTCGAGCTCGACATCAGCCAGCGCGTCACGCTCGGCCTCAACGGCTATTACAACTCGCGCACCGACGGCGCGCGGCCCAACCAGCTCACCACCAACCAGCTCTCCTACGGCGCGGACCTCTCGGCGGGCCACATGGGCTTCAGCGGCCTGCTCGCGTTCCTCGGCAAGTCGTCGTCGTACAGCTACGCGGGGCTGCCCACCGACTCCTCGCTCGGAGCGCTCGCGCAGGTTCGTTACCTGAACACGCCCACCGGTCTCGAGGCCGCCGCGCGGTTCGCCTTCTTCGAGCCGAGCAATGCCCAGACGGATGACCAGGTGATCGAAGTGGCCGCGATGGTCGGCTGGCGCCCGTTCGAGTTACCCTTCCGCATTCTGGTTCAGTACACGCACCGCAACGAAGAGGCGCGGGCCACCTATTCCAACGACAGCGTGGACGCGATGATCCACGCGGTGTGGTGAGCCGATGAATCGACTCCTCTTATTTGCGCTGGTTCTGATCAGCGCCTGCACGAAGACGGAAGCCCCGGCGCGTGCGTTTCAGATCAGCAGCCGCGTCGAGTTGATCGGCGGCGTGCGGGCGCTGGGTGATACCGACTCCGCTCCCAAAGACGCGACGGATCTCATCGGCGGCAAACGCGCCTCGGGCGCCGACGGTGACTACAAGCTCAGCAACGGGGTGATGCACGCCATCATTCAGAACGTGGGCACCAGCCGCGGCTTCGGCAGCTTCGGTGGTTCGCTCATCGACATCGATCTCGTTCGCGCAGGCCAGGGCAGCTCGGCGAGCGGCGTGAAGGGCAACGACTACTTCACCGAGATGTTCCCCGCGTTCTTCCTCACCGCCCTCGAGCCCGCGAAGGTCGAAGTGTTGGCCGATGGCTCCGACGGCAAGGCGGCGGCGATTCGGGTGTCGGGCCGCAGCGGCGCGTTCATCTCGCTGGTGAAGGCGTTCACCGAGGTGGTCGACCCGAAGGACCCGCTCGACTTCACCTGCGACTACATTCTCGAGCCGGGAAAGCAGTACCTGAAGATCGTCGTCACGGTGACCAACAACGGCACACGCGATGCTTCGTGGGGTCTCAACGTTCCGTTCGGCTTCGTCACGTTGCTCGGCGAAGGCCAGCGCCTCTTCGTGCCAGGTCAGGCCGGCTTCGACATGCGCTTCCACCTGGAAGAGGTCTACAAGCGGCCCGCTTCACTCGACGCGTTGCCAGGTGAAGTCACCTCGATGTGGGCCACGGAAGGCGACGGCGTCAGCTACGCGTTCGTGTCTGGCCAGAACAGCGCGGGCAGCTACCTGCAGAGCGAGCGCGCGGTCGCGGGCAATTTCTACCCGACGGCCAACAAAGACTCGATCCTCATCCCCATCGCGTCGTCGAGCTTCCTGGGCACCTACTTCGCGAAGGCGCCGCAGATGCTGCCGAAGGGCGCCAGCTACAGCTACACCGCGTTCCTCGCGGTGGGTTCAGGCGACGTGGGCAGCGTGCAGAAGATCGTCTACGACATGCGCGACGTCACCGTCCGCCCCAACGGGCGCGAGTTCGTGGTGCGGGAGCCGACGCCGTACGGAAACATCTCGGGCTACGTGCGTGAGGCGAAGACCAACCAGCCGCTCGAGGGGCTCTCGGTCGTGCTGAAGGACGACAAAGGCAACCACGTGACCCAGGCCACCACGCGCAAAGGGGGCGTGTGGACGGCGCCGGTACCGGCGGGCAAGTACACCGGCTACGCGCTCGATCGAATTCGTTCGGTGGCGAAGAGCGGCGTCGAGGTGGAGGTCACTGAAGGCGGCGCTGCCACGATGAACTTCGAGTTGGAGCAGCCGGGCGATCTCGTCGTCACCGTCACCGATGATCGTGGCCAGCCGCTGCCCGCGAAGATCACGGTGCTGGGCGTGTACGAGAACGAAGATCCCACACTGCAGCCGCGCCAGTTCTTCTACGACCTGAAGATAGGCGAGCGCATGCGTCAGTCGGATCTGATCGCAGACAGCTCGGCTGATCCCACCTCGCGCGAGTACGTGGAGAAGTTCTTCTACGCGAACGGTGCGGGCGGCCGGCCGATTCGCCCAGGCAAGTACACGGTCTACGCGTCGCGTGGCATCGAGTACGACCTGCAGAAGCAGGACATCGAGATCGCCGCGGGTAAGACCACGAACGTGGGCTTCAAGCTCACGCAGGTCGTCGGCACGCCGGGGTGGATCAGCGCCGACTTCCACGTGCACTCGATCAAGTCGGTCGACAGCGACATGGCGCTCGAGGCGCGCGTCACCAGCTTCGCGGTCGAAGGCGTGGATCTCGTGGTCTCGACGGATCACAACTACGTGGCCGATTACGGGCCGACCATCGACGCGCTGGACCTCAATGATTGGCTGGCCAGTTCCATCGGCCTCGAGCTCACCACGCTCGAGATGGGTCACTTCAACGGCTTCCCGCTCGCGCTGCAGC
>JAYVFP010000090.1:0-5022 GCA_043773025.1 Archangium sp.
ATCAATCTTGATCGGCACGGCCTGACCACCTGACTGCACCGTCGCGTTGAACGTCACCTGCGCATTGCCACCGCGCACCGCGTTCACCGCCGCACCCGCTGCGCCGAGGAAACTGATGTTCAAGGGGATCGCCACCTGCCGCGTGCCCCTGCCATCCATCGCGCCCAGGTCGCCCGTCGACAGCGTGCCGATGTTGCTGCCGGCGATCGCCAGGTTGCCCGCCACGCCCGCGATGGGCAGCGAGTACGTGTTCTTGTTGGTGACGGTCAGCGGGAACTCCACCGTCGCGCCCGAGAAGGTGACGTTGGTGACGCGCGGGTTGCCAAAGACGATCGCCGGGAGCTTGGGCACCTCGAACAAGCCCTCCTTCACGATGGGCAACCGAATCACGCCGATGGGCGTCGAGACCCCCAACGCGCCTTCGGCCTTCCAGCTCGCGTTGTCCTTCGTGAGGAAGGTCTCGACCACGCCGACCACGTCGGTGAACTTGATGTTCGCGGGGAAGTGCAGCTCGCTCGAGCCGTTCGCTGCGATCTGCAGCCCGTTTTGGGGCTGACCTGCGACGACCTGCTTGTTCTCGATGAAGAGCGCGTAGTCCACCGAGGCCAGCGAGATGCTCACCGGGTTGGGGTTACCGAGATCCCACACCGTGTCGAGGTTGAGCCCCGCCAGCGAGATGTCGTTGAGCACCATGGTGCGGAAGCTGAAGGTGGGCTCCCGGCCCGACGTCTTGAGGAACTGCTGCAGGTACGCGCAGCCAGAGAGAACACCGAGGCAGAGGGCAGTGACGATGATTCGTTTCATGCGAGTCCCGGCAGGATGCATCAATTCGCGCGATGCGGCACGAGAAGGACCGGGTGAAGGGCACGGCGCTGGTGCTCGAACCGCCCCTCACCCCAACCCTCTCCCCGCTGCGCAGGGAGAGGGAGAACTGCTTACGGCAGGAAACCTTCGACCGAGAGGTACCGCTCACCCGTGTCGTAGCAGAACGTGAGCACCTTGCTGCCCGCAGGGAGCTCGCTGAGCTTCTGCTTGACCGCCTGCAGCGACGCACCGGAAGACGCGCCGATGAACAGGCCCTCTTCTTTTGCCGCGCGGCGCGCCATCTCGAACGCATCGGTGTGCTCGACCTGAATCACCCCGTCGAGCAGCTCCTTCTTGAGGTTCTTCGGAATGAAGCCGGCGCCGATGCCCTGAATCGGGTGCGGGCCCGGCGCGCCGCCCGAGATGACCGGCGATTTCACCGGCTCGACCGCGAACACCTTGAGCTTCGGCCACTTCGGCTTGAGCACCTCGGCGAGCGCCGTGATGTGACCGCCTGTGCCCACGCCCGTGATGATGGCGTCGAGGCCTTCGGGGAAGTCATTGAGAATCTCCTGCGAGGTGGTGCGGCGGTGCACCTCGATGTTCGCCTCGTTCTCGAACTGCTGCGGCATCCACGCGTTGGGCGTCGCGGCGACCAATTCCTGCGCGCGGGCGATGGCGCCCTTCATGCCCTTCTCACGCGGGGTCAGATCGAACTTCGCGCCGTACGCGGCCATCACCCGGCGGCGCTCCAGCGACATCGACTCGGGCATCACCAGCAGCAGCTGGTACCCCTTCACCGCGGCCACCATCGCAAGGCCGATGCCCGTGTTGCCCGAGGTCGGCTCGATGATGACCGTGTCTTTCGTGAGCAGGCCCCTCGCCTCGGCGTCTTCGATCATCGACAGCGCGATGCGATCTTTGATGCTCGCGCCGGGGTTCGCCCGCTCGAGCTTGATCCACACTTCGTGGGTCGAACCGAAGAGCCGGTTCACCTTCACGTGGGGCGTGTTGCCGATGGTCTCGAGAATCGAATGGGCGCGCATGGAAAGTCCTCGTCCGTTTGGGTGGATTAAAATCCGTTGTAATGGATGCCCGCTGGTTCGGCAACACCGGCTTCAGATTACCCAGTCGTACTCTTCGAACATCGGCCCCGCCTGCCGCTGCCTGATTTCGCTGCGCCGGCTCACCACAGAATTCGGAGGAACCGACTGGGTGAGCCACGCATTGCCGGCGACCAGCGAGTGATGGCCCACCACGGTGGTGCCGCCCAGGATGGTGGCGCCTGCGTAGATGACCACCTCGTCTTCGATGGTGGGGTGACGTTTGCTGTCGGCCAGCGCCTTCTCCACCGTGAGCGCGCCCAGCGTGACGCCCTGGTAGAGCTTCACGCCGTTGCCGATGTGGGTGGTCTCGCCCACCACCACGCCGGTGCCGTGGTCGATGCAGAAGCGGCGGCCGATGGTGGCGCCCGGGTGAATGTCGATGCCCGTCTTCTCGTGCGCGAACTCGGTGAGCAGGCGCGGCAAGAGCGGCAGCCCCAACGTGTGCAGCAGGTGCGCCACCCGGTACATCGCGATGGCGTAGAAGCCCGGGTAGGTGAGCACCACCTCGTCGTAGCTACGCGCCGCGGGATCGCCTTCGAGAATCGCGCGCGCGTCGGCCTCGAGCGTCGAGAGCACCTCGGGCAGCCCAAGCAAAAACCGCTCCATGAGCTTCTCGGGCATCTTCTCGTGCAGCGTGCCGATGGCGCGCTCGAGGTGACCCAGGGCTTCGGCTACGCGCAGCACGTCGCCTTCCACCGCGTCTTCGCTGCACACCACCGCGCCCGAGAAGTGGGGGAACAACACGCCCAGCACCTGCGGGCCAAAGGCCTGCGCCATCGGCCGAAGCTGCGCGGGCAGCGAATATTTGCGGCGGGTGAGGATCAGCTGGTCCAACAGGGCTGAAGGGACGGAAGCCATGGCGGGCTGACTCACCACCTGTCTGCAGCGCTGACAACACCCGCGAACGTGATTGCGCTCGACCATTGCTTTGGGTCAGCCTGACCACACATCGCCTGTGGTCTGGCGCTCGCATTAGCCTGTCTCAACATCCATCGGGTTGGAGGCCACCATGCAAAAGCGGCTCGTCGCGGTCGTCGTGTCGGTCGTCGCCGTCAGTTGTATCGAGCCGCAGCCGGGTTCCCCGAGCACGCCGGGAACTGGGTCGACGCCCCAGAACAGCTACCGCCAACCGCTGATGCCCTTCCGCCCGGTGGTGGGCGGCCACCTGCTCGTCACGGCTGACAAACAGCGCGTGGTGATGGCTGACGTCGAGGGCGATCGTTTGCGCGTGTTCGACGCGAGCCGCGCGGCGCTCGACTACGACGTGGCGCTGCCCGAGAAGAGCTGGCCCACCCGCGTGGTGGAGGGCAAAAACGGTGAGCTGTTCGTGCTCCTGCGCGGCGCCGGGGCGATCGCCACCGTCAAGCAGCAGGCCTTCACCGTGCTCGAGGTCTGCGCCGAGCCGCGCGCCCTCGCCCTCGATGCGGTGACCAATGAGCTCAACGTCGGTTGTGCAGGTGGTGAAGTGGTGCGCGTGTCGGCTGACGGGGCGATTCTCGAGACCGCGCAGACCGGCGTCGAGTGGCGAGATCTCGCGGTGACGCCCGCGGGCGTGACAGGCACCTCGTTCCGCTCGGCAGAGCTGGTCTGGCTGGGCGACACCCGGCAGGTCAGCGCGCGGCTCAAGGCACCTTCCCAGGCACTCAAACCCAGCCCCCTGGGCGTCGAGCTGCACCAGAGCCAGGTGGCCTGGCGCATGGTGAACGCCGGGGCGCGCACGCTGCTCATTCATCAGCTCCACGCAGAGCAGCTCACCGTCAATGGCCAGCCTGACGCGGGCGGAGGCACCCCTCCCGGCGGCAACAGCAATCCGTACGGAGGCGGCAGCAACGGCGGCGGCGGCTCGGGCATCCCCGGGCAGATGGTGGGCTGCACCAACTCGGCGGTCGTCACGGCGATCTCCACCGTGCAGAACGGCATGGTCACCAATGTGCATCGCACCAACGACGTGCTGCCCGTCGACGCGGCGCTCTCGCCCGACGGTACGCAACTGGCGGTGGTCGGCGCCGGCGGCACGGGCCTGAGCATCTACCCGTTGATGAGCTTCAACAGCACCACCTCGTGTCTGTTCGCCACGGCCGGCCTGACCGGCCTCGCGCTCAACAGCGTCGCGTGGCTCTCGCCGACCAGGCTGGTGGTGGTCGAGTCACTGCGCGGTTCGCCCATGACCTTCGACCTGACCACCGGCCTCTCGCGCACCTTCGGCAGCGACTCGAACCGGGGCTCGGCGGCGCACTCGTTGTTCCACGAAGCGCCGCGCGGTGGCGCTCCGCTGGCCTGCGCGTCATGTCACCCGGAAGGCGGCGAAGACGGTCACACCTGGGTCATCGACGGCAAGACGCGCCGCACCCAGACCCTCGCGGGTGGCGTGATGAACCGCGCGCCCTTTCACTGGCAGGGCGACCTCACCGACCTGAACAACCTGATGGCCGACACCTTCATCAAGCGCATGGGCGGCACCGCCGTGCCCTCCGACCAAATCGTTTCGCTCGGCGCGTGGCTCGACACCATTCCCGCTCCGAAGCCGTCGCGGGTGTTGTCGGCTGAGCTGCGTCAGGCCGGCCTCGACGCTTTCCAGAAGGGCCAGTGCGCCAACTGCCACCCGGCGGTAGGTCACCAGGAAGGCCCGCCCAGCGACATCGGCACCGGAGAGAGCGTGCGTGCGCCCAGCCTGCTCGGAGTCGCAGCGCGTGCGCCGTACTTGCACACCGGTGAGGTGCTCACCCTGCGCGCGCGTGTGAACGGGGGGCTGCACCCGCGCCACGGCAACCTCGGCGCGCTGAACCCGGCGGAGCGTGAAGATTTGATCGGGTATCTCGAGTCGCTCTGAGGGCTGGTGCTCCCTCGACTCCGCTCGCAGGTTTTTTTTTCGAAATGACGAACGGACACCGCTCATCCTGAGCAGGGGACCAGCTTCACCGACGATTTCTTTCCGAAGGAACAACCGGTCCTCCCGAGAGCAGTCGACGGAGCACTTCTGCCTCGCGCCGCAAGTGGCCCCTCGACTGCTCTCGCAGGGTTTTTTCGAAATAAGGAGCGCCCACCGTTCATCCCGAGCGGAGTCGAGGGATTACCTCGCCTTCGGGCGGTAAGTGCCCCCTCGACTGCGCTC
>JAYVFP010000091.1:0-5009 GCA_043773025.1 Archangium sp.
ATGGCCATATCGGTGAGCTTCAGCGGTGGCATGCAAGGGCCGCCGCTGCACACTGGACTCATCGTCAGGTTCTCAGGGTACGCGGCGAAGCCGACGCGAGCGTGGGGAAAGTTTCTCTACTTCGGAGGCAGAACCAGCGTGTTCGCCAACAACCACGTGGGCGACCTCTGGTCACTCGATGTCGGCGACGGAGGCGTCACCTGGGCGGCGATGCTGGGCGCGGGCGGGCCTTCGGCGCGTGGGGCGACCTGCTCCGGCTTCAACCCGCTCACAGGTAAGGTGATCGTCTTCGGCGGCGAAGCGTCGAGCAACGTCGCCGACACCTGGCTCTACGACACCGACGGCGGAACGTGGTCCTCGCCCGTGGTGACGGGCACGGTGCCGAGCGCCCGGAGCTTCGCGGCCTGCGCGTGGGACCCCAACTTCAAGCAGCTGGTGGTCTACGGCGGGCAGAGCTCGACCCAGCTCGGTGACCTGTTCAGCTTCGACCCCGCGACGAACGTGTGGACCGCGTGGCCCGTCATGCCCAACCCCGGCACGCTCTCCGACGCGGCGGCGGCCTTCTCTCCTTCGAGGGGCGGCACCATCCTCTTCGCTGGCAACAGCGGCAGCACCACGTACACCCGCGAGACGTGGCTGGTGAGCTTCAACCGGCCTCCGGTGGTGGATGCGGGCCCGAACTTCTCCATCGGGGAAAGTGTGATGACGGCGCTGAGCGGGTCGATTACAGATGCCGATGGTGATGTGACGACGGTGAGCTGGCAGCAGACCGCGGGGCCGATGGTGACGTTGGTGGGGCCTTCGACGCTGACGCCTTCTTTCAACACGCCGCGGGTGCTGGTGCCGACGCAACTGTCGTTCGTGCTCACCGGGCGGGATCCCACCAGCTTCTCGCTCGACGATGACGTCAACGTCACGGTGCTCAACAGCATCAATGAGGCGCCGGTGGCTGACGCCGGGCCTGATCAGACGGTGGATGCGGGGGTGGTGGTCACGCTCAGCGGCAGCGGGAGCGATCCCAATGGAGAGGCGATCGCCGGCTTCAGCTGGGCGCAGACGGGCGGCCCTTCGGTGACGTTGTCGTCGACCGTGGTGGCAGCGCCGAGCTTCATGGCTCCGGTCGCTCCGATGGACAGCTTGCTCAGGTTTGCGCTCACCGTGCAGGACGGGATGGCGATGTCGGCTCCGGATGAGGTCACGGTGCTCGTGCTGGCTGCGCGGGTGGACGCTGGGACGGATGCGGGCGTGGATGCAGGAACGGATGTGGGGATGGATGCGGGGATGGATGCGGGCTCTGACGCGGGCAGCGATGCGGGGCCGGGCGAGGTGGATGCGGGCAGCGATGCGGGTTTGAAGGATGCGGGCGAGCTCGATGCCGGGGATATCGATGCGGGCGCGGTGGATGCGGGCTCGCTCGGCGACGCCGGGCTTTCTGACGCGGGTGAGTCTCCTGATGCAGGCGACGAGGATGGCGGGTTGAGCGACGGAGGTCGGGGCGCTCCACAGGTGCTCTCGGTTGGGTGCGGATGTACTGAGGCCCCGGTCTCTCCTGGGTGGTTGTTGCTCGGGCCGTCCTGGCTTGCTGCTCGGCGCCGCCGGAATTCAGCGGACTGAGCCCAGGGGAAGGAACTCGGCTTCTTCAGCTACCGTCACGCCAAGACCCGTGCAGATGGGCCTGATTTACGTCAATCCGGAAGGCCCGAATGGCAATCCCGATCCGCTCGCCGCGGCCAAGGACATCCGCGAGACCGTCGCTCCAGGCCATCTTCTTCGCGGGCTATTGGAACCGACGAAAAGATTGCCAGGGCGATTCGGAGGCGAGCGCCCGGCAACTGCTCAAGAAGCGATTACCGGGAACCGCGGGATATCGATCGCGCAGAGAACGTAAAACCCGAGGCTCGAATGGGCAGACAGCGCACGTTCGATCTGCGAACCTGCTTCCTCTTGGACACGATCTCCGAACGCAATTTCCCTCGAGGGTGGTTGCTCGCCCTGGTCCTCGGCACGCTGGCCTCATGCAGATGCGGCACCTCGACGACCCACGTCGAATCGGACGTGCGGCTCTCGGCGACGACGCTCGACTTCGGCCAGGTATGGGTCGGCGACCTGGCGCGGCGCTCGGTCAGTCTGACGAACACGGGGCGGGCGTCGCTCGTCGTGCAGGTCGCGACGATCAGCGGGCCGTTCAGCACCGACACCGCCCTTCGACTCGGAGGCGGCGGCACCGAGGCGCTCACGGTCGTGTTCGCTCCCACGGCGTCGGGACGCTCTGAATCCGAGTTGACATTGTGGCAAGACCAGGCGCTGGCCGTGACGTTGCTCGGCGAGGGCGTCACAGTGCCTACGTGCGCCCCAGAACCGTGCGCGGCGTCTGCGTTTTCGTTCGACGCCGGCGTCTGCGTTCGAACGGTGCTCGCCGACGACACCGCGTGTGCCGATGCCTGCGGGGGGCTGGGGGCGTGCGTCGCCGGCACGTGCCGGCAGGCTTCGTCCGCGAGCTGTGACGACGGCAACGTGTGCACGCTCGACGCGTGCGGCGCCGATGCGGGCTGCGTGCACCTCGAGAAGCCAGTGAACGTGGCCGACCGCTGCCAGATCTACCGCTGCGACCCCGACGCGGGCGTGGTGAGCGAGCCCGCCGAAGACGGGCTGCGGTGCGGCGCCACGACCTGTCGTAGCTTGCACTTCTGCCTGACGGGGGTCTGCGTCGAGCGGCCGACGACGAACAGCGACGACGACTGCCGCTACGTCGACGTCGACCAGTACGGGACGTGCTTCGTGACGCGAAGTGGCCGGCTCCGCTGCTTCAGCACGCTCGATGGGGGCTTCATCGGGATGGCCTTCGTCGAGGGCGCCACCCGTGTGAAGAAGGCGGTCGATAATACCAGGTGGCTCGACCTCGACGACGCGCTGCAGCCCAGCAGCCCGTTCGCGTCGCTCGGGGTCAGCGCGTTCACCGAGGTGATGGCCACGCCCTTCGGGTGCCGCGCGGTGACGACGGGCGGGAGTCTCGTGGACGAATCATTCGGGTCCGCGTCGGTGGTGCTGGACGCCGGCGTGGCCGGTCTGTGCGGCCTCCGCATGGCCCGCCTCCTCGATGGAGGCATCGTTCAGAGGTCGGGGGCGCCGGCGCCTCCGGGCGCGGTCGATTGCGTGGTGCCCGAACAGTTCAGCAGCGAGACGTGGTTCCTGAAGTCGAACGGAGATCTCGTCGACCGGACCGACGCGCTGCTCCTTCAAGGGGTGACTCGGTTGAGCCGCTATTCCGGAAGGGTGGTGATGCGTGGCGCCGATGTCTTCTGGCAGCTGGGTGACGGAGGCTTCACCGTTCGAGACGCCTGGCCGGAGCTGCCCGAAACGGTCTCCTCCTCGGGCCCCTATCTTTCGCTGTGTGGCACCACCAGCGCGGGGAACGCATGGTGTGAAGGCGCGCTCCCCGGGACGGCGCGGAGCGGGAACCCGAACGAGCCCCTCGACCTCCCCGGAGGTCCGTGGGACCAGGTCGACCCGCTGCGGGTCGGAACCAGGACATGGTGGCTGGGGGTCGGGCAGCCCGCCGATGGGGGGACCGGCACGGGGAGGGTTCGTCACGACTGGGGGCAACGCACCGTCGACCAGGCGAGCGGCGACTGTGTGCTCAGCGGGAACGCCTTGTGGTGTGTGCAGCCCGACGGTGGCGAAGCGCAGTTGGGCAACGACGTGGTCTCGGTCGAAGGTGGTTGCGGCGTCACGAGCACCGGCCGGCTGTTGTGCCCGGGAGCGGCGCCGCGTGACGGAGTGCTGCCGCGGTCAACGGAGACGCTCTGGTTCCCGCGCGACGGCGGCGTCGGGACTAGGTCCTTGCTCCTGCCGGACGGCGGGCTCGACCTGTTCAACCCGCACGACGTGAAGTTCCCGCTGGCAGGCCCGCTGTTCGACGTGTCGGGTGGGTACGAGGGCGGGTGCTTCGCTGCGTCCGGTTTGGCGTATTGCACCGAGAACGGGACGACCCCGAAGCCCATGCCGGTGCGCTTCCCGGTGCGAAAGCTGTCGGGCGGGCTGCGACACGGCTGCGCTGTGATCGGGAGCAACCGGGTCGAGTGTTGGGGCGGCGACCCTCATTTCCAAGTGTTGCAGTTTTCTGTCGAGGTGCTCGACATCGCAGTTCGGGCCCTGTCGGCAGAAGGCGGGTGTGTGCTGCTCCGAGGGGGCGCGGTGCAGTGCTTCGGCCCCAACCGCAACGGCGAGCTGGGCGTCCAGCCCCAGCGCTACGGGTTCACGCGCGTCGACCAGTAGCAGGCTGCTCTGCCCTCAGCTGACCACTCGCCCAAGTCGCTGGTGATCGCCGACGATGGCAGTGTGCTGCTCACGCACGAGGTTTACCTCGGTCGAACACCGACATCTATTGCCGGTGGCACGCGCGACGTCGACCCTGCGCATGGCCGATGGCAAAGAGCCGGTCGACTGGAGCACGGTGAGTTGGAGGCATCGATGCGTGAAGCAGAGGTGCAGTTCACCCGGAGGCTGCTTCAACGATACGACGAGCAAGCCAAAGTCATCATTGTCGACGGCAAGGTCTACCAAGCGCGTCGGCCGACACCCGGGCACGTACTACGCGAAGGCGGGGTCGGTGACGTTGCCGCAGACCCTGTACCGGAACGCTTCGGTGAGGAACGACAAGACGGTGGACGCCATTTCGCTGAAGCTGGGATGGCGCAGCCACGACCGAAATTCATCCGCTTCGACGAGATGAGCCGCAACGTGATCGACCCGCTTCTTTGGCAGTTCGCTGACCCCATGCTGAACAATTCAGTGAATCGAACCGTGGTGGCGGTCGAGTCCGAGCAAAACCAGACGCTCGGCCTCGATGAGCGATCGTGCATCGGGCTCAAAGCGAGGGCTCGGCTCGCAGACGTCGTTTGCGCAGCGAGTGTGCCCCTCCGCCAGACCGCACCCCGGTAGGCCGCTGCGCCACCGCCTGAAATCTGCTGAGCCCTGCCGCGGAGGAATCATCCATGGGCAGAAAGAGC
>JAYVFP010000092.1:0-4967 GCA_043773025.1 Archangium sp.
GCGGGCATCGTGTTGCAGAACGCCTCGCTCGCGCCCGACCTCGCGCTGGTGCGGCTCTCGTCGACGACGGCCGATGGCAAGGCGGTGGTGATCGCCGACCTGCGGCCCGAGTGGCTGCTCTCGGCGGTGGCCACCAACAGCGTGTACAAGGTGTTCCTCGTCGATCGCCTCGGCCGCGTGTTGGCGCACCCCGACAGCGATCAGGTCATCAAGCGGGTCGACCTCTCGGCGCTCCCGGTGGTGAAAGACGCGCTGGGCGGCAAGCTGGCCCGCGGCACCGAAGAGTACGAAGCGAACGGCGTCTCGAAGGTGGCCGCCTTCGCGCGCGTGAACAACGGGGTGGGCGCGGTGATCGTCGAGGTGCCTCGCGACGAGGTGTTCAAGGCGACGCGCGAGTTGTCGCGGCGATCCCTGCTCTTCGCGGTCGGTGTCGTTTCGCTCGCGCTGGTGCTCGCCGTGTTGCTGGGCCGCCGGGTGACCCGCCCGCTGCGCGAGCTGCAAGAGACGCTGATGGTCATCTCGCGCGGCAACTTCGGCGTCGAGGTGCCGGTCGATGGCCCCGCAGAGATCCGCGCGGTGGGCGCCGCCTTGAACGAGATGAGCCGCGAGCTGGTGCGGCGCAGTGAGCAGCTGCAGACCACCAACGCGCAGCTGGTGCAGTCCGAGAAGCTCTCGGCCGTCGGTGAGCTCGCCGCCAGCGTCGCGCACGAGGTGAAGAACCCCATGGTGGGCATCGTGGGCTTCGCGCAGCTCGGCCAGGAGTCGACCGACATGGCCGAGGTGCTCGAGTACTTCAAACTCATCGAGCAAGACGCCTTCCGCGCGAACAAGATTCTGCAGAACCTGCTCGAGTTCTCCCGCCCTCCCGAGATGGAGTTCGAAGCGCTGGGCCCCAACGACGTGGTGCTGGGCGCGATGGCGCTGTGCGTTCACCAACTGCAGATGCAGGGCGTGCGGGTCGAGACCGCGCTCTCCACCGGTCTGTCTGCGATTCGTGGCAACTCGAACCAGCTGCGCCAGGTGTTGCTCAACCTGATGCTCAACGCAGGCCAGGCGATGGAAAGCTCACCCAAGAAGTTGATCACCGTGTCGACCTCGAGCCCAGAGGCCGGCTTCGTGGAGATCAAGGTGGGCGACACCGGCCCCGGCCTCGCGGAAGACGTGAAGGACAAGCTGTTCAAGCCCTTCTTCACCACCAAGCGGCGCGGGCAGGGCACGGGTTTGGGGCTGTCGGTCTCGCGCAGCATCGTCGAGGCGCACCGCGGCTCGATTCGCGCGGAAGGCGCACCGGGCGTGGGCGCGACCTTCGTCATCCGCCTGCCCGAAGTCAGCTGAGCACATGAGATCTCGGACAGCGTGGTCTCGAGAGCCTCTGAAATGCGGGCGCGTCTTACGGAATCAGCACCGTGCCCGACGTGGCCCCTCACCCCGACCCGCTCCCCGCTGGCGCAGGGAGAGGGAGAACTTCAGGTGCCGAGCGCGTGCTTGAGGCCCTCGAGGATGAGCTCCTCGCTGCCCTGATGCACTGACACCCAGCTCGGCGTGTTCTCGCTGCGAGCCCACGTACCGCCTTTGGGATCGAAGCCCAGCTCGAGCCAGCCCCTGAGCGAACCCTTCTGGGTGTACTCGAAGCGCATCTGCACCTTCGGCTCACCCAGCTTCGGCATTTCGCCCTGGCTGAGCACCTCGGTGACGATCAACCGATTCCAGATCTTCTCGTGCCAGTTCTTCACCATCTCTTCGGCCTTGTCGGGCGTGGCGGCGCGAGCGATCTTCGCGGTCTGCGGAATGTCGGCCCCCGTCGAGACGAACGCGGCGGACTTCTCGCCCGCCTTCACGGTGAAGGCGTCGAACTCGGTGGGCTTGAAGAGGTGCAGACGGCGATCGACGAGCAGCTGCGAGTTCGGATCGAGCTCGTTGAACAGGCTCGACGAGATGAGGAACACCTCGCCCGACTTCTCATCCTGCGCGTAGTTGCCGATGAGCCCGCTGACCGGGCGCGAGATGGTGAAGCGGCGGGTGACGCCGGCCACCTGCAGCTCGAGCTTGCGCTCACTGTTGGTGAGGCCGACCTCGGCGAGCTTCTCCTTGCTCAAGACGCCCAGCGCGCGGCTGCCCTCGAAGGGGGTCAGCTTGGTCCACAACGTGTCGGCGCGATCGTTCGCAAAGACCGTGCGATCGGGCGTGGGCTCGGCAGGTTTGGCGCTCGCCAGCACCGTGCCGCCATCGACGCCGGCATCGACCTCGACCAGGGCCACACCCGCGTCGACCACCGGCCGCTTGCCCGGCAGGTACGCGAGGGTGACCATCAGGCGGTCTTTCTTCTCGACCGCCACGGAACGAACGCCGTCTTCGTAGCGCACGCGCTCGAGCGAGGTCTTGCTGGCGTCGACCACCACCACCGACTCGGTCTTCATCGAGTCTTTCGGGCGTTGCCAGGTGGTGTACGCGGCGACGAGACCGGCGAGTGCCAGGCCTCCCTGCAGGGCTGCGCTGCGGGCTTTCACGACTTGTTCTCCTTGTTGCTGTGCTTCTTGGCGCGGCGGCGGGCGAAAAAGCCCACGCCGAGCACGCCCAGGGGCGCGAGGAACGTGGTGGCGTAGAAGGTGGCGGTGTCCTGCTGGCGGCTGCGCGTGAGCGGCACGTCGACCTCGGTGTTGGTGACGCCGACGAGCTGCTCATCGCCCAGCAGCCACTTGAAGCCGTCGACCACCAGGTACTGGTTGCCCGGCAGTTGCTGGAGCACGAGATCGGCGATCGCGTCGGAGTCGCTCAACACCAGCGCCCGCATCGCCTCTTCGTTCTTCGCGGAAGCTGCGCGGCGCTCGATGGCCGCCACCACGCCCCACGCCTTCTTCGTCTCACCTGAACTCGAGTCGAACTCGAAGTTACCAGACGCGTCGTTCCACGACTCGGGCGCTGAACGCACGGCGAAGTCGATGGTGAGGTCAGCGGGGTGTTTGGGCAGCTCATCGAGCCCACCCGCGCCGAGCATGAGCACGGGCACGTTGCTGCGCCCCAGGTACGTCACCACGGGGTGCGAGCTGAAGGTGCGCGTGCCGATGTTGATGCGATCGGCCAGCCCAGGGGGCGGGCGCACGTTGGCGGTGCCACGCTCCTGCGCGATCGACTGCGGCTTGAACGAGAGCCCCAGCGGCGTCATCAGCTCGTCGAACGAAAGGCCATTCTCAGGGTCGAGCGCGATGAACAGGCGGCCGCCCTTCTTCGCGTACGCCTCGATGGAGGCCGCTTCGGGTTCGGAGAACGTGCGTGAGGGCCCGACGATGAACAGCGCCGCCGCGTCTTTGGGGATCTCATTGCCGAGGCCTTCCGCCGTGGTCAGCGTGCGCACGTCGAAGTTCTGATCCTGCAGCGTCTTGTAGAGAATCTCGATGGTGGCCCGCTGATCCATCCCGTTGGTCGGATCCTGGCTGCGTTCACCGTGACCGCCGGTCAGGTAGACGGTGCGCCTCGACTTGGCGACCTGGAGCATGCGCTTCTGCACCTCAGCGTCGAGCCCCCGCAACTGGCTCTTGGCCTTCTCGACTTCGGTGCCGATGAAGATGCTTTCCTTGCGGCCGCCCTTCTTGAGCAGCACGGTGCCGTTCCCGCTGACCGCGAGCTCCTTGGCCTTGATGGGCTCCATCGCGTGATCGAGGCGGGTGACCTTGATCTGTGAGCTGACGTCTTGCAGCTCTTTGAAGTAGCCCGCCACCGCCTCGGCCGCGTCGCTGGCCGGGGGGAAGAACAAGTAGACCTCGACCGGCTCATCGAACGACGCGACCAGCTTCTGCGTCGCCTCGCCCGCCCTCGCCACGCGGAAGTACGAGAAGTCGCCCTTCACGTCGCGCTCGGTCGCCACGTACTGCACCGAGAACGCGAAGATGAGCGCGCACGCGAGGCCGACGCCCGAGAGCATCGCTTCATCGATGCGGCCATCTTCGAGCTTCGGCGCGCGCGCCATGGTGCCGAACGACAGCTCCATCAGCAGGGTGGGCAGCAGCGCCATCGCCAGCACCGCGGGCCACAACACCGAGAGCACGCCCGAGAACTTCGGCGAGGCGCTCACCAGCGAGGCGCCGGTCAGCTTGGTGAACAGATCCGACTGCAGGAAATAGAGCACGAAGGCCAGCAACGCGAGCCCACTGAAGGCGGCGAACAGGCGCTGCACCCGCGCGAGCTCGTCTTTCTGCGATCGAGAGCGGAGGAAGCGGAGCACCGTGGCGACCAGCACCATGGCCGCGCCGACCGCAGTCAGGCCGTAGCGCGCGTTGGGTGCTTCGACGATGCGCTCACCGACCCAGGCGAGCGCGAGACCGACGACGAGAAGAATGGAGAGCTGCATGACTTACCTCCACCTTCGCGCTTCGAGCACGCGTGTGGCGGCGAACAGCGCAAGGAAGGTGACCAGACCGAAGTACGCGACGTGCTTCACGTGCACGAGGCCCAGGCGGAAGGCATCGAAGTGACCCCACCACGCGAGGCCGTTGATGATGTCGGTGAGCGGGCGCTCGGTGACCTTGGCGAGCAACCAGCAGGTGGTCAGCGCGAGCACCATCACGCCCGAGAGCACGGCGGCGATCACCTGGCTTCGGGTGAGCGCGCTGCCGAACGTGCCGATGGCCAGCCCGCACGCGCCGACCAGCATCAAGCCGAAGTAGCCGGCGAAGATGTGGCCCATCGAGACCTTGCCGTACACCGCGATGAGGATCGGCATGTACGAGGTCGAGAGAAAGAACACGCAGAGGAAGAGGAAGGCCGCGAGGAACTTACCCAGCACGATCTCGACGTCGTGAATCGGCGACGAGTAGAGCAGCGAGATGGTGCCGGTCTGCCGCTCTTCGGCGATGAGCCGCATCGAGAGGAACACCGCGCCCACCATGGTGATGCCCGAGGTGAGCGTGAAGAAGTCGGCCAGCACCTCTGACGACTTCTTGGCCGTGCCGGGAACCGCGAAGGCGTTGAAC
>JAYVFP010000093.1:0-4965 GCA_043773025.1 Archangium sp.
GCAGTCGAGGGGGCACTTACCGCCCGAAGGCGAGGTAATCCCTCGACTCCGCTCGGGATGAACGGTGGGCGCTCTTTATTTCGATCAACCCTGCGAGCGAAGTCGAGGGATTACCTTTGCTCGCGCGGCAGGTGGCATCTCGACTGCGCTCGATGCGAACGGTGTGGGCTGTTCCTTAAGAGCGAAGTCGAGGGAGCACTTCCGCATCACTCAGCAAGTGGCATCTCGATGCGAACGGTGACGTTCTCGATTGGTCAGAATCACTGTGTCCAAGGACTAGAAGCGGAAGAGGATGAGGCCCTCAGGCGCGGGCGGCTTCTTGGCCTTCACATCCGGCTCTCCGTACGCATCGACGGGGAACAGGCTCGCCTCTCGCGGCAGGAACGACGGGCGGGGCACTGCTGAGCCGGCATCTCTGACCAGGTCAGCGCGTTCCACCTCTTGCACCAGCGCCGCGAGGCTCGGGTCGAGGTCCTTGATGCGGTAGCCGGTCTGCATCGACGCACGCAGCGCCGCCCTGGCTGCGTCCTTGCGGCCCTTCTTCGCTTCGACCAGCGCGAGATCGTACGAAGCGCGGCCGCGGGTGCGCCACTCACCGGGCGCGGTCGACACGTCGAGGGCCCGCTGGAAATACGCCTGCGCAGGTTCGATCTCCGACTGAAGCCAGTGCGCCCAGCCCAGCCGCAGAAGGTGCTCACCCCGCGGAGGCGTGTTGCGGGAGAGCGGCTCCAAAATCTCTTCGGCCTCTGCAGGCTTGCTCGCGTCGATCAACCGGCTGCCCAGCTCGAGGCGCGCTTCGGGGCTGGTGGGCGAGAGCGCGAAGCCCTTCTTCGCCGCGAGCACCGCTTCGTCGTGCCGGTTCTGCCGCGCCAACGCTTTGCTCAATCGGCCCCACGCCCAGGCCGATTTCGGCGCGTGCTCGACGTACGCCTTGAACGTCTTCTCGGCCTCCGCCCACGCGCCGATCGCGAACTGCGTGTCGCCCAGATAGCTGCGCGCCAGCAGCTCGCCCGGGTGCTTCTTGACCACCTCGGAGAGGTACGCCACGCCCGCTTCATTCGACTGGTAGCGGGTCAACAACCAGAAGCGCGCCAGGGTGTAGATCTCGAGCATGTCGTCGGTCTCGCCGAGCGACGCGAGTGACTGCGCCGCCGCCGCGTCACCACCGATGATGGCCAGCGCGAGGGCACCGGTGGCCTGGGCAAAGCGCAGGTTCGGGTCCAACTCGACGGCGCGTTTGCACGCGGTGGAAGCCCGCTCGAGCTCGGCTTGATCGATCAGCGACGGCGTGTCGACGCTCAACGGCTGACGCAACACGACGGGGTAGCAGGCGCCCAGTTGCTTGAGTGCTTCATCATTGGCGGAAGCGGGCTGGCTCTTGGTCTTCTTCAGCAACGCGATGCCAGGGACCAACGCCTTGGCGAGCACCGGAGCAGCCGCGTCGAGCGCCGCGCTCCAGTTCTTCGGCAGCTTCGCCGTGAAAGGCTTCTGCTTCTTGCCATCGACCATCACGCCCGCGAGGAGCAGCCCGTCACCGGACGCCTCCAGCGTGAACGACACGGCCACATCGGCGCCCAGCGCCTGCCGGAGCGCGTTGGCGTTCTTCGGGTCTGCCACGTCGCCGTTGAACCCTTCTTCGGTGATGGCGCGCAGGGTCTGCTTGAGGTGCACCTCGTTGACCTTGTTCGTCTCCTCGACGAGCTCCGACGCGCGGGCTTCCATCAGCAGCGCCAGTTGGGCCAGCTCTGCATCCCTGGAAGACGGGGGAAGAAAGGCGACGACAGGAGGGGCGGCGAAGGAAGCGGCGGCTCCACACAGCACGGCCAGCAGGACGGATCGCATGACGCAGAACCATGTCACAGCCGCTCGGGTATACGGTTTGAGAATGATGACCTTCGAGTACACGGTGACGGCCGAGTTCGACGATGCCGCCCTCGCAGCGGAGTGGGCGGCGTGGCTGCGTGATGGTCACCTCGACGAGGTGCTCGAGGGTGGGGCGCGCGAGGCGGTGTTGGTGCAACTGGCGCCGCTTCGGTTCCAGGCCCGGTATGCGTTCGCAGACGCCGCCGCCTTCGCGAAGTACGAACAGGAGAGCGCGCCGAAGCTCAGGGCCGAGGGCCTCGCCAAATTTCCACCGTCACGCGGGGTGCGCATGAGCCGTTCGACCGGCGAGGTACACGCCCGCCTGAGCAGATGAGGTTATGAAGCAGGTCACCCATGCACATCAGCGTCTTCGACCTCTTCAAGATTGGCATCGGTCCCTCGAGTTCACACACCGTGGGCCCGATGAAGGCGGCGCGCCGTTTTGCGTTCGGCCTGCGTGATGGCGGCCTGCTCGCACGTGTGACGGGCGTGAGGGCAGAGCTGTTCGGCTCACTGGGTTTCACCGGCAAGGGCCACGGCAGCGATCTGGCCGTGATGCTGGGCCTCGAAGGCAACGAGCCGCGCACGGTCGACATCGACGCGGCGCCCAGGCGGGTGGAGAAGATCCTCGTGAGCGGCAAGCTGTCGCTGCTCGGTGAGAAAGAGATCACCTTCCGCCCCGCCGAGTCGCTCACCTTTCACCGGCGCGAGAAGTTGCCGCTGCACAGCAACGGCATGCGCTTCTCCGCGTTCGCGGGCGACGAGCAGATCTTCCAGCGCATCTACTACTCCGTGGGTGGCGGCTTCGTGGTCGACGACAAGGGCACGCCGCAGAACGACGGAGTGACGCGGGAGGCCTCAGACATTCCGTACCCGTTCTCGAGCGGCGACACGCTGCTCAGCCAGTGCAACTCGCACGGCTTGTCGATCTCCACCTTGATGCTGGAGAACGAGAGTGCGCAGCGGCCGCTGGCCGAGGTCCGCGCGGGCCTGCTGGAGATCGCCGCCGCGATGGATGCCTGCGTGAAACGGGGCTGCGAGCGGGAAGGTATTCTGCCCGGTGGGCTCAAGGTCAAACGCCGCGCTGCCACGCTGTTCCGGCGGCTCAAGGCCGGAGCGCACGGCAACGCGGATCCGCTGGTGATCATCGACTGGGTCAACCTCTGGGCGCTGGCGGTCAATGAAGAGAACGCCGCGGGTGGGCGCGTGGTCACCGCTCCCACCAACGGCGCGGCTGGCATCATCCCCGCGGTGCTGGAGTACTACCGGCGCTTCGTGCCCAACGCCGATGAAGAGGGCGTGCAGCGTTTCCTGCTCACCGCCGGGGCGATCGGTGCGCTGTACAAGAAGAACGCGTCGATCTCGGGCGCTGAAGTCGGGTGTCAGGGCGAAGTCGGCGTGGCCTGCTCGATGGCGGCCGGGGCGCTGACCGAGGTGATGGGCGGAACTCCAGAGCAGGTGGAGAACGCCGCAGAAATCGGCATGGAGCACAACCTCGGGCTGACCTGCGACCCCATCGGCGGCCTGGTGCAGGTGCCCTGCATCGAGCGCAACGCGATGGGCAGCGTCAAGGCGATCAACGCCGCGCGCCTGGCGCTCTCGGGTGACGGGAAGCACAAGGTGTCGCTCGACAAGGTGATCGCCACCATGGTCTCGACCGGCGCGGACATGTCGGTGAAGTACAAAGAGACGGCCCGGGGCGGGCTGGCCGTCAATATCGTGGAGTGTTGAGTCTTGGAAATAGTGACGCGGTGCGGCTGGGTACCGCCTGTACCGGTGTACTGGGGCCTTGGTCTGTCCGGAGGCGCGTAGTAGCTGCCGGGCCAAGGAGTTTGAGGCCATGGACATTCGCATCACGAAGACGACCGCGCCGAAAGTGAAGCCCCCGGAAGCCGAGCTGGGCTTCGGGAAGTTCTTCTCGGATCACCTCTTCGCCATGGACTACTCGCCCGAGACGGGCTGGTCCGATGCGCGCATTCAGCCGTACGCCCCGTTCCAGATGGATCCCGCGGCAGGGGTCTTTCACTACGGCCAGGCGATGTTCGAGGGCTCGAAGGCCTTCCGCGGTGATGACGGGCACATTCGCCTGTTCCGCGCCGAGCAGCACGCTCGCCGCATGGCCATCGGCGCGCCCCGCCTGTGCATGCCCACGCCCACCGAAGCGCAGATGCACGAAGCGGTGAAGGCGCTGGTGAAGGTGGATGCCGACTGGGTGCCGAAGTCGGAAGGCACGTCGCTCTACCTGCGCCCCACGCTCATCGCGACCGAGGGTTTTCTCGGGGTGCGGCCGGCCACGAAGTACCTCTACTTCGTCATCGCCTCGCCTGCGGGCAGCTACTTCGGCGGCAAGGGCCTCAAGGCCGTGCGCATCTGGGTCGAGACCCACGACGTGCGCGCGCCCCGCGGTGGCCTGGGTGCGACCAAGGCCGGCGCGAACTACGCGGCCTCGCTGCTGTCGGCGATGAAGGCGAAGAAAGAGGGCTTCGACCAGGTGCTCTGGCTCGACGGTAAGGATCACGAGTTCGTCGAAGAGGTCGGCACGATGAACGTGTGCTTCCTCATCGGCAATTCGCTGGTGACCCCGCCGCTGACCGACTCGATCCTCGCGGGTGTGACGCGCGACTCGGTGCTCACGCTGGCGAAGGATCAGGGCCTGACGGTCGAAGAGCGGCCGATCTCGATCAAGGAGATCAAGGCGGCGCACCAGAGCGGCACGTTGAAGGAAGTCTTCGGCACGGGCACCGCGGCGGTCATCAGCCCGGTCGGTGAGCTCGCGTTCGTCGGCGAGAAGCTGCTCATCAATGGCGGCAAGCCGGGCCCGGTGGCCGAGCAGCTGTATGCCGAGGTCGGCGCGATTCAGCGCGGCGTCAAGCCCGACAAGTACGGCTGGCTGCAGACGATCGACTGATGCTGTTCTCCTTCTCCCTGCGAAGGAGACCGTTGAAGTACGCCCTCGACTTCGCTCGCAGGGTTTTTTCGAAATAACGAACGGACACCGCTCATCCCGAGAGCAGTCGAGGGATTGCCTCTCCTTCGCACTGCAAGTGCCCCCTCGACGAAGGCTCGGGGAGACCGGTGATGGAACCCGATTCCTATTTCAGC
>JAYVFP010000094.1:0-15500 GCA_043773025.1 Archangium sp.
GAGCCGCTGGAGTCGCTCCTCCGCCACCGGCCCTCTCGACGCGTACCGGCACAGCCTCGCCAGGCCCTCCCTGTCGTTGCCGTGCGCCGCGGTGTCCGCATGCAGCGAGAAGCCCAGGCCCCGCGCCACCCGCCGCTTCTTCTCCTCAGGCCGTCGCGCGTCGCCCAGCTCCATCCGGCTCTGCACCGAGGCCGCCTGCAGCTGTTGCCGCTGCGTCACCCCCAGCCGCTTCGCCGTGGCGCGGCGTTGAGCAAGGTGGCGCTGCTTCAGACGGCCGACCCTCGTCGAGTGTATCTTGTGGGCCATTCGCGCGGCGGGCAGGCAGTGCTCGACGCCGAATATCTGGTTACGCACCCAAGGAGTGGCCGCGCGGTGAGCTACTCGAAGTTGAGCACGCGCAGATCTCCGGCCTGCTTGCGTTCGCGCCGACCTCCATCATCGAGACGAGTCTTACCAAGTTTCGCCAAGTGCCCATCGCCGTCGTTCAGGGAACGGCTGACGGTGACGTCGACGGTGCAACCAATCCCAGCGGATGGCCGTTTATTCACGTCGACCTCGGAGCCGATGGATCACATGGCCTGCGCGTGCTTGGCGCCAACCACAATTTTTTCAACCACAGCTGGGGGCCAGATGACGGCAGGGAAGACGCGATCGGTGATCCACTCGACCAGCCTATGATCGACCCGGGTAGGATGCTCTCTCGCTCTGAACAGGAGATGTTTGCCCGCCACGCAGTGGGAGGTTTCGTCAGCGCTATCGAACGGAACCGGGTTTGGCTTCGGACGCCCCACGCCGAACCCGCATCACTGGCGAAGCCGCTTGCGGCCGTTCAAGCTCGCGAAAGAGGCGCAGTTGTCATCGATGACTTTGAGTCTAACTCTGACATTGCGCTGTCATCGTCTTCGACAGCGGTGACCTGGACTGTCGCAGCGATCGAAGTTGACCTTCTCGATACCGACATTTCTGACGAGACCGAAGTGTCCAACCGATTCTTCCAGTTCAGCAAGGGCGTGATCGCTGAGTGGAATAAGTCGGAGTATGCAACCGAACTTGCGCCCCCCCTGCAGGACCTGCGTGCCGCGCGTTCGATCTCTTTCCGCATCGCTCAGGCGCCCGTGCAGAACTCCACGTGCGCTCCATCCGCCGCACTCACGGAATTCCAGCTAACCTTGACCGATGCTGTTGGCTGAAGCGAGACAGTCGATCTGCCGGAGATCGGTGAGGTGCACGCGTCTGTACACGATCCCGCCGGGTTAGCCCCGCCGGAGTGCTCAACGTCGGAGTGCTCCACGTCGGCGACGTTCCAGACGGTGGACCTGCCGCTCGACGCATTCATGCTGAGTGGGAAGATCGACCTCTCAAGCGTGAAGCGCATCACACTCACTGCGCCGAGCGGGCGGGTTGGTATCGACAACTTGGAGGTGAACCGATGAAGCTGAAGCCGATGACTCTGGTGGTGGCTTGCCTTGGTCTCAACGCTGTCGCGGCTGAGATCCGCGTCGTAAGTATTCAAGAGGCGACGACGAAGATGGGTTCGCCTTTTGCTGGCGCCTCGGGCGAGCCGGCGGACTGGACAGTGATCGTGTTTGAAGGCGCCCCTCCGCTCGAAGCGATGCGTACGGACGGTTGGAAGTCGATGCTGTTCGTCGGCGACTGGCCCTGCGGCTTTGTTCGACGTGGCACCAGAGGGTGGTGTGTCGTGCCGCGGCTCAAGAACCCAGGAACCGAGCGCCTCTGGGGGCCCGTTCGTGTCGCTGTCGGTCGCGATCTCGACAAGGCCAAGATCGCTCAACTTAGGAAAGGAGCTGAGGCGAACGGCGCGAAACTGGCCGACGCGACGGCAGGCCCCTCGCTGATGAGCGAGACGCTGAGTCAACTCCTCACGGAACTCGTGAAGGACTGAAGGTTCACCCAAGGTTTCGAAACGACCGTTCTGGTCACGCACGCCACGGTGGCGAGCCCGAGTGACGATCTCAGCAAGCCGTGTCTCGGGCGTTGCCCTCTACTTCCTCTTCCCCTCCGCCAACGCCTTCGCACCAGATCGCCCGCGGGGCAGCGCCACGTTGGTGACCGTGCCAGGCGCAGCATCGGCGACCCAGTCACGCGGGAGCCGCTCGGTCTTCTTGAGCATGTTGAACTTCTGGTAATGGTTGTTGCAGTAGCCCCGGCTCCGCGCTGGCTCGCCACACCCGATGATGGCGCAGTTTCGTGCGGCACCGGGCTTGCGGCCGCGTTTTGCGCCTGAGCGTGGAACCGATCTCTCGAGAACGCGGGATCTCGATCGCGCTGACGCGGTCGTTCCCGCCCCTTCCACTCGTAACCCGACCCGCGCTGGTTGGATCGCCGCCCAGCGGATCTTCGGGATCGTCTCCACCTTTGGGGTGAGGAACCAGCACTACTCGTCGGCGGGAGCCCGCAACGTCACCCTGGTCGGCTTGCCCGGACGCGAGGTGAGCATGAGCCACTGCCGCAGTGGCTTCTTGCCCTTCGCCTCGAACCACACATCGAAAGTCAGCCCATTCTTGAAGTGCAGCGTGGCGGGGGTCTTCCCGAGCTCGCGCTTGTCGACCTTGATCACCACACCCGAAGGTTCACTCTCCACGAGCACGGCCACCATCGCCGACCCGGCCTTCTGATTCGGGGCGAGGCGAGCGCTGAGCTTGAGCCCCGGCCTGCCGCTGCGAGAAACGACCTCGACCGGCACGTTCGCAGCGACCTCGAGCCGCCCTGCATCAATCGTAGGCATTTCGACGAACTCTTCGGGACCGATGGCCACAATCATGCCCGCATCCTCGACCACGGGTTGACTGACCGCGACGAGCGGAGGCCCCGCGTCGATCCCCACCTTCACGACGGGCGCGGGAACCTCGACGACGGGAACCGGCTCAGGCTGGCGACCCAGCGACCACCACGCCACCACCCCGAGTAACCCCAACACCATCACCGCCACTGGCCACCGTGAAGACTTGCGAGGGCGCCGCGTGAGCGCAGGCAGAGGAACGAACGTGGGCATCGCCCGCTGCGTCGCGGTCTGCTCCGGAACGATCGACTGCTCCGCCGACAGCGCGATCCACTCGGGCACTTCATTCGCGGCCGGCGGCATCGTCTGTTTGGTGATCGCCGTCGCGCCGTCCTTCGCGCTGAGCGTGCGAAGAAAATTCTCCAGCTCTGAGCGGCCGGCGGGCTTGAGCGCGCTGCGCTGCACCTGCTCGAGCGCACCCAGCATCTCCTGCGCCGACGAGAAGCGGTTCTCGCGCTTCTTCGCCATCGCCTTGAGCACCAGCCTGCACACTTCCTTCGGCAGCTCAGGCTTGAGCTTGTCCGGAGACAGCACGTCGGCGTTCGAGACCTGAATCAGCAGTTCCTGATCACTGGGCCCGGGGAACGGGAGCGTGTCGGTCAGCAGCGCGTACAACACCGTGCCCACCGAGAAGAGATCGCTGCGGGCATCGAGCGGTTCGGCGCGCGTCTGCTCTGGAGACATGAAGGCGGGTTTGCCTTTGATCATGCCGATCTTCGTGTGCGCGGTGCGCGTGCGTGCCTTGGCGATGCCGAAGTCGGTCAGCTTCACCTCGGCGTGCATCGAGATGAGCACGTTGTTCGGGCACACATCGCGATGCACGATGTTGAGCGGCTCTCCGCCTTCGGAGCGCAGGTGCGCGTAGGCCAGCGCGCGGCAAATCTCGGCGGTGATGTAGACGGCGAGCTCGGGGGGCAACGGCATGCCGGCATCCCGCGCGCGCCGCATGATTCGATGGAGCGTCCACCCGTCGACCAGCTCCATCACCAGGAAGTAGCGGCCGTTCGCTTCACCGACGTCGAGCACCTCGACCAGGTTCGAGTGGTGCAGGCTCATCGCGAGCTGCGCCTCTTCGATCAACATCTCGCGGTACTGCGCGTCGGCGTACAGCTCGGGGCGAATGCGCTTGAGCACCACCAGCCGCTTGAAACCGGCCGCGCCCAACTGCTCCGCGAGGAACACCTCAGCAGAGCCACCATCGGCGATCTTCTGGACCGCACGGTATCGGCTGGGGTCGGCCATCGCGAAAACCTAGTTGGCCTTGAAGACGAGCGGGTACTTCACGTCGACCACCCCGCCACTCGGCCTGGGAAAACGCAGCTTCTGAATGCTTGCCGTCGACGCCGATGGTGAACTGCACCTCGATCTTCCCGCCGAGCTCAGGCGACTTCGCGAGCGTGTTAGAGATTCTGGGTGAAATATCGCGACTACGTCGAGCGGCTCCGTCATTGGGAGACCGTCGCGACCCTCAGCCAGTACGGCGAAGTCGTCGAGCGGGGACAGGGCTACCCGCTGTTCTGCCTGACCACGCCGGGTTCACGCGAGCTGGTGATCACCGCCGGGTTTCACGGGGAAGAACCGGCAGGCCCGCTCACCCTGCTCAGCCGTTTCGGAGAGGTCGTCGACTACGCCCGCGAACACGACGTCGCGCTGCGCGTCTTCCCCTGCGTGAACCCCAGCGGCTTCGAAGGGGGTCACCGCTACAACGCGTCGGGCGAGCAGCCGAACAACGACTTCATCCGCTACGAAATCGAGCCGGGGGTCTTCGCCGACGAGGTCGACGAGGATCAGCCCATCCACGCGTGGCATCCGTATTACGGCAGCCCGAAAGAGACGCTCGCGCTGCATCGTGAGCTCGAGCGCTACCCGCCGCCCCTGGGTGCGCTCGATCTGCACCAGGACGCGTGGGTGAAGTCAGCCTGCTTCTACGCGTACTACTTCGGTCCGAAGGAGCCGTACCAGGCGCTGGTGAAGGAGAGCCTCGCGCACGCGAAGGTGGCCATTCACCTCGCGGTGCACAACCTGCTGCGCACCGATCGCTGCGGGCTCATCGTTCATCACGACGGCAGCAACAGTGACTGGTTTCACCGCCGCGGGGTGCCGCACGTGGCCGTGCTCGAGACCACCACGCACAACCCGCTGGCCAGCTGCCACGCGGTCAACCTCACCTGGATTCGCGGCTTCATCCGTCTCGTCGCTGCGACCGGCGAAGCGCCGCAACCGTGAGAGCAGTCGCCGATGCGAATCGACCGCTGACAGACCCGCGACCTCTGGGTGTCCTCAGCGGCCTGCGGTCACCATCGGCGCGGACTGAGCGACCTTCTTCGCGGTCGCAGTCGTCTGCGTCATCGACTCGAGCTGGGTGATCGTGAAGGTGGCGGCGCCGAGCCAGAGGGTGAGCGCGACGACGGGGAAGGCGAGGAACTTGAGGGTCTGCATGGTGGACTCCGTGGGGGTTGAAGACGTGGGGCCCCTCTGCGGCTCGCGTGCCGGTCGTCGCCGAGCCTCAATTCAAGCGCTTGGAGCCCATGACCCGTCCCCTCTGGTGGACTCAGAAGCTGCGCGCGAGTCGCCCTGACCTTAAGTTCGCGCGGCCATGACTCGTCGTATCCCCCAACTCGATCTCTCGCATTACACCCGCGGTACTTCTCAGGAACGCGACACCTTCATTCACGCATGGGGCGACGGCCTCAAGGAGTTCGGCTTCGTCTCGATCGTCAATCACGGCGTCGACGCCGAGCTGATCGCCCGCACCTACGCTGACTCCGCGCGCTTGTTCGCGCTGCCGGCCGCGGTGAAGCAGAAGTACGAAGTGCCTGGTGGCGGCGGCCAGCGCGGTTACACCAGCTTCGGCAAAGAGCACGCGAAGAACCGCAAGGTCGGTGACCTCAAGGAGTTCTGGCACGTGGGCCGCGAGCTGCCCGCGGGCAGCCCCAGGAAGTCCGTGTACGGCGACAACCAGTTCCCAAGCGAGCTGACGTCGTTCGAGGCGAACACGCTCGAGCTCTACCGTGCGCTCGACGCGACGGCGGCCGTGATGCTTCGTGCGTTGGCCGACTCCTTCAAGCTTCCGACAGAAACGTTCGCCGACATGGCGCACGAGGGAAACTCGATTCTCCGCATCATTCACTACCCGCCCTTGAAGGACATGTTCGTGCCCGGCGGTGTGCGCGCGGCGGAGCACGAAGACATCAACCTCATCACGCTGCTCTGCGAGTCGACCAGCTCGGGCCTCGAGATCCTCACGAGGCAGGGAGACTGGCTCACGGTCGACGCACTCAAGGGGCAGATCGTCGTCGACTCTGGCGACATGCTCTCGCGCATCACCAACGAGGTCATTCCCTCCACCACGCACCGGGTGGTGAACCCGGTCAGCACCGACGATGACGTGGTCCGCTACTCGATGCCGTTCTTCGTGCACCCGTTCCCCGACTGCATGCTGAAGATCTTCGACCAGTGCGTGACGCCCGAGAATCCGAAGCGGTACCCGGACATCACGGCCGACGCCTTCCTTCAGCAGCGGCTGCGCGAGATCGGTCTCATCAAGTAAAATCTGGCCCCCTTAAGCCTGCGTTCACCCGCCCAGCGTCGAGGTCAACGAAGCGATCGCACCCGGCACGTCGACGAACATCAACGAGACGCCCGTGCGCCCATCAGCCCCCGCATTGGTGTGCACCACGCGCGCTTCGAAGGCGAGCTGCCGCCGCAGAAAAATCAGATCGAACGTCACGGTGACGATCATGTTCTGCGCCACGGTCTTGCGCGCCCAAACGAACAGCCCACCCCGCTTGAACTCCTTGTCCACGGCGTCCCGCCACGCGTCTTCTTCCGCGAAGGTGAGCAGGAAGGGGTCCTCTTTCACGGGGCTGGTCATCGCGGGCACGAGCTCAGCCATCAGCTCAGAGCTGAGCAGGTAACGAATGCCAAACCCCGACTTCACCACCTGACGAAGCTCAGGCGGCACCAGCACCTGCCGCATCACCACGCCCTCGAGGAAGAGGGGCAGCTCACCGGGCAGGGTCACCTCGAGGTGCAACCGCGAGCCGAGTTTCGGCTTCTGGCTGGTCACCACGAAGAGCCCGCTGGCCGACACGTCGTTGGTGAGGCCGCTGTGAGGGAACGTCGAGGTCCCCTTCTCGCCGAACTTCACCTTGAGGCGCCTGGCGTGCCGTTTCGATCGACGTTTCTCCATGAGTGCTCCCCCCCGGGACACCGCAGAAACTGAACGCCAGCGACGGGCTCAGCGGCAGTTCTTCGTCACCCACGCCTCGTAGTCCGAAACTCCACCAGCCCGCTACGGAAGAGGGCACGCCAGCTCGAAGCTGAGCCGGTCGTGCGGCCCGAAGCGCACCGCGACCATGTCAGAGTCGATGGTGAGGATCCGGACGACACCGATTCGTTCTGCGAGCGCGGCGATGGACGCGTCGACCAGGGAGCGGCCCTGTTTGAGGCAAAACACCTGAAAACTTGAGCAGCCACCTGACCACCCGTACAGTCACCTGAACAAGAGAGCAGATGGCACCTGAACAGGAGAGCAGATGGACCTCAATTTCACAGGCAAACGAAGCACCCCGTGGGCAGCGACGCACGGAGTCGATGGGCTCTTGGAGCAATGGCGCGCGGACAAGCGGGTCTGGACCAACATCATCCTCGACGAGACGCTCGAAGGCACGGGCGCGAAGTCGGTGCCCATTCCCGAGAGTCTCGAGCCCCGGCTGCGCAAGGCCCTCGAGGCCCGCGGCATCAAGACGCTCTACACGCACCAGGCGCTCGCCTTCGAGCAGGCCATCAGCGGGAAGGATTTGGTGGTCGCCACCCCGACCGCGTCGGGCAAGAGCCTGTGTTACGTGCTCCCGGTGCTGCAGGCGCTCGCGAAGGATCGTGAGGCCCGCGCGCTGTTTCTCTTTCCGACCAAGGCGCTCTCACGCGACCAGGAAGAGGCGCTGCGTGGGCTGATGAAGGAAGCCGACCTCCATCACGGCGCGGTCACCTTCGACGGCGACACTCCGGGTGATGCGCGGCGGGCGGCGCGTGAACGCAGCGGCATCATCTTGTCGAACCCAGACATGCTGCACGCAGGCGTGCTCCCTCATCACGCGAACTGGGCGCGCTTCTTCGCGGGCCTCAAGTACGTGGTGATCGACGAGCTGCACGCGTACCGCGGCGTCTTCGGCTCACACCTCGCGAACGTGCTGCGACGGCTCGACCGCGTGGCGCGGTTTCACGGCGCAAAGCCGCAGTACCTGATGGCCTCGGCCACCATCGGTAATCCTCGAGAACACGCAGCGCGCATGCTCGGCCGCGAGGTCGAGCTGATAGGTGAGAGCGGAGCGCCGCGCGGTGAACGCCGCGTGCTCGTCTACAACCCGCCGGTGGTGAACCCGGAGCTCGGCATTCGCCAGTCGTACGTGAAGGCGAGCGCGCGGCTCACGGCAGATCTGGTGAAGGCGGGCATTCCCACCCTGCTCTTCGGCCAGTCACGAAACACGGTCGAGGTGATGCTCAAGTACCTGCGCGATGCGCTGGTCGAAGCGCGCCTCTCGCCGGAGCTGGTGCAGGCGTATCGCGCGGGCTACCTCCCTCAGCAGCGGCGGGACATCGAGTCGCGGCTGCGGGGTGGTGACGTGCGCTGTGTGGTGGCCACCTCGGCCCTCGAGCTGGGCATCGACGTCGGTGCGCTCGACGCGGTGGTGTGTGCGGGCTGGCCGGGAAGCGTGGCGGCGCTCTGGCAACGGTTCGGCCGCGCGGGCAGAAGACAGGGCACCAGCCTGTCGCTGTTGATCACCTCGAGCGCGCCGGTGGATCAATACGTGGCGTCCACCGCGCAGGGGCTGCTCGGCGCACCTATCGAACAGGCGCGCATCGATCCCGACAACGTCGAGATCCTGGTGCAGCACCTCAAGTGCGCCGCCTTCGAACTGCCCTTCGAAGCCGACGAAGGTTTTCGTGAAGTGAAGCCCGCGCAGGTGAAAGAGGCGCTCGAGTACCTCTCATCGCACGACGTGGTGCACGCGGCCTCGCTGCCCAACGGAAAGACCACCTACCACTGGAGCGCCGACGCCTACCCCGCCAACGACGTGAGCCTGCGCAGCCTGGGCTGGGACAACTTCGTGGTGGTGGATCTCGCGACCGACAAGACGATGGCCGAGATGGACTACCGCTCGACGCACACCATGCTGCACGAGCAGGCCATCTACCAACACGATGGAAAGCAGTACCAGGTGGAGAAGCTCGACTTCGAGAACCACAAGGCGTTCGTTCGCGCGGTCGAGCCCGACTACTACACCGATGCGATGACCTACACGAAGGTCACCGTGATGAGCCGCGCGCAGGAGTCGATGCAGCCGCAGTGCGAGCTCGGTGCGGGTGAGGTCTCCGTGGTGGAGCGCGTGGTCGGCTACAAGAAGATCAAGTTCCACACGCATGAGAACGTCGGTTACGGCGACGTGCGGCTGCCTGAGATGCAGATGCACACCACGGCCTTCTGGCTGACCGTGCCAGAGAGCGTGTTGATGCGCCTCATCGCGGATGGTGCGGCCTCGCGGCCAGACCTCATCGACGCGCTGCGAGGCGTGAGCGCTGCGATGCACACGGTGGGCGCGGTCGGGTTGATGATCGATCCGAAGGATCTCGGGCGCTGCCTGGGCAGCCGTGATGGCAGCGGGGCGCGTGGTGAGCAGCTCTACGAGCCGACGCTGTTTCTCTACGATCACGTGCCCGGTGGCGTCGGTCTCGCCTCACGCCTGTTCGATGAACGCGAGACGTTGCTCAGAGGAACGCGCACGCTGCTCGAGAACTGCGCGTGCGAACAGGGCTGCCCCGCTTGTGTCGGCCCCGTCATCGCCCCCCTTTCCCCAGGTGAGAAGGTCGCGGTGAGGGCCTCGCAAAATCGAAAGGCGCTCGCGCTCGTCATCCTCGAGGCGCTCGGAGTGAACGCGGTTTCATGAACGGTTCCGGTCTCTCGATCGCCGCCCGGCTGGCACACCTGCCGATGGCGCCGAAGCGCCCTTCCCCGCCCCGGGCGCGCCTCGACACGCTCATCGAGCCACGAGAGACCGAGTTCGGAACGCTTCATTTGCGCGAGAGCGACGGTGGCCTCGTCGTACCGGTGAACGCCGACTCGCTCGCAGCACTCGCGCTCACCGACACCACCCTCGACACCTCACGCCCGCTTTACTTCGACACCGAGACCACGGGCCTCGCAGGTGGCACGGGCACGCTCGCGTTTCTTCTTGGTACGGCCGAAGTGCGCGACGGCAACGTGCTCGTCTCGCAAGTGCACCTGCCTGGCCCCGGGCAGGAGCGGCCCATGCTGCTGTGGCTCGCTTCGCGCATCGAAGAGAGCACCCTGTTGCTCAGCTTCAACGGGCGCAGCTTCGACTGGCCGTTGTTGCGCAGCCGCTTCGTGATGAATCGACTTCCGCCCCCGCCCGAGAGACCGCACGTCGATCTCCTTCACTGCGCGCGAAGGGTGTTCAGGCATCACCTGGATCAGCTCAAGCTCTCCACGCTCGAGAAGCGGGTGCTCGACGTGCACCGGCAGGGCGACATCGACGGCGCGTTGATCCCCGCGGCGTGGTTCGACTTCTTGCGCACGGGCCGGGTGGCGGTGCTGGCGCGCGTGCTCTCGCACAACGAGCAGGACGTGCGGAGCATGGTGCAGCTCGTCAACCGCCTCGTCGCTGCGTGGGAAGAGCGGCACCCTGTCTTACCCGAGACTGCGCTGGGGCTGGCCAGCGTGGCCGCGCGGCACGGTGATGATGAACGTGCGCTGCGCTTCCTGGGCAAGGCGACGGAGGGTGCGGTGGCTGAACACGCGTGGTCACTCGAGGCCGAGCTGCGTCGGCGCCGCGGTGAGTATCGGGAAGCGGTGGAAGCGTTGTTGCGAGCCGTGGCCCGCTCAGCCGAGCCCGCACCGCTGCACCTGCGCCTGGCGAAGTTGTACGAGCACCGGCTGCGCAACTTCGAGCTCGCGAGGCAACACGCAGCGCTCTGTGCACCCGCAGAAGAAGCACCGATTCACGCAAGGCGAAACGCACGTCTAGCTGAACGCTAGCGAATCAAAGTCCCCTTTCCCCTTTGGGGAGAGGGTCAGGGTGAGGGGGCCGTATCGAACCGATACGCCGTCTGTTGCGCCGAAGCCCGCACCCCAAACGCCTTCACGAACCGCTGCAACGCCGGATACGGCTCGACCGAAAGCGTCCCGCGAAAACTGAGGTGCTCAACGAGACAAAACAGAGTCACCTCAAACAAGCTGATCGTGCGCGACGCAGGCAACACCGCAAGCGCCTGGTCGCATCAGCGCGACACGCGTGAATTGAGAGCTGCGACGTCCGATGAGTTCCACGATCAACCCTTGGTGTAGTTGTCTTTGTTCGAGCACTTGCCGCTCGAGCACGAGCCGCCCTTGCAGTCGGAGTCCGAACCGCACGAACCACACTGCCCGCTCGAGCACTTGCCCACGCCGCAGTCGGAGTCAGAACCGCAGCTGTTGCACTTGCCGCTCGAACACTTGCTGTGACCCTTGCAGTCGGAATCCGAGCCGCAGCTTCCGCACTTGCCGCTCGAACACTTGCCGACCTTGCAGTCGGAGTCCGAGCCACACGCGAACGCCGCGTTGACCGGTGCGAAGAGGAGAACGACGGCGAGACCCGCGAAGGCGATGGAGGTGATCTTCATCGCGCCACCCTTGCGGTGCCGCTGACCGCGGTCAAGGATTCGCGCGTGCGTCGTGCGCTGCCTGGAATCGCCGTGAGCGTGACGCTGCTGGCGGTGTGGCCTGCGTCGCAGAGCGCGTTTCATGATCCGAAGCGGTGGGTGTTCGTGGTGGCCGCGTTGATCGGTGCGCTGATCAGCTTGCCGAAGTGGCGGTGGACTGCGCTTCCGTTGATCGCGTTCACGGCGGTGCAGACGTGGCACGGGGCGGAAGCGGGTCTTCAGGCGATGGCCTTCGCGTGGGCGCTCGCGAGTTGGCAGGCCGAGCTTCGGCCGTTCACGCGCATCGTTGGGGTGGCGGCGGTGGTGGTGGGCGCGGTGGTGCTGCTGCAGGCGGTTGGGGTGGATGCGCTCGGCTTTGCGAGTCCAGAGGTCGGTGACGAAAGGCTGCGGGTGTACGGGACTCTCGGCAATCCCGACTTCGTGGCGTCGATGCTGTTGCCGATCGCGATCCTGCTGCTCCCCCTGAGAGGACCGTTCCCCCCGCGAGCAGTCGAGGGGGCACTTGCCTTGCTGATCATCATTCCCGCGCTGATCGTCACTCGCAGCTTTGCGACTTTGTTGAGCGCGATGGTGGCGGGGGCGGTGGTGATCATTCAGCGGACTGCCCTCTCCCCGACCCTCTCCCCCTCGGGGAGAGGGAGCTCTTGCTCTTGCTCTCGGCGGAAAATGGTTGCGGCGATGTGTGTCGGTTTTGCGGTGCTGGGTCTTGGGCTCGTCGGACGCGATCTCGGTCAAACCATCGATGGCCGGCGGTACCTCGTCAGCGTCGCGTTGCCTCATGTGGCAGATGCGCCCCTGCTCGGTCATGGCGTCGGCTCGACCGTGCTCGCCTGGCCCACCTGGGAGCTCTCGTACTGGCAGGCCCGCTGCCCCGACGCGGCGTGCGTCTCAGCTGATCCACAACACGCCTTTGCGGCCCTTCAGGATCACGTGCACGCCGACTGGCTCGAGTGGTTGCTGGAGCGAGGCGTTCTCGGCTTCCTCGCGCTGCTGCTCGCGTTCAGCGCGCCACTTCTCGCTGCGTGGAGAAGCGAAGACCCACGCCTGCTCGCAGCCCTGAGCGCACTGCTCGCACGCTCACTGGTCAACTTCCCCCTGCACCGCCCCGCTGACCTCTGCCTGCTCGCCGCGCTGGCCGCCTGTACTTCGACTATCGCTCGAGAGCCGAGAGCTTGAGCAGCGCCGCATCACGCCTTCGAATCAGCGCCACGCGTTCGACGTTCGCGGCCTTGAGCGCATCGAAGCCCATGACGACCAGCACGACGCTCATCACGAGACCGGAGAGCGCCGCGAAGTAGAACGGAGCGTTCCGCCAAACGGCCTCGCCCTCGACCCCCGGTCCGGCCTGCGGAATCGTGTAGCCGATGCCCAGCGCCAGGGCCACGACGCCTGTGACGAGCGAAGCAGACGTGCCCAGGCCGAAACCGATGGGCATGCGAGTGGGCAGCACGAGAATCTGAGAATCGAGCCGCCGCACTTCGAAGTGAAGCTCTTCGAAATCGACGGTCGTCACCTCGGGGTCGAGCAGCCGCGGGGCATCAGCGGCTGACAACACGAGCGCGACGCAGCCGAACAGCACTCAGTCCTTCGTCTTGAGCTTGCTGTCGTTGTCCGCGATGAACCGGCGAATGTCTTCATTCATGTCGAGCAGCTTGAGCCACTGCTCTTTGTAGAGCGTCACCGGAAAACGGCCCATGCCGTAGACCGAGACGGCGCCCTTCTCGGACACCTTGAGCGAGATGCCCTTGCTGGTGCGCGCCTTGAGCGCTTCCATCTCAGCCTTGAGCGCCGCGACCTCTGCCTTGAGTTCATCTTCGGTAGACATAACCTGACCCTATCTCCCGCTTCTTCACGCCGGGCGAGTGGAATTCATCAAGGTGCCAGCAGCACGCGGCCATCGCTCTCGAGAAAACGAATCGCCTGCTCGCGCACGGGCGCGAAGTCCCACATCACGTTGTGCCCGTTGTACTTCGCCGCTTGCGCCGCGGGCAGGTAGCGCGCCGCATCGACGCGCACGAACGCGTGAATGGGCTCCGTCCCCGACTGCGAGACGAGCTCCGTGAGCTTGAGCGCGCCCGCGAGCTCCACGCTCGTGTCGAGCGGAATGACGAGGTCACCCAGCCCCGTCTGCTGCAGCACCGCGATGTCCGGCCTGAGGGTGGGCGCAAAGTTGATGGGATCTCCGGGATCGAAGAACGGCTGCGCCACCGCGCGAAAGAGCGGAAACGAAGCGAGGTACTCCGGTGAGTCGAAGGCGAGGTCGGTCTGCGCGACGATGAGCAGACCGATGAGGTCTTGCAGGAAGCGGCTCATCACCACGTTCGACAGGCCCGCGCCCGGCACGTTGAGCACCGCGCTGGTGATGCGGTTGGACACCGGCACGAAGCCCGCGCCCATGATGGCCCCCATCGAGTTGCCGAAGTAGCGAACCTTCGGCGCCACGTCTGAGACGCCATCACCGTCGGCGTCGATGGTGACCACCGCGCGCTCGACCTGCAGCAAGTCGAACGTCATCTGACGAAAGCGATCTCGCAGCGCGGGCAGGTCATCGATGCTGAAGAACGCGGTGAAGTTGCCGCGATAGCCGTGGTTCGGAGCGTCGATGCCGATGCAGCCCAGGCCACGGCGCGCGAGGGTCTGCGCCCACTCCAGACAAAAGCCTTCGATGACGCCCACGCGCGGCGTGTTGCGGCCCGCCACGCCGTGTTGCCCCATCACCACCGGCCAGCCCCCCGGGGGCTTGGGGCCCGCGGGCAACGTGAGCACGAAGCGCAGCGGCACCACGGGGGCCAGCGAGGGAAGAGCCTGCCAATCGGCGCGCACCAGACCGTTTTCGCGCAGGTCACGCGACGCGAGCTCGCCGATGATCACCACGCCGACGTGCGTGATGGGGCGGGCGAAGGCGTACTTCTCCATCCACGGCGTCACCCGGCCCCAGTCGGGATCCGTCGGGCGCCACGCCCCCACGGGCCTGCTGCCGTTGTTGTCATCGGGCACCACACCTTGCGCAGGAATGGTGACGGCGGCGGGGTTCGCCTCAGCCCACTGCGCCAATGCACGCGGCGCCGAGGTGATGTCACCCGCGTGCTCGGGCAAAGCGAGCAACACGTCTTCCACCTTCACGCCGAGCGCCCTTGCGACGGACTCGAGCTCGGGCTTGTTCGCAACGAAGGCATCGCCGCGGCCGAACGCCACACCGCTCGTGGTCTTCGGCCCACGAAGCACCACCAACAGGCCATCCGTGTTTTCCGGCAGGGGAATGGTCGGGCGGGTGGCGATGAACTCGGGATAGCCCTCGGGCAACGGCATGCCACGCGCGGCGAGCACGTCACGCGGGTGCTGCACGGCCACCGGCCGCTCGAGCACGCGCCAGCCCGCGCCGTCTCTGACCAGTCTCACCACGCTGCCCTGAATGGAGTCGGGATCGAGCGGCTCGCTCACGCGGATCAACGTGCTGCCGAAGTTGCTCTGCGAGGTGACCGCGCGCACCGCCTGAGCACCCAGCTTGTTGAAGTACGAGGCGGACTTCGCGGTGATGGCTTTCGGGGGAAGAAAGGGCTGGTACCACTTCGGCCGCAGCGTCAGCGCGCCGTCGACGATCAACCGTTGATCAGGCAGCGGGTTGTCGAGACTCTGGGGATCGGCGCTCCACAGAAAATGCGGAGGCTCGACGGGCGCGGGCCCACACGCGAGAACGAACAAGGAGAGCAACCAGCGGCAGCGCGACATCACGAGCGGTATCCTGCCCCTGCCTCCCAATGAAAGTCACCGTTCACCAGGCCGCGTTCACACCGGTCATCCCGAGCGGGTTGGCGGAAATAGGAATCGGGTTCCATCACCGGTCTCTCCGAGCCCAGTCGAGGGGGCACTTGCAGTGCGAAGGGGAGGCAATCCCTCGACTCCGCTCGCAGGGTTGGCCGAAATAGAAATGACTCCAATCACCGGTCTCCCCGAGCGCAGTCGAGGGGGCACTTACCGCCCG
>JAYVFP010000095.1:0-15444 GCA_043773025.1 Archangium sp.
GCTGCTCCCGCTCAGCCACTTTGGTGATCGTCTCGCGGTAGGCCACCTGGGGCTTACCGACGCGGGCTTCAACCTTGTGCTCGCGCTTGAGCCTGTCGACGATGATCTCGAGGTGGAGCTCGCCCATGCCAGCGATGATGGTCTGCCCGGTCTCTTCATCGGTGCGCACGCGAAAGCTGGGGTCTTCCACCGCGAGTTTGGCGAGCGCCTGCACCAGCTTGTCGGCGTCTTCGGTGCTGCGCGGCTCGAGGGCGAGTTGGATCACCGGCTCAGGGAACTCGATCTTCTCGAGCAAGACCTGGTTCGACTCGACGCACAAAGTATCGCCGGTGGTCGCCAGCTTGAGCCCGACGATCGCGCAGATGTCGCCTGCGAGGCACTCTTGAATCTCGTCGCGTTTGTCGGCGCGCATCTGCACCAGGCGCCCTACCCGCTCGCGCTTCTTCTTCGCCGTGTTCCACACCGCCGTGCCCGACTCGAGCCGCCCTGAGTACACGCGAATGAACGTGAGCGTGCCAAAGGAGTCGTTCATGATCTTGAACGCGAGCGCGGCAAAGGGCGCGTCGTCCTTCGTCTCGCAGGTCACTTCTGTGCCGTTCTTGTCGAGCGCCACCATGGGCGGCACGTCGATCGGCGCAGGCAGGTAGTCGACCACCGCGTCGAGCAGCGGCTGCACGCCGCGGTGCTGCTTGGAAGAACCGCAGAGCACGGGGAAAATCTTGAGGGCGATGGTTCCGCGCCGAATGACGGCGCGCAGTTCTTCCTCAGTGATGTCCCTGCCCTCGTTCTCCAGGTACTTCTCCATCAGCTTGTCATCGAGCTCGCTGGCGGCCTCCACCAGCGCCATGCGGGCCGCTCGAGAGGCCTCGGCGTACTCCTCGGGGATCTCGACGACCTCGAAGTTGCTGCCCTTGTCGCTGTCGCTGAAGACGATGGCCTTCATGCGAACCAGATCGATGACGCCCTTGAGCGATTCTTCGCGGCCCAGCGGTAGCTGCAGCACCAGGGGGTTCGCGCCCAGCCGCTCGCGAATCGAGGCGACCGACATGTCGAAGTCGGCGCCCAGGCGATCCATCTTGTTGACGAAACAAATGCGGGGAACCTTGTACTTGTCGGCCTGGCGCCAGACGGTCTCTGACTGCGGCTCCACCCCGTTGACGCCGTCGAACACGGCCACCGCGCCATCGAGCACGCGCAACGATCGTTCGACCTCGATGGTGAAGTCGACGTGGCCGGGGGTGTCGATCAGGTTGATGCGGTACCTCTGCCCGCTGCGCTCCCAGAAGCACGTGATCGCGGCCGCGGTGATGGTGATGCCGCGTTCGCGCTCCTGCGGCATCCAGTCGGTGGTGGTGTTGCCATCATCGACGTCACCCATGCGGTGAATGGCGCCGGCGTAGAACAGAATGCGCTCGGTGGTGGTGGTCTTGCCCGCATCGATGTGGGCCATGATCCCGATGTTGCGGTACCGGTCGAGTGATGTGTCGCGAGGCATGGCGCGCGCCTTAAAGGGTCTGACGGGGTGTCGGAAAGCAAAAAGGCCCCGAGCGAATCGCCCGAGGCCTTTCGAGAATCACCGTGAGGTGATTACCAGCGGTAGTGAGCGAAGGCCTTGTTGGCCTCGGCCATCTTGTGCGTGTCTTCGCGCTTCTTGACCGCGTTGCCACGGTTGTTGGCGGCGTCCATGATTTCGCCAGCCAACTTTTCCATCATGGTCTTCTCGCCGCGGCTCTTGCCGTACGTGATGATCCAGCGCATGCCGAGCGCCACGCGGCGATCCTGACGGACCTCGACGGGCACCTGGTAGGTGGCGCCACCGACACGGCGGCTCTTCACCTCGAGGGTGGGCTTGACGTTGTCGAGGGCCTTCTTGAAGACCTTGAGGGGCTCTTCCTTCGCCCGCTCCTCGATCAGCGCGAAGGCGCCGTAGACGACCTGTTCAGCGGTCGACTTCTTGCCCTTCCGCATGAGGTCGTTCATGAACTTCGCAACGAGCCGGTCCTGGAACTTCGGATCGGGGTTGATTTTTCGCTTATTGGGTACTCGGCGACGCGGCATGGTCGTTCTCGCTTAGAAAGGTTGGTTACTGGGGACGCTTCGCGCCGTACTTCGAGCGCGACTGCTTGCGGCCCTGCACGCCGACAGAGTCGAGAGTGCCGCGGATGATGTGGTAGCGAACGCCGGGGAGATCCTTGACGCGGCCGCCACGAATGAGCACCACGGAGTGCTCCTGCAGGTTGTGGCCGACGCCGGGGATGTACGAGGTGACCTCGACGCCGTTGGTGAGGCGCACACGAGCGACCTTCCGGAGAGCCGAGTTCGGCTTCTTGGGGGTCGTGGTGTACACGCGCGTGCAAACACCGCGCTTCTGCGGGTTCGACTTGAGAGCGGGGCTCTTCGACTTGTACTTGAGCTGCTCACGGCCCTTGCGGATGAGCTGATTGATGGTCGGCATTTCGTCCTTGAAGCTGCTGGAAGACTGGAAAGGGCGGCCCGCTTACAGTCTCGATTTCAGAGTGTCAAGCGATCAAGAGCTTTAGAGGTCCAGAATCATGATGACCGCGTCTTCTTTGTTGTCCTGGTAATAGCTCGGGCGCATCCCCACGGCGCGGAAGCCCAGCGAACCGTACAGAGCGAGCGCTGCTTCGTTGCTCCTTCGCACTTCGAGTGTGGCCAGGCGGCATTTCTGGGTCTTCCCCGTCGCCAATACCGCCTCCATCACCTGCCGCCCAAAGCCCCGGCGTCGCACCGCGCCATCGGTGGCCACGTTCAAGATGTGAACTTCGTCGGCGACCAGCCAGAAGATGGCGAAGGCGCGCAGCTGCCAGCCCGCGGGCGTGACCTCTTCCACCACGAGCACGGTCGACCAGTCCTGGCTCAACTCCTTGCGCACCATGTCGGTCGACCAGGGGTTCGAGAACGCCTGGTGTTCGATGGCCATCACGGCGGGCAGATCGGACAGCGCCATCTTGCGCAGCCGCACGTCAGGGGCGAGTTCTCGCTCTCTCATGGCCCGCCCTGTTTTGGTGCAAAGGGGCCGAGCAGCCGCACGTCGACCTGGCGCCTTCGATCCGAGAGCTCTTTTTTCACCAGCTCACCGAACCGCTGCTGCACCAGCATCGCCCTCACCTTTTCTACCGGAACGTCTTTCAGCTCGGCGTGGCCGGTGCGCCAGACCTTCGCTTCACGCTCACTGACCTGCGCACGGAGCCGCAGCTTGCCTTCGAGCGCCCGCGCGGCGCGCAGAGAGCGGCGCAGCACTTCGGCCAGATCGTTGAGCTCGGCTTCATGCGCGTCGAGGAACTCGGCGAAACGCTGCTCGCTCTCGAAGCGGGCGCGGAACGAGGCGATGGCGCGCTCGAGCTCACCGGGTTCGAGGGGGTAGGCCTCGAGCTTGTCGGCCTCCAGCAGGGCGAGGCGTTGATCGACCACCGCTTGAAGGCTCGCTTGCAGCACTTCTTGATCGAGCGGGGCAAACGCAGCCTGCACCCCACCCGCCGAGACCAGCAGCACGCGCGCCTCGAATTGCAGCTGCGAGAACGCGATCACCTTGCCTTCGATCGACGCGACGGCGCGATCGATCACCCGGGTTGCAGGTTGTGCAGCCGCCCCAAACGCATGCAGAGACAGGGCAATTGCCCAGTGGCGCAGACCGAACAGATGGTTAGTGTGCAGCACGATCATGGTGCAGGATTTCTACCAGCGGCTCAGTGTCGCTCGCGGCGCAACAGCCGACGAGGTCAAGAAGGCCTATCGCAAGTTGGCCAAGCAGTACCACCCGGATCACAACCCGGGGGACAAGCAGGCCGAGGAAAAGTTCAAGGCGCTCAACGAGGCGTTCGAGGTGCTGTCCGACCCGAAGAAGCGCCGCATGTACGACGAGTTCGGGGAGGACGCCGCGAAGCTCGGGTGGGATGAGGGCAAAGCCGAGCAGTTCCGATCGTACCGGAGCGGCGGCAGAACACCCGGCGGCGGGTTCCCCGGTGGCTTCAACGCTGATGGCGCAGGCGTCGACTTCGAGTCGATCCTCTCAGAGATGTTCGGGCAACAACGCCGCGGTGGTGCCAGGCGCCCCGCGGGCCCTCGCGCCGGCGGTGATGTGCAGGCCACGCTCGACGTGACCCTGATGGATGCGGTGCTGGGCGCCGAGCGGCAGATCTCGCTCAACGGCAAGCGTCTGACGGTGAAGATCCCCCCCGGCGTGGAGACCGGCTCGAAGGTCCGCCTCACCGGCCAGGGCGAACCCGGCGATCGCGGCGGTCCTCCAGGAGACCTGTTCCTCGAGCTGACCGTCGCCGAACACCCCCTGGTGCGCCGCGAAGGTCAGGACCTCTTTCTGGATCTGCCCGTGACCGTGGGTGAAGCGGCGCTGGGCGGCGAAATCCACGTGCCGGTCTTCGGCGGTTCAGTGACGGTGACGCTCAAACCGGGCACCCAGTCGGGCACCAAGCTGCGACTGCGCGGCAAGGGCGTTCCCGGCATGCGCGGCGCACCTGCGGGTGACTTCTTCCTGGTGGTGATGGTGAAGCTGCCAGAGCACCTCGACGACACCGCCCGGAAGGCCGTACACACGCTCGACAAGCACTACCACGGCGATGTGCGGGCGAAGTTGACGCTGTGAACTCAAACGCAGACTGGTAAGGCGACCTCGATATGGGCCTGCTCGATTTCTTTGGTGGCGGTACTCCGGCTGACAAAGCGCAGCGCCTCAAGGCGAAGGCGACACAGAAGTATGGCGACGCGGCCACCCGGCAAAAGGCGCTCCAGCAGTTGGCCGAGCTCAAGCACCCCGACGCGGTGCCGGTGCTGATGAACCGCTTCACCTTCGCGGTCGACCCGCAGACCACCGACGCCGAAGAGAAGCAGAATGTCTTCGAGGCGATCTGCGATCTCGAGAAAGACGCCGTGCCCCCGGTGAAGGCCTTCCTGACCCGGAGCGACGCGGCCTCGAGCTGGGCCCTCAAGATCCTCGACACGGTGCTCAACCCCGACGAGGTGATGGCGGTGGTCACCGACGAGCTCCAGCGGCTCGGCGCCAACTACACTCGCGATCCCGAGAAGAAAGAGGTGCTCATCCGCTTCCTCGAGGGGAAGCAGGACGAGCGCGTGGGCCCGGTGCTGGTGCCTTTTCTCCACGACATGTCGGACGACGTGAAGATGGCGGCGCTCAAGACCCTGGCGAGCCTGAAGTACGAGCCGGCGCGCGAGCCGCTGCTCACCTTGCTGACCGCTGAAGAGACCGCCAAACGCGTGCAGACCGCGTGTGTCGCCACGTTGATCGAGACTGGCTTTTCCGTGCAGGGCTTCCGCGAGAAGGTCGAAACGAAGCTCCCTGAGGGCACGATCGTCGACAAGGCGGGCGTGGTGAAAAAGCGCGGCAGCTGAGTTTCTGCCGGGGCTAAGGTCTGGGCATGACGCGCGCCGGATGGTGGCTTTTCCCCACGGCTGTCCTTGCTCTTGGCTGTCCGGTCCCTGTTCCGGTGGTGGATGCAGGTGTCGACGCCGGCAGCGAGCTGTTCGCGCTCGAAGTGTGTTCGCGCATCGCGGCCGCCAAGTGCGAGCTCAAGCTGCGCTGCTACCCAGCCTTCACGCGGCTCAGTCGGTCGGAGTGCATCGACCAGACGCAGGCGACTTGCCTGGCTGAATACGAGACCCTGTCGGCCTCCTTTGAAGCAAAGAAGCTCTCGTTCAATGCAGCACAGCTCAGCTCCTGTGAAAGGCGGCTGACCTCGAGTGCCTGCCCGCCTTCCTTCCCGCCTGACTACCCGCTCGCAGTGGTTCAGCCCTTCGATGACTGCGGGCTGCAGACGGGCCTGGTGACGGGCACGCTGACCTCGAACCAACAGTGTGATCACCTGGTCGAGTGTGTCGAAGGCACCGTGTGCGTGAAAGACACCAGCTCGTGCCGAGGCACCTGCGTCACCTCGAGCCTCCTCAACGAGCCCTGCGGTATCGGCTGCGCGACGGGGCTGCGGTGCGACGGTACGCGCTGCACGTATTTGAAGACCGTCGACGAGACCTGCACCACGAGCGCGGAGTGCGAGCCCGAGCTCATCTGCCTGGGCAGCTGCCGCCCCCGCCGCAAGCTCGGCGAGAGCTGCAAGGTCGACCTCGCTCGGCTCAGCCCTTGTGAGCCGGGGCTTGCGTGCGACGTGGTGCCCTTCGTCGACGGCATCGAAGGCACCTGCATCGTGCCGCGCGGCGAATCGGCCGACTGCAAGTTCCACTGGAGCTGCCGTGCTGGCCTCGTCTGCGCCGACTTGAGCTGGGGCGGCTTCCCGGCCTCGGCGCCCGCGGCGGGTTCCTGCCGTGCCCCTGATGGAGAGCAGTTCAGTTGCCCTCAGACCGCCTACGCCGCCTTCGTGGGCGATCAGTGTGCGCCGGGCCTCACCTGCCAGGACACCACCAATCAGTGCAGCACGCTCCCGGAGCGCGGCCAGTCGTGCACGCCTTCGAAGCAGAACTGCTCTGGGTTTCAGGTCTATTGCAAGCCGTCGAGTTCGGGTGACGTAGGGGTCTGCACGGGGCCCGCGAGTGAAGGCGAGACCTGCGCGGTGCGCATCGACGCCACCCGCACCGTCGCCATTCCCTGCGCTTCGGGGTTCTGCGAGAAAGAAGTCACGAGGCAGTGCCGTGCGCCCTCATTGAGGCCGGGCAGCATCTGCAAGGAAGACGGCGAGTGCCTCTCGGGCCGCTGTATTCCCCAGGCCGACATGAAGCTCCGCTGCGCCCCGCCCTGTTGATGTCACTGAATCGGGCTGGCCTTCGTTGAAGTGCTGAAAGCACCACCATTCCCCCGTTCCATTTCGATTCTGGAGGCCTCGTGAGCACCCTTTCTTCGACGCTGGATTCAGTGACCGTGTACCGCGCGGGCGCGCTCTGCCGGCGCATCGCGAAGCTCGCGGGTGGCCCGGATCGACAGCTGCGCTTCGGTGGCTTGCCGTTGTCGCTCGAGCCCGGCTCCTTGCGCGCGCGGGTGCAGGTGGGCTCGGGGCGGGTGGTCGACGTGCGGCCGCAATTCGACGTCGAGTTGGCCGAAGAGGTCGACGTGCCGGCCGAGCAGCGGGCCTGGGAAGAAGCGGGCGCGAAGCTCGCGCAGCTCGAGCTGGCCCGGCAACGCCTGAATCAAGAGATCGCCGAGCTGCAGTCGCTCAAGCCGAGCTTTCTCGAACACAAACGCGGTGAGCCGCCCCGCCCTGCCCCCGTGGAGGCGATGCTGGCGCTGGGTGACTTCACCGAGAGCGAGCTGAGCACCCGGCTCGAACGAAGGCGCGCGCTCGATCAGGAGATCCTCGACGCCCATCAGGAGCAGCAGCTCCGCCAGCGGCGCATGCAAGAGGCCTCGAGCGCGAAACGCGCGGAGCGGGCCCGGCTCTCACGGGTCGCGGTGGTCACCCTGGCTGAAGCGCCCACCGAACCCTTTGAGCTCGAGCTCGAGTACCGCGTGCCCGGTGCGCGCTGGGTGCCCAGCTATTCGCTCACCCTCGAGCGAGGGCTGACCAACGGCGCGCTGCAGATGCGGGCGTCGGTGGCGCAGAACACCGGCGAAGACTGGAACGACGTACGGCTCTCGTTGAGCACCGCTTCAGACTCGCGGCGCGCCGACATGCCTGAGCTCAAGTCACTCAAGATAGGACGTCGTCAGGAAGCGCCCGCGCGGTCGGGTTGGCGCGAGCCGCCTCCGGGCCTGGAGGCGTTGTTCGAGGGCTACGACGGCGCGCTGGCCGGCAACCGTTCGCCCTCGAGGCCCGCTGCGCCTCCGGCGTCGCCCCTCTCCATTTCGCAACCGCAGCCCGTCATGGCCAAGAAGGCCATGGCCCGGGGTGGGCCGCCACCGCCGCCGCCTCCCCCGCGCATGGCGGCTCCTTCGAGCAGGGCGACTGGCTCGTTCGCGGCGGTCTCTGAAGGAGCGGCACCGCCGATGGCCAGTCAGTCCCGCGGCATGCAACGGGTGTCTGCTGCACCGGCGCCCAGGGGGGGCGGTGGTTTCGGCGGGCTGATGCGCGAGGAAATGGCGGACGACGTGGAGGCGATGGCCGACTTCGATGGCGACGCTCCGGGTGACGACTTCGAGGCACCTGAGCCTTCGCCAGAAGAGCCCCCGGCCGGACTGGCGGCGAGCTTCGGCGACTATTCGCGGCTGGCGATGGGCACGCCTGAGAACTCTGGCAGCCGCGGCAAGCTCACCAATGCCTCCGAGTGGGATTTCGCGTTCGTCGCCGGTGTCTCGGTGCAGATCGACGTGGTGATGGCGATCGTGAGCCGGGCCCAGCGCGCCGCGTACGAGGTGCAGAACCTCTCACTGCCCTCGGCGTGCAACCCGGTCACCTCGGTGAATTCGTTCGACTACCTCTACGACGGCGGTGCGCGGCTCGACGTGCCCTCGACGGGCAAGTGGGTGCTGGTGCCGGTGATGTCGTGCGCGGTCGGCCTCACGCCCGAGTACGTCTGCGTTCCTTCGGTGGAGCCCAGGGTCTACCGCACGCTCACCATCGCCAACCGCAGCACGCACGCGTTGCTGCCGGGGCCCGTCGACGTGACGGCGGGTGACGAGTTCCTCATGACGACCTCGCTGCCGGCCATCGGGCCTGGCGCAGAGCAGTCGCACCGGCTGGGCCTGGGCGTCGAAGAGGCGCTCAAGGTCGCGCGCAAGACGCACTACAAGGAGACCACCGGTGGCTTCCTCGGCGGCTCGACCGTGTTGCCGCATGACGTCGAGATCGAGCTCAACAACCGGCTCGCCGCGCCTGCGCTGATCGAAGTGCGCGAGCGCGTGCCGACGGTCGACTCCGAAGAGAAAGATCTCAAGGTGGAGGAGCTCGCCTCCACGCCGCCCTGGGAAAAAGTCGAAGGCCCCGTCGACGGGGTGATCGTCAAAGGTGCGCGGAGATGGCGCGTGACGGTGCCGCCTGGAGGCAGCCTGAAGCTGACCGCGCAGTTCGCCATACGCATGCCGGCCGACAAGATGCTCGTCGGCGGAAACCGGAGAAACTGATCATGAGCGCACTTCCCGTGAAGAAGGTCGTCGTGATGGAAGACCGGGCTCAGGTCGAACGCCGCGGCACCGTCGTGTTGTCGGGTGTGACCAAGCTGGTGATCGAAGGGCTGCCGATGGTGGCGGTCGATCGTTCGCTCAAGCTCGAGGTGAAGGGCGGCACGCTCATCGACGCGAAGTTCGAGCGGCGGTGGAAGGAGCAGCCCCAGGGCGGCTTGCCTGCCGATGCGAGCGCGCTGCGAACCCGGGTCAAGACGCTCGAGGTGCAGAAGCTGGCGCAAGGTGACGCGGTGTCGCGGCTCGAGGCGCGCGCTGAGGTGTACCAGGCGGCGCGGGCGGATCTGCTGCGGGCGATCTCTGAACTTGCGGGCTTCGGCAGCACCGACGTCGCGCAGTGGAAGTCGCAGTTGGGCGCGTTGTCGGAGAAAGAGGCCGCGCTCGATGAAGAGCGGCGGTTGGCCCGGCAAGCGTTGGCGTTCACCGAGCTTCGCCATGCCGAAGCGCGGGGGGCGCTGGGCGCGGCTGAAGAGCCGGTGCGGCGGATGGAGTGCGTGTTGGCGCTCACCATCGAAGGCACGGGTGAGGCGCAGGTGCGGGCCAGCTACCTGGTGCCGTGCGCCGTGTGGCGGCCGGCCTACCGGGCCACGTTGACGGGCGAGCAGGTACGGGTCGAAGCAGAGGCGGTCGTCTGGCAGCGCACCGGCGAAGAGTGGGACCAGGTCGAGCTGTTGTTCTCTACCGCGCGGCCGACGCTGGGCACGGCGCCTCCGAGCTTGATCGAAGACCGGCTCTCCTCGCGGCCCAGGCAGGACCTCGAGAAGCGCGTGGTCGACGTGTCGATCCGCGAAGAGGTGATTCAGACCGCGGGTGAGACGACGGGCACGGCCGAGATGCCGGGCCTCGATGACGGCGGTCAGACGCGCATGCTGCAGGCGGCGGGTGCGACGACGGTTCGCAGCGATGGGCAGCCGCACCGGGTCGCGCTGTTCTCCTTCGAGGCGAAGGCGGTGGTCGAGCGCGTGTGCCCGGCTGAGGTGACGAGCCTGGTGTTCGTGCTGTCGCGCTTCCCGAACTCGAGTGGGCAGGTGCTGCTGGCGGGCCCGGTGGATCTGATTCGCAACTCGGGCCTGGTGGGGCGCGCCCAGCTCAAGTTCGCGGCGCCGGGCGAGACGGTGAAACTGTCCTTCGGCAATGAGGATGGTCTTCAGGTCGTCCGCGACACGGAGGAAAAAGTCGAAGAGGCGCGGCTCACGGGGCGGCGCACCACGACGAAGAAGGTGCAGTTGCACGTGTCGAACACGCGCACGCAGCCGGTGCGGTTGATCATCGAAGAGCGGGTGCCGGTCTCTGAAGTGAAGGAGGTCGAGATCAACGTGCTCACCAAGGAGTCACCGGTGAGCAAAGACGGCATCGCCCGCATCGAGGTCGAGCTCGGCGCGAACGCGACCAAGACCGCGAAGTTCGCGTGGGAGCTCAGCGCCGCCGCCAAGGTCTCCGGAGTGTGAAGTGAGGAAGTCCCCTCTTCCTTTTGGGGAGAGGGTCAGGGTGAGGGCCTCACCTGATTGAAACCGGAGGCACCGCGGGAACAGGGAACACCCTTCTCGCCTGAGCCCGCAGGGCCTCCGCCACCTCGGCAGACTCGCTCGAGAAGATGAGGCTGTCGCCGCCTGCCTCCGACAACTTCGTGCCCTTGATGAACAGAGGGCATGACGGCCGGTCGAACCCGCTCGCAACGGCGTACGCGAGGTGGCACCGCAGCCGGGCAAACGCAGGAGCGGCTTGGTTGGGATCCTTGAAGACGAGCTTGAAGCCGTCCTTCACCCACTCCACGCGCTTGACGCTGGATGCGAAGAGCGGACACGACGAACGTTCACCCGCAGACAGCCCAGCGCAGGCCTTGTCTTCGAACGACTCGAGCGACTTCGCCGCGGCGAGGTGTGCGTTGGCTTTGACCAGCTCGCGATCGGCCTCCTGCAGGTGCAGGTCGCTCGGGTTGTACGGGGCGAAGTGACCGTCGGCGGGGCCAACGGCGGCATTGCCGGGGCCACGCGCGGCGGCACGCGTGGTGTCGGAGGGATCGAACTTCTCTTCGGCCTCGCGAGACTTCTCGAGGTGAACCTGCGCTTCAGTGCGGTGTTCGTCAGCCGTGAGCGCTTCCTTGTTCACGTGGGAACACGAGGCCAACAGCACTGTGAGAAGCAGGATGAGAGGACGCATGACGTCACTGGTCTGCAGCCCGCATGCCACGCAAATTGAAGCTGGAGACTGTTGAAGTACGCCCTCGACTTCGCTCGGGCTGAACGGATTTCGGCCGGTTCCGTTCGTGCCGAGCGGAGTCGAGGCACCTATTTCAACAGTCTCCTCAGGAGAGGGTCAGGGTGAGGGCGCAAGATCTGCTCAGCCCATCAGTTCGCAGAGCTGACGTTCGTGACCTTGCCGAACACGCGAGTACCCGGAGGAACCTCGCCATCGTTCAGATCGACTGCGATTGCGCGCGTGGTGCCCTGCCCGGCGAACGACTTCACGACAGCCGTCAGGTGCATGCCCCGGGGGCGCACGAGAAACAGCGGTGTGCCCACAGCCAACGGCCGCTCCGGACCCGGCGTCAGCACCAGCCCGACACCATCCAGGAACATCGCGTGTTCGACGACGAAGAGCAGTTCCACTTCAGCGAGCCAACCGCGCCTTCGCGGCGTGCAGCGTGTTGTTCATCAACATCGCGATGGTCATGGGCCCCACACCACCGGGCACCGGGGTGATCCACGAGGCGTTCTGCTTCGCCGACTCGAAGTCGACATCGCCGCTGAGCTTCCCGTCAGCGCCGCGATTCATGCCGACGTCGATCACCACTGCGCCCGGCTTGATCCACTCGCCCTTGACGAGCTTCGCCACACCCACCGCGGCGATCACCACGTCAGCGCGCTTCACCTCGGCTTCCACATCACTCTTCGAGTGGCAGATGGTCACCGTCGCGCTGGCGTTGAGCAGCAGCATCGCCATGGGCCGGCCCACGATGTTGCTGCGGCCGATCACCACGCAGTTCTTGCCGGCGACCTTGCAGCCGATCTCCTCGAGCATGCGCATCACCCCGAACGGAGTGCACGCGACCAACGTCGGCCGCCCCTGGAACAAATGCCCCGCGTTGATCGCGTGAAACCCATCGACGTCCTTCGCGGGGTTGATGGTCTCCAGCACCAGCGTCGAGTCGATGTGTTTGGGCAACGGCAGCTGCACCAAAATCCCGTCGACGGCGTCATCTGCGTTGAGCTTGTTCACCAGCGTGAGCAGCTCAGCCTGGGTGATGGTCTCGTCGAGGTGGTGGTGCCACGAGGCGTAGCCGAGCTCGATGGCCGTCTTCTCCTTCGAGGTGACGTAGACCTTCGACGCGGGATCCTCGCCCACCCGAACGACCGCGATGCCGGGCGCGCGGCCGTACTTCGCCTTGAGCGCCTCGACCTCGGTCTTGAGACCCGCCTTCACCTTCGCGGCCAGCGCTTTGCCATCGATGATCTGAGCCGTCATAGGCGCGGCATGTAACACTCGGCTTTGCATGTTGGGAAAGCTCCTCGGCCTGATGATCGGCGGCGCCCTGGGCATGGTGCTGGCGTGGTCCCCACCATTGGCGGCGATCCTGGGCGCGGTGGGTGCGCTCATCGGGCACTTCGCGTTCGATCGCGAGCCGGCGGCGCCGAAGACCTTCCGTCCCCCCTCGAAGGAGGTGCTGCTCGGAAGGGCGTCTGCTCCGGTGCGACGTGAGCCACGGAAGCCGGTCGCGAAGGTGAAGAAGATCAGCGCGGAGGATCTGCTGCTGGTCGACGCGCTCTGTCCCCTGTTCGTCGAGGTCGCGCGGGCCGACGGCGCTGCAGTGCAGATGGAGATTCGGGTGATCCGCGAGTTCTTCGAGCAGCGGCTGCAGTTCAACGAGATCGCCATGGAGTCGGTGCGTCTCGCGCTCAAGGACGCCATCGACGCCTCGGAGCAGGACATCGAGTTCCTCACCACCCGCGCACGCTCAGCCGTGAAGCCGTCGATTCGCGTCGAGGTGGTGCGCAGCCTCTACGATCTCGGTCTCGTCGATGGGCCTTTGCTGCGCAGCGAGCTCGACATGCTCAAGCGCATCGTCGCGCAGTTCAACCTGAGCGATGAGCAACTGCAGCAGATCACCTCGGAGTACTTCGGCAAGGGCGACAAGGAGTACGAGCTGCTCGGCGTCACCTCAGCTGCGTCGGATGACGAGGTGAAGTCGGCGTTCCGCAAGCTCGCGGCTGAGCATCACCCTGACCGTGCGAAGGACAACGGCGAGAAGTTTCGTCAGCTGAAAGACGCGTACGAGGCGCTCAAGAAGCTGCGCGGCTTCTGACCGCGGAGAGCACGCACCGTTCGCCCCGAGAGCAGTGCGGAGGCGCATCACCCTCGGGAACGAACAGCAGCGCAGAGCGAGTACCCAGCGCCCAGTCACCCGCGGGTGCCCAGACCTTCTCTTCGGGATCGAACAGCGGATGATCGGTGGTGCAGGTCAGCGAGAAGCCGTCGCCAGCCAGGCGCATCACCTCACGAGTCGCCCGCCTGAGCTGCACGACTGCCGAAGCCACTCGAGCGCCGGTCTCGGGATCGACGCTGAAGATCAGGTCGCCCTCGACGAGTTCCTCGATCGGCCGCTTCCCTCGCGGCGTGGAAACGAGTGTGCCACGCGCGATGCAGCAGGCGGTGAGGGCAAGTGACCCGAGAAGGATGACCAGCGGCTTCTGCACAGACATCAGCGAAGGTTCGTCGGTGCCACGTCGAAGAACAAGCCCACCTGCAGCTGAATCGCGCCGGTCGAGAAGCGCGACGGATCCGTCAGGTAGCTCAGCTGAAGTGCGAACCCCGCAGGCTCGCGCTTGTACAGCCCCAAGGAGAAGCTCACGTTCGCGACGTTGCTCGAAGGCGAAACGTTGGGACTGCCGTTGAACCGCTGGCCGAATGCCGTGCTCGCGACCAACTCCCATTGCGTGAACTGCAGGCCGTAGAACAACGGCACCGCCCACTCGAGGTGAGCCCAGAGCGGCAGTCCGAGCCGGCCGGCGATCGCGCCTCCACCGAGCACCCCGACCGAGACGATGTGCGTTGGGCCAGCAGTCGGCACTCGAAGCAGCTCGCCCTTCACGTCGGCGGTCAGTCCCATCTGAAACGGCCGCTCAGGAGCGAGCAGCTGCGCGTACGCCTGGAGCGAGAGACCGAAGTCGAAACGACGCGCGAAGCCGGTCCGTGCGTTGACTCGCAGCTCAGGCAAGGGAACGCCGTCAGGAAACGTGTTGCAGCTGAGCACGCCGAGCAGACCGTCTTCGAGCTGACCGCACGGACCGCCTGACAATTGACCGCCCACACGAACGCGTCCCACCTCGACGACCGAAGCCGTCTGCATCGGCGTGACCGTGGCGCAGCCGGTGAGCAGCAGAGCGATGAACCACCTCATGGGCGGGCGCGCGCCTCGAGCCAGTCGAAGGTAGCCGCAGTCCACGCCGCGTTGAACGCGGGCACGTGGCCGATGCCTTGAAGCGTCCACAGTTCGAGCGGCGTGCGGCACAGGATGCGCTCGATCCTCGTCTCCTGGTCGACGGGGTCGACGAAATCCCGCGTCTCTCCCTGATCGAGAAAGATGATGGTTCTGCAGCCGTCGCGTTCAGCGAAGTGCTCCGCTGTTCCAGCTGCCGACGGATATTTTCCTTCTTCCCCTTTGTAGAGGATCGTTCCGTCGTCCGTGCCGTGCACGAGAAGGATGGGGATCTTCCGCCCATCAGGACACCGGCTGAAGTCGGTCCACGTCGAGCCAGCGACCGCCACGACGCCGTCGATCACGTCACTCGCTTCACACGCCAACCGCAGGGCCATGAACGCGCCGTTCGAGTGGCCGACCACGAACACGTGCCCCGGCTTGACCGCCCGCTGCGCCTTCACGTCTTCAATCACCGCCCGGAAGTACGCGACGTCATCGACCGGAACGTCTTCGAAGTTGCAGCAGAAGTCGGTCGCGTTCCAGAAGCGCTTGCCGACCCGATCGAGGGTTCCGTTGAGCCGCGCGTAATGGAACGCCCTGCTCTCCTGCAGCTTCGAGAACGGAAAGATGAAGTCCTGCAATGGCCCGCTGGCTGAGTATCCGTGCGCGAGGATCAACAGCGGCAGCTCTCCTTCAGCCCCCGGTGAGCTGACGAGCTCGTAGGGACGGCCGAGCACCGACTGTTCCGGCGCACAGCCGAGAGCGAAGAAAACGACGAAAGGAATGAGCCGTTGCACGAGGGACTCTCTTTGGCGGACCCGCGAGGTCTTTGCACGCTCGCGATTGGCCTTCTGCCCAGTTGCCCCTCGACTGCTCTCGCAGGGTTGATCGAAATAAGGAGCGCCCACCGTTCTTCCCGAGCGGAGTCGAGGGATTACCTCGCCTTCGGGCGGTAAGTGCCCCCTCGACTGCG
>JAYVFP010000096.1:0-4949 GCA_043773025.1 Archangium sp.
GTCGAGCTTCACGTCGCCGTGCTGTTTGGCGACGACCCCGAGTGACGCGCGCGGCTGGCTGCGGGTCAGAAGGTGAACGACTGATGAGCCCGGCCGAACGCGATCTGCAGGCCGAGGTAAGCATCATGTGAGGCGCCGAAGATGACCTGCCAGTCGCCGAGGTCATCGCGCGTGCGCACCGAGCGGAAGAACAAGTCGTACGTGGCGGTCAGCGAGAGCACCGAGAACAGCGGCACCACGAGCCGGGCGCGCAACCGCGCCTGGCTCTGGGCGGGGCCGCCGGGGTCGCGTATCCAGAAGTCGAGGTTGGTCTCGGCCTCGAGCCAGCGCTGGCCCAGCTTCACGAGCTTCGTGGGCCGCAGCTGCCACCCCGCAACCAGCACCGCGGCCGCGGGCGGGACCTGCGGGTTCAAATCTTCGCTTCGAGCGAACACTTCCCACGTCGCGCCCCCGCCCACATAGACGCCGAACTGGGGAAACAGCTCGAAGCGCAGCCCCGCGGTGGGGAGCAACTGCAGGTGGTGGTAGCGCCTGGTCTCGGGCCGGGTGAGCTCAGACTCGGCGAAGGTGTCGACGTAGGGCCGGGGCACGTACCAGGCGGGGGCGCCGAACACCTTGCGGGCGAACGCGAGGACTCGAACGGTGAGCAGGTCGACGTTGTTGACGGCCTGGGTGGTGCGCCCGTCGAGGGTGGTGGTGTCGACGACGCCGTACCGCAGGCGAGCCTGCTGCTCGAGCGAGTAGAGCGGGTTGTCGCCGATGGCCCGGGCTTCGGTCTCACCGACGAGGCTCAACGACTGGCCCCGCAGCAACTGCGTGTCTTGAAACACCGACTGGTTCGGGTTCGAGACACGAACGGCCGTGAGGTCGAGCTGCAATCGATAGCTGAACCACCAGCGCGTGCGCTCCGCGGGGTCGACGGGCTGAGCGAGCAAGGGCCCCTTCTTGTCGATGGAGAGCCACTCGCTGAGCACCTCGCGAACGGTGAGCGTGCCGAGCGGCTCGGCGCCTTCGAAGATGCCGCCAAGACGTTCAGCGACGAAGTCGGTGGTGACCACGCGGTACGCCTGCAACGGCTCGAGCGCGCGGCCGTTCACCTTCCACGTTTCGTTCTTCCTGGCGCCCCGAATGAAGGCGCTCTTCGCGTCGGCGGAATCGAGGAACTCGGCGAGCGCGGCGCCCGTGACGGTCGCCACGCGCAGGTGGTTGTCGAAGGGGAGCGCCTGGAACAGCGCGAGGTGCGTCAGCGGCGTCTCGAGCGGCCACTGCGCCACCGGGCTGATGGCGTGGCCGTTGAGCACGGCGACTTCGGCGTGGGCGTGCTCGCGCATCACGTCGAGCACCAACGCGGCCGCCTCGTCACGGCCGAGGGGTTGAGCGAGCTCGCCCCGGGGAAACGGTTGTCGGTACTGCTCGCACAACGAGCGGTTGAGCGTGCCTGCGTACGACGTGATGGGCGCAGCCGTCGTGCCAGGCTCGGTCGTCTGCGTGTGCAGCGTGCCGTCGGGGCGCAGCTCGATGGCCAGCGCTTCGCCTGGGCGCGTGGCGACGAGCGCGAGGTTCGAGGCCCCCACCGACGCGGTGCGCAAGGGCTCGAGCTGCGCGTCGATCACCAGCACGTCGGGCAACGCCTTCGGGTCGAGAGCGCGTACCAACGCGAGCGTGTCGGCGAGCTCATCGCCGATGGCGGGGTCGTAGACGGCGATGACCCGCGAGGCGCCGAGCGCGCGGGCACGGCGGGTCGCCTCACTCAAGGCGAGCGCGGGCGGCTCGAGCTTCACGCCCACGCTCAGCTCACGCGCGATGTTGAGCAACTGCTGCGGGGCCAGCGCCGCGATGAACGCTATCTTTCCGTGAGGCGAGTCGATGAGCAGCGGCGCTTCTGCACCATTGACGACCGCATCGCAGACCGCGGTCGCCGCTCCGGTGCAGGTCAGGTTGTTGAGCGTGCTGCGCAAACCCTTCTTCGTGAGCGCGTGGGTGAACGCGAGCAAGCGCGCTCGAGAAGTCGCGAAATCACGGTGGCCGATGGCGCGGGCGGAAAGGCCGAGCTCGCTCACGGCCGACGCGAGGGCCTCGGGGTCCTGCTCGACGGCGAAGCGGCCGATGGCAGAGGCGCCGAGCAGGTCTCCTGCGTCGAAGCGCACAGTGCCCGTGGGCAGCGCGTTCAGGCGCGCGCTCAACTTCTCGAACGGCGAATCACCCAGAGGGCCACTGCAGGTCGACAGCGTGAAGCGGCCCGACAACCCGTGAACGATGGCGAAAGAGAACTTCGGGAGAGGCGGCGCCGGGTCTTCGACGACGGGCGCGAGTTCGGGCGCGGGGCCTTCTTCGCCGAGTTCACTCGAGGCGCCCGCGGCGGGCGTGAGCAGGTCGTCACCCGAAGGGGCGACGGCCGGCCCGGGTGGCACGCCTGCGTCGAAGGGCTCGCCCGCGTCCTCCTGTGCACCCGCGTCTACCAGCACGTCACCCGCATCGAACGCGGGCGGGTCGACGCCGGCATCCGCGTCGGTGACGGCCAGCACGAAGAGAAGAAGCAGGGCACTCACGGCGCCCCGTCATGTACCTTTGTCTTCGCACGCACAGCAGCCATTGTTCGCCTCTGAGCGTCTTCACGTCGAACGTTCAGTGCGCTGCAGCCAGTGCTGGAGTGGGCGCCCTGTGCGGCTCGTCGAGCCATTCTTCAGGGTGCTCCGCCGGGTAGATGGTGAGCGGCTTCTCGGTGGGGCCCAGGCACTGTTCGAAGTGTTTGAGCCCCAGGATGGGCGTCGCGGCCATCAGCCCCGACATCGCCGCGCCCGCGACGCCGTGGCTGATGGTGCTGGCGCCGCAGAAGTGCAGCCCCTCCACCGGCCCTTGCTGGTCGAAGGAGAACGGGCCGAGCTGCCAGGGCGTCTTCGCCGTGCCGTAGAGCGAGCCGCGGTGCGTCTCACAATAGAAGTCGTTGGTGAGCGGCGTGCCGACCTCGAGGAGGCGCACATGTTTACTGAGGCCGGGGATGATCTGATCAGCCGCCCGCATCACGCGTTGCCCCAGGTCGTGCTTGAGCGCCTTGTACGCCGTGCCGCGATCGCCGAGCGACGTCTTCGACCACTGCTCGAACGCCTCGTACGGCACGAAGGTGAACATCTCGAGCGTGTGGTGACCGGGCAACGTGTGGCCCGGGTCCTTGAGTGAGGTGATGGCGAGGAAGAGCGCGTCGATCTCCGGGCCGGGCATCGCTTGCTCCATCTGGCGATAGACCCCGTCGAGGTTCTTGGTGCGGTACCACCAGTAGTTGCCTGAGTCGTAGCCGAGCGCCTTGAGATCCATCTCCACCGCGCAGAACACCGAGACCGAGCTGACCGAGTACTCCATGCGCTTGACCTTCCGCATCGCAGCGCGGCAGTACTTCTCGGGGAGCATCTTGCCGTAGACGATCGCCGGGTCGGCGTTGCACACGATGTTCTGCGCTTCGATGCGTTCACCGCTGGCCGTGCGCACGCCCACGGCGCGGCCACCTTCGACGAGGATCTCCTCGACGCGCGTGCTGATGCGCAGTTGCCCGCCGTGTTTACGCAGCGCCTTGATGAACGCCCGCGGAATGCGCTTGGCGCCACCGCGCGGGTAGTACGCGCCGTCGTGGTAGTGCGCCGACATCGACGCGTGCAGCGGCAACGAGACGCGCGAAGGCGCCAGACCGTGGTTGCCACATTGCGCCGACAACACCGCGCGCAACATGGGGTCGTGAAGGCAGCTCTCCAGCAAACCTTGCAGGTTGCGAAAGCCCCAACGCATCAGCCGCGGCGCTTTCCACGGCAGGCTCAGCACCTGGGGAAACCGGAGCAGCTCTTCGGCGCCCTGCAGTTCTTTCACGATGCCGGAGAGGATGGAGAAATAGCGCGCAATCCCTTCGCGCTCATGAGGGAAGGCAGCGGTGAGTCGGGCGATCCACTTCTCGACACCTTTGGGCTGGTCGAACTGTTTCCCCTCGATGAGGAAGTGGTCGAACCCGTCGGGGTTCATCTCGCAGAACTCGAGATCGCCTGCGACGCCGAGGCCCTCGTAGAGCCTTCGCAGGCCACCGCCTTGATGCAGATTGCCCAGGTAGTGCACGCCGGGACTGAATCGATAGCCCTCGAGGTTGAAGCTGTGCGACCAGCCGCCCGGCAAATAGTGCTGCTCCAGCACCAGCACCTTTTGACCGGCGCGCGCGAGCGCCACTGCTGCGGAGAGACCACCGGGTCCTGAGCCGATGACGATCGTGTCCCATTTCATGGAGCAGACGGGTGCAACCGTGGTGCCGCAATACGGCCCCTCACCCCGAGAACGGATACGGTGTGGACGAACAGATGAATCGCGACGCGTGGAAGAAGGCGGGAGAAGACCACCTGGCTCGAGGTCAGCTGCGCCGTGCACTGGGTGCCTTTCGCCGCGCGCTCGAGGTCGACGTGCGAGGCGAACAGAGCTTCGAGCTCCACCAGCTCGCTTCGGTCACTGCGCAAGTGCTCTCACAACGCGGCGCGTTCTTTCTTCATCCCTCAGATGACACCGTGCGATCGCGCTGGCTCGAAGCGGGCGCTCCGCAAAGAGCAGAGCCTGACTTCAACGCGCTCGCGCAGAACGCAGAGGGCGAGCTGCAAGCGGTGCTGACAGAACGAACGCTGAGCGCGAAATTTTCAGGGCAGCTGCTGGCGAAAGACGAAGAGCGCCGCGATGCGGTGTTGTGGCTGTACGAGGCGCTGCTCGCGGCCGAAGAGAAGTAGCCCACACCGTTCGCATCGAGCAGGGGACTGGTTTCACCGGCGATTTCTTTCCGAAGAACAGCCGGTCCTCCTGAGCGAAGTCGAAGGAGCACTTCCGCCTCGCGCGGCAAGTGGCATCTCGACTTCGCTCGATGCGAACGGTGTGGGCTGTTCCTCGGGAGACCAGTCGAGGGATGACTTCGGGTTCGCGCAGCAAGTGCCCCC
>JAYVFP010000097.1:0-15316 GCA_043773025.1 Archangium sp.
CCTTCGGGCGGTAAGTGCCCCCTCGACTGCGCTCGGGGAGACCGGTGATTGGAGTCATTTCTATTTCGGCCAACCCTGCGAGCGAAGTCGAGATGCCACTTGCTGCGCGAGGAGGAAGTGCTCCTTCGACTTCGCGCAGGAGGACCGGTTGTTCTTCGGCAAAAAATCGCTGGCGAAGCAGGAACGCTGTCAGCCGCGATTGAGCAGGGGCGCGAGCGTCTTCGACATCAACGCGCGAAGGCGAGCTGCGTGCGGCACGAACGTCACGGGCCCGAAGAACGACACCTTCGGAAACCGTCGCTCCAGCTCGGGCCTGTTCGTCGGCAACGACGGCTCACGGCCGCGCTTCGCCTGAGAGAGCACCACACCCGCCACCGGAATCTTTCGCAACGAAAGCGCCTGAAGCGACAGCGTCGTGTGATTGATGGTGCCCAGGCCCGCACGCGCGACCAACACCACCGGCAACCGCGTCGCAGCGATCAGATCGATCACATCGTGCTCATCATCGAGGGGAACGAAGAGCCCGCCCGCGCCTTCCACCACCCCCGGCCCGTCACCGAGCTCGGCAAACCCAAAGAGCAGCCGCTCCCAGCTCACGCTCTTCCGCTCGGCGCGCGCAGCCTGCGAAGGCGCGAGCGGCGCGCGAAATCGATACAGGCACACGCTCTTGCGCGACTGCCAACCACCCGCCGCCTTCCACAGGTTCAAGGTGTCGGCGTTGCCTCCGCTTTCACACGGCTTGAACGCGAACGGACGCAGGCCGAGCTTCACCATCGAGCCCAGCAGCGCCGCGGAGACCTCGGTCTTCCCCACCCCCGTATCGGTGCCGGTGACGAAGAAACGCGGCGCCTTCACGGCAACGTCCCGACGATGGCGTCTTCCAGCGCATCGGTCAGCAGGCGCGCTTCATCGACCGTCAACGAGAGCGGAGGCATCAGCACCACCACGTTCCCCAGCGGCCGCAACAACACGCCGTGTTTGCGCGCGGCGAGGCAGACCTGAAAACCAGCCCGCTGCGCAAAGGGGAACTCTTCTTTGGTGGCGCGGTTCTTGACCAACTCCACGCCGATCATGAAGCCGCGCCGCCGCACCTCGCCGACCCGGGGCAGCGCCGCGATGCGGGTGAGCCCTTCGGCGAGCACGGCCTCTGCCGCCTTCATGTTCGAGAGCGTCTTCTCTGATTCGAACAGCGCGAGGTTGGCCAGCGCCGCCGCACACGCCAGCGGATTGCCCGTGTACGTGTGGCCATGGAAGAACGTCTTCACTTCGTCGAAGCGGCCGAGAAACGCGCCGTACACGCGGTCGTTGGTGAGGGTCGCGGCGAGCGGCAGATACCCACCGGTCAGCCCCTTGGCGAGGCACAGGAAGTCGGGCGTCACGCCCTCTTGCTCGACCGCGAACAGGGTGCCCGTGCGGCCAAAGCCCGTGGCGACCTCGTCGCAGATGAGCAGCACGTCGTGTTTGCGGCACAACGCCGCGACACCCGCGAGCCAGCCGGGGGGCTGCATCAACATGCCAGCCGCGCCCTGCACCAACGGCTCGACCACGAAGCCTGCGAGCTCATCGGCTCGTGCCTCGAACAACGCGGCGATCTGCGCGAGCGACTCGTCGAGGACGTCTTTGCCCGGCCAGCGGTACGCGTGCGGCGTCGCCACGCGCTCGACCGGAAAGAGCAGATGGCGGAACCGTTCGTGAAACAGATCCATCCCGCCGACCGACACCGAGCCGATGGTGTCGCCGTGGTACGCCTCGCGCAGCGCGACGAACTTCTGCTTCCCCGGCCGGCCGCTCAGTTGCCAGTACTGGTACGCCATCTTCACGGCGATCTCGACCGCGGTGCTGCCCGAGTCTGAATAGAAGACGCGGCTCAACCCCTTCGGGGCAAGCGACGCGAGCTTCGCCGCGAGCTCGATGCTGGGCACCGAGGCCTGGCCGAGCAAGGTGCAGTGGGCGACCTTGTCGAGCTGTGCGCGCACCGCGTCGTCGATCGCCTGCTTGCGATGACCATGCACGGTCACCCACAACGACGAGATGCCGTCGAGCCAGCGCCGGCCTTCGGTGTCGATGAGCCAGTTGCCCACCGCGCGCTCGATGACCAGGGGTCGATCATCGAGCCACCCCTGCATCTGCGTGAAGGGGTGCCACACGTGCGCGGCGTCGAGGGCCAGCAGCTCAGCGGTGTTCAAGAAGACTCCTTCTGTTGTCTCCGTCTCCCTCTCCCCCGCGGGGGAGAGGGTCGGGGAGAGGGCTGACCAACGAAAGCAACCGAGCGACATCGGCCTCGGAGTGCGCAGCGCTCACCGAGATCCGCAACCGGCTGGTGCCTTGCGGAACTGTCGGGGGCCGGATCGCCTTCACGAGCAGACCCTGCTCACGCAAACGAGCCGAAGCGGCCATCGCCAGCTGAGGCTCACCCAACATCACGCTGAAGATCGCCGAGTCGGGCCGAGCCGGATACCCGAGCCGCTCGAGCCCCGCGCTCATCTGCGCAATGCGAGCCTGCAACGAGGCCCGACGCTCCGGAGCCGCGAGCAACCCCAACGCACACTCCGCCGCCGCACACACGGCCGCAGGCAACGCCGTGCTGAACACCAGCGGGCGCGCGAGGTTGATGAGCACCTCACGCAGCGCCGGCGCGCCACACACGTACGCGCCGAAACCACCGAGCGCCTTCGACAACGTCCCGACGTGAAGATCCACCTCGACGTCTTCGAGCTCGCCCAGGCCGCGGCCCCGCGCGCCCAACACGCCGGTGCCGTGCGCCTCGTCGACGATCAACGCCAACCCATGCCGCTTGCACACCGCCTCGAGCGCGCGCAGCGGAGCGCGATCACCATTCATCGAGAAGACCGTGTCGGTCACCACCCCGCGCCGCCGCCCGGGGTGCAGCTTCACCAACGCCTCGAGCGCCTCGACATCCCGATGAGGGAAGACCACCGTCTGCGCACGTGAGAGCCGGCACCCATCAATCAAGCTGGCGTGATTGAGCGCGTCGGAGAAGATGACGTCGCCCGGCCCGAACAACGCGCAGAGCACGCCCACGTTCGCCGCGTAGCCCGAGTTGAACAACACCGCCGCTTGACTGCCGTGAAAGCGCGCCAACGCCTGCTCGAGCGAGACGTGGGCGTCTGAATCACCCACCACCAACCGCGACGCACCTGAACCAAACCCGTGCTTGACCAACGCCGCGCGCCCCGCCTCGATGACCGCAGGGTCATTCGCCAGGCCCAGATAGTCGTTCGACGAGAAGTTCAAGAACGCCCGGCCGCCCACGCGCACGTGCGCCCCCTGCGGGCTTTGCAGGGGCTCGAGATGGCGGCGCAGGTGCTGGCGCTCGAGCGCGCTCAAGCTCTCCTGCGCCCACATGTCGACGAGGCCGGCCACGCGCTTTCAGCTCACTGGGGCTGCGGCTTGTCGAGCTTCGGCTCGAGCGGTTTGAGGCCCGCGCGCTCGAACAGGCTCATGTCCTGCTCGTATTCGGGGTTGCCGGTGGTGAGCAGCTTGTCGCCGAAGAACACCGAGTTCGCGCCGGCCATCATGCACAGCAACTGCGCCTCGTCGTTCATCTGCGAGCGGCCCGCCGACAGCCGCACCATGGAGGCCGGCATCAAGATGCGGGCGACCGCGATCGTGCGCACCATCTCGAGCGAGTCGACGCGTTTGTTGTCAGAAAGCGGCGTGCCCTTCACCGGCACCAGCGCGTTGACCGGCACGGACTCCGGGTGCTGCGGCTGGTTGGCGAGGGTGACCATCAGGTGGCAACGGTCGTCGATCGACTCGCCCAGCCCGATGATGCCGCCGCAGCACACGCCGATGCCCGCCTCCCGCACGCGCGAGAGCGTCTCGAGGCGATCGTCGTACGTGCGCGTCGAGATGATGTCGCCGTAGTGACCTTCGCTCGTATCGAGGTTGTGGTTGTAGGCATCGAGGCCGGCCGCCTTGAGGCGTTGGGCCTGGCTCTGGGTCACCATGCCCAGCGTGCAGCAGGCCTCCATGCCGAGGGTCTTGACGCCCTTGACCATCTCGATGACCGAGTCGAACTGCGGCCCGTCTTTCACCTCGCGCCACGCCGCGCCCATGCAGAACCGCGTCGCGCCCGCTTCACGCGCCGTCTTCGCGGCCGCCAGCACCTCGGGCACCGCCATCAACTTCTCGGCCTTCACGCCGGTCTGGTAGCGCGCGGCCTGCGGGCAGTAGCCGCAGTCTTCAGGGCAGCCGCCGGTCTTGATCGACAGCAGGCTGCAGAGCTGAACCTTGTTGTCCTTCCACACCGAGCGGTGCACCGACTGCGCGCGGTAGACCAGCTCGAGCAGCGGCAGCTCGTAGAGCGCTTTTGTTTCAGCCACCGTCCAGTCGTGGCGCAGCGGGATCTCGGTGTGAACGTGCGCGTGCTCGTGCGCGGTATGGGCGTGACCCGAAAAGCCGGTGGTGGACATGAACGCTCCCTGCAACTGCGAGGAATTGTTCCTCTTTGCAGTCGAGGATCGGCCTTGTCAACCTTGTCGGGTGAAGTGGTTGACGAGGGAGTCCGTTGAATTCAGTCGCAGGCCGACGCGCCGCAGACTCCGGCGCCGCCGCCGTCGGGCTTCATGCAGACCCTGCCCGCGCCGCAGTCCGGGTCGGCGCAATCGACCAACAGGTCGCCGTCGTCGTCGGTCAGGTTGCTGCAGCCGACCTCTTTCTTACCTCCGCCGCCACACTCGCAACCCACGCCCGCGTCCGGCGCGCAGCTCTGGCCGATGCAGCTGCCTTCAGCGCAGTCGATGTCTCCATCGCAGTCGTTGTCGATGGCATCGCGGCACAACACCGAGCCCACTTCCGAGATCTGCACGCCCCCGTTGCAGCGGCAGGTCTGCATCGCGGTGCAGCGGAAGTAGATGTCGGGCGGCGTGCAGAACTGGTTGACGCAGTCAGGGTCGAGGCAGTCCTTGAGCGCGTCGAGATCGTTGTCGCGGCCGTCGGTGCAGTCGGTCTCGGTCTGCCCGCCGTCGGCCACGCAGGTGCAACCCTCGCGGCACGACTTGTTCAGACAGTCGGGATCGCGGCAGTCGGTCAACGAATCGAGCTCGTTGTCGACCATGTCGTCGCAGCGATCTTCCGACTTCTTGAGGCCCGTGCAGATGCAGCTGGTGCCGCACGAGCGATTTTCGCACGAGGGGTCTTCGCAGTCTTTCAGGCCGTTGCCGTCGTCATCGAAGTTGTCGAAGCACTGGCTCTCGACGCGCATGGTGCACACGGCTGCGCGGCAGAACTGAGTTCCCGGGCACGCCTTGTTGCACTCGCCGCAGTGGTTCGAGTTCGTGCGCAGGTCGAAGCCGTCGTCGATGCGGTCGTTGCAGTCGTCGTCGAGCCCGTTGCAGGTCTCCTGCTTGCCCGTGTTGTCCACGAAGCCGTCGCAGTCGTTGTCGGCCTTGTCGCACACCTCGGGGCCGGTGGGCTTGCAGCAGACCGAGCGCGAAGGGCTCATCGCGCAGGTGAAGCCGTCGCCCCCGCAGTCCGCGTCTGACTTGCAGGCGTACTTCACCTGGTCGTTGAAGGTGACGGAGCAGGAGATGAGCAGGGCAAGCATGGCTGCGCTGAGCAGCAGCGACCGCGTCAGACGAAGATGCATGGGCGCGGGGAAGGTCGTGGATGCGGGGCCCGAACGCAAGCACCGAGTAGCCCCAGAACCGGGGTGCGCGATGTGGGTCTGTGACCCCAGGAAAGGAAACGGGCGAGCCACGTCGAGTCCGCGCTAGAGTTTCGCTCGTCTCATCCCCGCTGGGAGTCAATGCAAATGCGGAATTCCTTCCGAAGTGCCGTGCTCATGCTCGGCGTGATCATCTCCGTCTCTGGCTGTGAGGGGTGTGTCGACCCCAACGTGAACCCTGACGGAGGTGGCGCCGGCACCGGCGGCGGCAACGTCGTGGGCGGCGGTGGTGGTGGTGAGGCCGGCGGCAGCGGAGGCGGCACGGGCGGTGGCTCGGGGGGCGGCGGCGGCATGATGCTGGCGATGGACGGCGGCTGCGGCCTCGTCACCTGCGCCACTGCGGGCGCGAACTGCGGCCCCATCGGCGATGGCTGCGGCGCGTTGCTCAACTGCGGCTCGTGCAGCCTGCCCCAGACCTGCGGCGGCGGCGGGCCCACCGCGCCCAGCGTGTGCGGCGGTGATGCCGGCTGCATTCCCGTCACCTGCACCCAGCTCCGCGTGGAGTGCGGCCCGATGGCGGATCGCTGCGGCAACTTGATGAACTGCGGCGCCTGCGCGCTGCCCGAGATCTGCGGCGGTGGCGGCGTGCCCGGCACCTGCGGCCTGCTCGGCAGCAACCTGAACGACGCGGGCCAGTGCATCCCCACCACCTGCGCCATCGCCGGCGCGACCTGCGGCGTCATCGGTGACGGCTGCAACGGCCTGCTCAACTGCGGCGGCTGCCTGGGCGGCGACACCTGCGGCGGCAGCGGCATCCCCTACCGCTGCGGCGGCGGCGCGGTCTGCACGCCGCTGACTTGCGCGCAGGCCAACGCGACCTGCGGCTCGGTCGGCGACGGCTGCGGCAACATTCTGACCTGCGGTACCTGCACGGCGCCGGCCGTCTGCGGCGGTGGCGGAACGCCCAGCCAGTGCGGCGGCGGCACCGTGTGCGTGCCCAAGACCTGCGCTCAGCTCAACGCCACCTGCGGGGCGATCGGCGACGGCTGCGGCGCCATCATTCCGTGCGGCAACACCTGCGTGGTCCCCCAGGCCTGCGGCGCCGGCGGCGTACCCAACCAGTGCGGCGGCTCGGTCACCTGCCTGCCCAGGACCTGCGCCACGCTCAACGCGAACTGCGGCCCGGTCAGCGATGGCTGCGGCACCATCATCAACTGCGGCGCCACCTGCCCCTCGGGTCAGACCTGCGGCGGCGGCGGTTCGGCCAACGTGTGCGGCGCGCCCCCCGCGTGCGTGCCCAGGACCTGTGCTCAGCAAGGTGCGAACTGCGGCCCGGTGGGTGACGGCTGCGGCGGGCTCACTGCCAACTGCGGCACCTGCACCAATCCCGACATCTGCGGCGGCGCGGGCACTCCCAGCCTCTGCGGCAGCATCGGCGTCGATGCCGGCACCTGCGTGAACCTGTGCCAGAACCAACTGGCCTGCCCCGGCGTCGACGGCGGCAGCACGATGACCGGCGTGGTGCTCGCGCCGACCCAGGCCGACGCCGGCTACGGCCAGCCCGACCCCATTCCCGGAGCGCTCATCTACATTCCCAACTCGCCCGTCGCGAGCCTCGAGGGTGACGGCGGCGTGACGTGCGATCAGTGCGCCGATGGCGTCAGCGGCAACCCGCTGACCTCGACCTACTCCTCGACCAACGGCAGCTTCACGCTGACCAACGTGCCCTGCGGCGCGGGCACGCAGGTGCCGGTGGTGATTCAGCTGGGCAAGTGGCGCCGCTACATCACGGTGCCGGCGCCCGCGTGCTGCGCGAACACCGCGTTGACCGCCGAGCAGACCCGGCTGCCGCGCAAGCAGGGCGAGTTCAGCCCCAACGACAACCTTCCCAAGATCGCCGTGGTCACCGGCAGCGTCGACACCATCGAGTGCGTGTTGCCGAAGATCGGCATCGCGGCCGACCAGTACTCACTGCCCTCGGGCAACGGGCGCGTGAAGTTCTATCGCGACAACGGCGGCCGCTACACCACGGGCACCACGCCTGCGGCCTCGACCATCTTCGACAGCCTCGCCGAGATGCGCAAACACGACATGATCATCCTCGACTGCGTGGGCAGCGAGCAGCCCAAGACCTTCCTCCAGCGCCAGAACATGGAAGCCTACGCGAACGCCGGTGGCCGCATCTTCGCCAGCCACTTCGCCTACGTCTGGCTCTACGGCCAGCCCAGCGCCATCTCGTTCACTTCGTCGGCGACCTTCACGCCAGGCGCCTCATCGGCCGCAAACCAGGACGCCCGCATCGACACCGGCTTCCCCAAAGGTCAGACGTTCGCTGAATGGGTGCAGTTGGTGAACGCGCAGGCGGCCACCTCGACCCCGGCGGTGCCCCGCATTCGCATCACCACGGTGCGCAACGATCTGAGCGGCATCAACAACCCGCCCGGTCAGCGCTGGGTCTACGGGTTCACCGCGGCGAACGCCGCCGAGACCACGCCCTTTCAGTACACCTTCAACACCCCCACCACGGCGGCGCCCGAGAACCAGTGCGGCCGCGTGCTCTTCAGCGACTTCCACGTGATCAACGCGAGCGCGAGCACCGCCGTCTGGCCCTATTGCGCGGTCGGCGGCATGACCCCGCAGGAAAAGGTGTTCGAGTACCTCATCTTCGACCTTTCCTCGTGCATCAGGCCCGACGTGCCGGTGCCCCAGTCGTGCCCCCCCAGAACCTGCGCTCAGCTGGGCTTCAACTGCGGCGGCGCGGCCGATGGCTGCGGAGGCACGCTCAACTGCGGCACCTGCACCCTGCCTTCGACCTGCGGCGGTGGCGGATCGCCCAACGTGTGCGGCACCTCGTGTACGCCGCGCACCTGCGCTCAACTCGGCGCGAACTGCGGCAGCCAGGGTGACGGCTGCGGCGGCACGCTCAACTGCGGCACCTGCACCCTGCCCCAGACCTGCGGCGGTGGTGGCTCGCCCAACGTCTGCGGCGGCGGCACGTGCCGACCGAGGACCTGCGCTGAGCTCGGCGTGACCTGCGGCAGCCAGGGTGATGGGTGCGGAGGCACGCTCAACTGCGGCCCCTGCGTCTTGCCCCAGACCTGCGGCGGTGGCGGCGTGCCCGGCCAGTGCGGCGGCGGCATGTGCACGGCGTTGACCTGCGCTCAGCAGGGCTTCAGCTGCGGCAATCAAGGCAACGGCTGCGGCGGTCAGCAGAACTGCGGCACCTGCCAGTTGCCTCAGACCTGCGGCGGCGGCGGCGTGCCCGGCGTGTGCGGCGGCGGCGGCACCTGTACCGCGCGCACCTGCTTGATGCAGGGCTTCAACTGCGGGCTCCAGGGTAACGGCTGCGGCACGCAAATCGACTGCGGCATGTGTCCTCCCGGGCAGATCTGCGGCGCGCAGGGCCCGGGTCTGTGTGGCGCGGCGCAGTGCACGCCGTTGACCTGCGGTGGTCAGGGCATTCAGTGCGGCCCGGCCGGCGATGGCTGCGGCAACATCATTCAGTGCGGCGCGTGCCCCGCGGGCCAGTCGTGCGGCGGCGCGGGTGTACCGGGCGTCTGCGGCGACCTGCCCTGCACGCCTCGCTCGTGCGCGCAGATAGGGCCTCCCCCCGGGGCCAACTGCGGCCTGGTGGGTAACGGCTGCGGCGGCTCGCAGAACTGCGGCGTCTGCCCGCCTCAGGAGACCTGCGGCGGCGGCGGCGTGCCGAACGTCTGCGGCAACCTCGGCTGAGTTTTTTTCTTCGAACGGAGGCCCTCAGTGCACCACGCGCAAGAGGGCCTCTTTCAGCTCCGACGGGGTGAAGGGTTTGGCGAGGAAGGCGGCCAGCTCGCCTGACATCGACGTGGTGACCTCTGATTCGGCGAAGCCGCTGATCAGCACGATGGGCGCGCGCGGCCTGAGCTGGTGGAACTCCCGCACCAGGGGTTCGCCCCCGCCTTCGGGCATGGTGAGATCGAGCAACACGCAGCGGATCTCCGGGTGACTGAAAAAGAGGCTGCGCCCGGCCGCCACCCCGCCGGCAGCCAGGGCCACCAGCCCGAACTCCTCGAGGATGTCGCAGAGCACGCGCAGCACCGCCGGGTCGTCGTCGATCACCAGCACGGTGGCGCCGGCGGGGAACTGCCGGGGCCGGGCCTCGAGCGCGGGTGGCGGCGAAGCGACCTCTTCGGCCGCCAGGGGAAGCAAGACGGTGAAGCTCGAACCCTGGCCGAGCACGCTTTCCACCAGCACCCCGCCCCCGTGGCGGTGCGCGATGCTCTTGACGGCAGACAGGCCCAAGCCCCGGCCAGAGCGCTTGGTGGTGAAGAAGGGGTCGAAGATGCGATCGATCTTGCCCGGCTCGATGCCCGCCCCGGAGTCCACCACCGCGAGGCGCGCATAGCGGCCGGGGGGCAGGTGGGCAGCGTTGTTCGCCTCGAGCGTCACCACCGAGGTGCTCAGCACGATGCCCCCTTCTCGTCCTTCCATGGCGTCGGCGGCGTTGTGCACCAGGTTCATCACCACCTGCCGCAGCTGGGTCGGGTCGGTCACCACCACCGGCGAATGGGGCATGAGCTGCAGATCGACCCGGGCGCGTTTGCCCACGGTCACCACCAGCAGGTCGGCCAACTCGCGCACCAGCTCGTTGAGGCTCACGCGCTGGCGGGTGAAAGGCGCCTTGGCGGAATAGGTGAGCAGCTGCTTGACCAGCTCGGCGGCGCGCAGGGCGGCCAGCGCGGCCAGCTCGACTGATTCCCGAGCGGGTGAGTCGGTGGGCATTCGCAGCAGGCCCAGCTCGACGTTGCCGACGATCGCCCCCAACAGGTTGTTGAAGTCATGCGCGATGCCGCCCACCAACACCCCGAGGGTCTCCAGCTTCTGGGTCTGCAACATCGCCTGCTCGGTGCGTTTTTCCTCGGTGACGTCGTCGCAGACGATCAGCACCTCGGGCTGGCCGCTCGAGCTGATGCTGGTGCGCGCGATCTCACGCACCGAGATGACCTTGCCGGACTTGGACACCTTGCGGCCTTCCCACCGGAACACCTGGCTGGGGTGGGAGAAACACTCTTCGAGCTGTCGCGCGACGGCCTCGCGATCTTCAGGCACGAAGACGCGCAACACGTCTTCGCCCAGCAGGTCGCTCTCGGAATGGCCGAGGTGCTCGGTCGTGAAGCGGTTTATCGAGACCACCTTCCGTTCCCTCGACACGGTGAAGAGCATCGAAGGGGTGGAGTCATAGAGCTCGCGGAAGCGCGCCTGACTGGCGGCGAGGCTCTCCAGCAGCCCGAGCCTGCTCAGGGCCAGCGTCACGCGTTTGCCCACCGCGGCCATGAACTCCAGCTCCTCGTCGAGCCAGCGGCGCGGGGTGAAGTGGTGGAAGACCAGCAGGCGATACCTGCGCTCACGAAAGGAAAAGGGAAACCACAACGCGCTGTGCACCTTCATCTCGTGGTGGATCAGGTCGAACACCTCTTTTTCCACCGTGGGGTGAGGGGCGTCGGCGTGGCTCTGCACCCGGGTGCGTTGTGACCAGAGTTGGTCGAGCAGGGCGCGGTACCGTTCGATGGGGAACATCCCTTCGCTGGGCGGCAACGAGGCGTTCTCCGGTCGCAACCACTCCGTGAGCAACTCGACGTTGGGTTCATCGAGACGGACGTCGAAGACCAGCGCACGATCGACCTTCAAGGTCTCACCGACGATGTGCACCAGGGCTTGGAACAGCGACCCGGGATCGTCGGTGCTCAATATCATCTCGCCCAGCCGGTTGAGCGCTCGCGAGAACCGCAGTCGGGTCAAGGCGTCATCACTCATGAAAATCCTCCATCGAGCTTCCCCATGTCATCGCGCCGGGCACCGCCCCTCGCATCCCCACGAACAACCTGCTCGTCGCGCACGCCCGCCTTTCCGCGGGGGCTCGATCACTTCGAGGCGGCAGCTGCCCGGTTGATCGAGCTCAATCGGCTCGGGGTGTCGCTGCAGGAAAGAAAGTACGGTCTCGCAATGAAGGACGAGAACGATCTGATCAAGCTCGCCTCCGGACAAGGTTCTTATGAAACGCAGTGACCAGCCAGCCGCCGAACCAAACCCCCTCGCGTTTCTTCTGGGGGGCGGCGAGATGGGCAGCTTGATCCGGTCGATGGACTGGTCCCAGACCTCGCTGGGGCCGGTGGTCGGGTGGCCGCAGAGCCTGCGAACGACCGTCAGCATCTGCCTGGCCTCCGATCTGCCCATCTGCGTCATCTGGGGGCCGGGCCTCGTCCAGCTCTACAACGATGCCTATCGCGTCATTTGCGGTGACAAGCATCCTCGCTCGATGGGACAGAACTTCTCGGAGTGCTGGAAGGAGGCGTGGCCGGTCATCGGGGAGGCACACGACTCGGCCCTGGCCGGCGACACCGCCTTCCTCGAAAGCCAGCAGATTTTTCTGGAACGCCATGGGTACGTGGAGGAGTGCTTCTTCACGTTCTCGTTCAGCCCCATCCGGGACGAGGCCGGGCGGGTCGGCGGCCTGTTCCACCCCGTCATCGAGATGACGGCCCAGATGCTCAGCGAGCGGCGGACACGGACGCTGCGTGACCTGACTGCCCAGACCAGCAAGGCGAAGTCCGTCAGCGAAGCGCTCTCCTTGTCCGCGCAGGCCCTCGCGGAGCACCCCCTCGACCTGCCTTTTGTCCTGCTCTACGCACTCGACGCCGACGGCGATCAAGCCCGGTTGGTCGGCGCGACCGACCGCGAGGCGGATACGGCCGCCAACCTGAGCACGGCAGGTTCAGGCGCTCAGGAACAGACGCCATGGCCCCTGGGAGAAGTTGTTCGCTCGGGGTCGGCGGTGCAGGTCCACGACGTCAGGGAGAAGATCGGCCCGGCTTCCCCTGGCCCCTATCCCGAACCGCCGAGTGACGCACTGGCGCTGCCGATCACCCTGCCAGGCGCGAGCCGCCCCGCCGCCATTTTCATCGCGGGGATCAGCTCTCGCTTGAGGCTGAACGAGGCGTACCGGGGCTTCTACGACATGCTCGCTTCCGCCGTGACCACCGCCGTCGCGAATGCCGGTGCGTATGACGACGAGCGGCGACGGGCCAAGGCGCTGGCCGAACTCGACCGGGCCAAGATCGCCTTTTTCTCCAACGTCAGCCACGAGTTCCGCACGCCACTGACCTTGATGCTCGGGCCAATCGAAGACGCACTGGCCACCTCGGCCGAGCACTTGCCGCCGTTGCAACGGGAGCGCCTGGAGGTCGTTCATCGCAACGGGCTGCGGCTTCAACGCCTCGTGAACAGCCTGCTCGATTTCTCGCGGATCGAGGCCGGTCGGGTGCGCGCGACGTATGAGCCGACAGCGCTGGCTGACTTCACCGTCGATCTCGCCAGCAACTTTCGCTCGGCCTGCGAGAAGGCTGGACTTCAACTTCACGTCGATTGCCCGCAGCTGGGCGAGCCGGTGTTCGTGGATCGGCCGATGTGGGAAAAGATCGTTCTCAACCTGCTGTCGAACGCCTTCAAGTTCACCTTCGAGGGGGAACTCGCCGTCTCTTTGCAACAGGTCGACCGCTCCGTCGAACTGCGCGTCCGCGACACGGGTACGGGCGTCCCCGCAAAGGAACTTCCCTTGCTGTTCGAACGCTTCCACCGGGTCGAAAACGCACGGGGAAGGACGCACGAAGGAAGCGGCATCGGGCTGGCGCTGGTGCAGGAGCTGGTCAAGCTGCACGGCGGCTCGATCAGCGCCGAAAGCGAACTCGGGCGTGGGTCGACGTTCACCATCTCGATTCCGCTGGGATCGCAGCACCTGCCCCCTGATCAGGTCGGCAACAGGCCCACCGCCGCGCAGCCCACCACGGGCGCGAATCTGTTCATCGAGGAGGCGCTGCGCTGGCTTCCCGACGGCGATCAGCGCCCAGCTGTCGACTCGGAGTTGCCGTCGTTTCAGGACGACCCGACTGGCCCGGTCACGTCACCCCAGCGACCCGGGGTCGAGCGTCCCCTGGTGCTGGTCGCCGACGACAATGCCGACATGCGGCAGTACGTCGTTCGATTGCTGGGCGCGCGTTACCGCACCCAGGCCGTGGCGGATGGGGCGGCGGCGTTGGTGGCGGCACGCGAGCGAACGCCGGATCTCATTCTGACCGACGTCATGATGCCCAGCCTCGACGGCTTCGGGCTGTTGCAGGCGCTGCGCGCGGACCCTCGCACGAGCGGCGTGCCGGTCATCATGCTGTCTGCCCGAGCCGGGGAGGAAAGCCGAATCGAGGGCATGCAGGAAGGCGCCGACGACTATCTGGTCAAGCCGTTCAGCAGCCGGGAGTTGCTGGCCCGTGTGGCGGCTCACCTTCAAATGGCCCGCATGCGGCGGGAAAGCATCAAGGCCATCCAGGCCAGCGAGGCACAGTTCCGGGCCCTGGTCAGTGCCAGTTCCGATGTCGTGTACCGCATGAACGCTGACTGGACCGAGATGCGCCAGCTCCAGGGCCGGGAGTTCATCGCCGACACCCACGAGCCGAACCGATCGTGGCTGGAGAAGTACATCCAGCCTGGCGACCAGCGGCGCGTCCTGGACACCATCAAGGAAGCTGTCCGGACGAAGAGCGCTTTCGAGCTGGAGCACCAGGTCTTTCAGATCGACGGCTCGCTGGGCTGGACGTTCTCGCGGGCCATCCCGCTGATGGACGACGACGGCACGGTGGTCGAGTGGTTCGGCATGGCCAGCGATGTGACCGCCCGCAAGCAGGCCCAGGATGCGTTGCGCGCGAGCGAGGAAAAATACCGCACGCTGTTCGAGTCGATGGATGAAGGCTTCTGCGTGATCGAGGTGATCTTCGACGCCGACCAGCGGCCTGTGGACTACCGGTTTCTGGAAATGAACCCGGCGTTCGAGAAGCACACCGGGCTGCGCAAGGCGCAAGGCAAGCGAATACGGGAACTGGCCCCCGAGCATGACGCCCACTGGTTCGAGACTTACGGGCGGGTGGCCGTCACCGGAGAAGCGATCAGGTTCGTCAACGAGGCGAAGGCGCTCGAGGGCCGATGGCTCGACGTCTATGCGTTTCGCCTCGGCGGGGAAGGGAGTCATCGGGTCGCCGTCGTGTTCAACGACATCACCGACCGCAAGCGCGGCGAGGAGGAACGCGAGCGGCTGGTCGCCCGTCTTCAGCAGGAAGACCGGCGCAAGGACGAGTTCCTGGCCACGCTGGCGCACGAACTGCGCACCCCCCTGGCCCCCATTCGCAACGGCTTGCAGATCATGCGCCTGGCACCAGGCGACGCGGCCGCAGCCGAGCGAGTCCGCGCGATGATGGAACGCCAGGTCGCGCAGATGGTGCATCTGATCGATGACCTTCTGGACTTGAGCCGCATCAGCCGCGGCAAGATCGATCTTCGCAAGCAGCGCCTTGAACTGGCAACAGCCATTCAGGAGGCAATCGAGGCCAACCGACCGGCGATCGCACAGGCTGATCACGAGTTGGTGATCAAATTTCCGCCCGATCCAATCCATGTAGACGCCGACCAGACCCGGCTGACGCAGGTGTTCGCCAACCTGTTGAACAACGCCGCCAAGTTCACGGACCGTGGAGGCCGGATCCGGTTGACCATGCAACAGCTGGGAGCTGAAGCCGTCGTCTCGGTCCAAGACAACGGGATCGGAATTCCGTCCGACATGCTTGCGCACGTGTTCGAGATGTTTACTCAGGTCGACCGCCACCTGGA
>JAYVFP010000098.1:0-4905 GCA_043773025.1 Archangium sp.
CTGCTCCAGAGCGCTCGCGCGGCCTCGGCCAAGTCCGTCAACGCGCTGATGACCGCCACCTACTGGCTCGTCGGTAAACGCATCTTCGAAGAAGAACAGCGCAGCAAAGAACGCGCGGAGTACGGCGCCCGCCTCGTTCGTCAGCTCGCTGAAGATCTCACCGTCCGACTCGGCCGGGGCTTTGGCCGCGCCAACTTGTTTCAGATGCGCGCCTTCTTCCTGAGCTACCGCGACATTGTCCAGACGCCGTCTGGACAATCACGGCAGAGCCTTGCGTTGCCCACGGTCGCTGGCGCCCTTCCTCTGCCATTACCTGCGGCTGCTGTCGGTGAAGACCACTGAGGCCCGCGGCTTCTACGAAGCTGAAGCGCTGCGCGGCGGTCCCACCGCCAGCTCGACCGACAGGCGGCGCTCGTGAACGCCCTCTCCCCAACCCTCTCCCCCTCGGGGAGAGGGAGACGGCGGAGGCAGCGGAGGCAGCTGGTGTAGTTGTTTGGTTGTTCGGCTTCGGTCAGTCGAACAGCGCGGCGACGAACTCTTTGGGGTCGAACGGCCGCAGGTCAGACACCTTCTCGCCCACCCCCACCCACGAGATTGGCACCTTCATCTCGTCGCAGATGCCGATGATCACCCCGCCCCGCGCCGTACCATCCAGCTTGGTCAGCGCGATCGCCGTGATGCCCACCGCGTCGTGAAACTGCCGGGCCTGCATGATCGCGTTCTGACCATTGGTCGCGTCGAGCACCAGCAACACCTCATGCGGTGCTCCCGGCAGCGCCTTCTCGATCACCCGCTTCACTTTCTTGAGCTCCTCCATCAGGTTCGCCTTGGTGTGCAACCGCCCCGCGGTATCCGCGATCACCAGGTCGACCTTGCGCTCCACGCCCTGCTTCACCGCGTCGAACAACACCGACGCCGGATCTGCCTCGTCTTTGCCCTTCACCAGCTCAGCCCCCGCCCGCTCGGCCCACACGTCGAGCTGCTCGGCCGCCGCCGCGCGGAAGGTATCGCCCGCCCCCAGCAGCACCTTCTTGCCCTGCGCCGAAGCCTTCGCCGCCAGCTTGCCGATGGTCGTCGTCTTGCCCGCCCCGTTCACGCCCACCACCATGATGACATGCGGCGTTCCCCCGCCGCTCAGCGAGTGGTTCGCCTTCAACGTGACGATCCGCTCGACCTCTTCGCGGATGACGCCCTTGAGCTGTGCCGAACCCAGCGACTTCGTCTTCGATTGATCGCGCGCGTGCTCCACCAACCGAGAGGCCGTCTTGACCCCGATGTCGGCGGTGAAGAGCACTTCTTCCAGCTCCGCCAACACGCTCTCGTCGACCACGCGCGGCGCACCGCCGAACAGCCCCGCCAGCCGGGCCATGAAGCCTTCGCGCTTCGTCTTCGACAGGCCGTGGGCCAGCGTCTGCCCGGCCTCCGCTTCGACCTTCTTCGCCTGCGCGGCCTTTTGCTCCAACGCCTGGCGCGCGGCTTCAGCGACCTGCCGTTGCACCTCTTCAGCGGCCAGCCGGGCGCCTTCTTCACGCTCGCGCTTCTTGCGCTCCTTCTCTTCGACCTCCGCGGCCTTCTCGGCCCGGTACGCCTCGCGCTTCGCACCTTCCGCTTCGTCACGCAGCTTCTGCTGCGCCTGGTCGATCTCCGCCCGCTCACCCTCGTCGGCTCTCGTCTTCCGCGCTTCGAGCTCGGCCAGCTTGTTGCGCAGCGTCTCGGCCTGCCGTCGCGCGGCTTCGGCTTCCGCCTTCTTCTGCGCCTCCAGCTCGGAGGGCGGCAACGTCACCTTCGGAACCACCAGCTCAGGCGGCTTGCCCGGCTCGATCGTCGGCGTCAGCTGCGTCGACTGAAGCTGCTTGTTCTGCGGCCCGCGCGCCTTGTTGCGGCGGCGAATGGCCCAGACCCCGAGCGCCAGGAAGAGAAAGAAGACCGCGATGATGACGTACATCGCGACGTCAGGGCCACCCTCGACCGGCACTTGCCCCGCCACCCACTCGACCGCCGCGCGCGCGATCACGGCGCCTGCGCTGCGACGGGGAACTTGGCGACGTACAGGCGATCACGCCCGTCCGTGGGCACTTGATCCTTGTTCTGAATCGGCAGGCGCGCATCGCTCTTCGGATCCCAGAAACCCAACACCAGCGAGAGCCCCCGCACCGGCATGCCCAGCGGAATCGGAATGTCGAACACGTCTTGCACCACCTCGCCCGGCACCCACTGCGAGGTCGGCTTGGCTCGCGGCGGGTGATCCACGTTCAGGCGATCGACCCTGCCGTCCACGTCTTCCACGTGCACGAAGATCGAGTAGTCGCGGTCGATCTTCGCCAGCACCTTGAAGTTCGCAAGCACCCGCACCGGCTGGCCCGGCTCGCCGCGCCCGGGGCTGATGACCACCGAGACCAGCTCGATCGAACCACCGAAGTTCGCGCCGCTCTTGAACTCCTGCGGAGGGGCCGGGGGCAGGCGGGGCGCACTGCCTTGCGTGCCTTCTTTGGTCGGCGCCTCGATGATGCAGGCGGCGTTCAACAACAGCGCTGCGAGTGGGAGCCAGAGGCGCATGGCCGCGGCTTGTATCTTTCAGCGCAATCGATGCAAGGGTTGACCGAAGTGGGCCCCTCACCCCGACCCTCTCCCCGCTGGCGCAGGGCGAGGGAGCACGACGGTGAATGCACTTCCTTCACCTGGGCTGCTCTCCAGCGACAGGGTGCCCCCGTGCTGCCGCACCAGGCTCTCCACGATGGAAAGCCCCAGCCCCGTGCCCTGCTTCTTCGTGGTGAAGAGCGGCTCGAACACCCGCGCCTTCGTCGCCCCATCCATCCCCACGCCGTCGTCGCGCACCACCACCGTCACGCTCTCTTCCGTCGCCGAAGCGCTCGCCCTCACCACCCCCGCCCGCCCCTCTGGAAACGCCTCCACCCCGTTCTGCAGCAGGTTCAAGAACACCTGCCGCAGCCGCCCGGGCTCACCTGGGAAGACCGGAAAACCCGCCGGCACCTCGAGCCGCACCTGCACGTTCGCAGGCATCCGCAACAGCCCCACGCACTCGGTGAGCAAGGCCTCCAGCGCCACCGGCACCAACTCGAGCTTCGTCTCCCGCGCGTAGTCGAGCAGGTCGGTGACGATGCGTTGGCACTGCACGAGCTCCCTCTCAGCGAGGCTCAGAGGCGCCTCGATCTTCTCGCTGATGGCCCCCCCCTTTTCCAGCCTCCGGCGCAGCACGAACACCGCGTTGGCGATCGCCGCCAGCGGGTTTCTCAGCTCGTGCCCCACGCCCGCCGACAACTGCCCCAACGCCGCCAGCTTCTCCCTCCGGCTCGTCTGCACCAACAGGCTCGCCCGGCGATCGCTCGCGTACGCCAGCACGAACGCGATGAGCCCGAACACCACCACCGCCGACACCCGCGCCCCCACCGACACGCCCGCCTCTGCCTGCAGCAGCACCTCCCAGAACGAGGCCGCCATTGCCGTCGCGAAGATCTGCCAACGCACCGCCGACAACGACGCGCTGGCCAGCAGCAACGCGAACAACCCCATCGAGAAACCCGCGACCCCCGCCGGGCTCGCCGTGGTGGCGTACTGCCCCCGCTGCACCAGGTAGATGAACGGCATGTCGAGCACGGCCGGCGCGAACGAGAGCAGCCGCCCCCAGCCATCGCTGCGCCTCGAGACGACCACGCAGCCCACGGCCAGGAACAAATAGGCGCCCAGCGCGGGAAGGTTGGTCGTCCACGCCGGGTCGCCCAGCACCACCCCGAGCAGCAGAAAGAGCGCGACGAAGAAGCTCAGCCCCACCAGCCGCACCACGTGGGCGCGCCGCGCGTTGAGCAGCCGCTCCGTGAGCAGCGCCCGGGCGAGCGCCACCTGCTCGGGGTCGCGCCGCTCCACTTCAGACCAGAGGCAGACCGCGCCGGTTGATGCCCAGCCGCCCCACCTGCAACACCATGTTGAGCAGCCGCTGCGGCTCGAAGGGTTTGGCCAGCACCATCACCAACTCAGAGGCGCCCTCCATGTGCGGCTTGACTTCGTTGGGCGTGCCGGTGAGCAGCAGCGTGTACGGCGTGGGCGACAGGCGCGCCTTGAGCGCGTGCGCGAACTCAGCGCCCGTCATGTGCGGCATCCGGTAGTCGGTGATGATCACGTCGAAGGGCTGCGAGACGGCGATCTCAAGCGCGCGGGTCGGCGAGTCGCACACCGTCACTTCACAATCGTCGGAAAGCAACAGCTCGAGGCTCTGCAGCACGCCTGGGTCATCGTCGACCACCAGCACACGGGGTTGGATGTCAGCCATGGGCTGCCAAGCTAACCGCCTGCCTGTTCAGAAACACGCCTCCAGGGAAAAACGGTCGGAGCAGCCCTGTAAGCCGGGTTCTGTTCCCGGGTTGCCCCGGGCGGTGAACATTCATCCAGGGTCGTCGTTGCCGACGCCCTCGTACAACTTTTTAGCGAGCAGACCCGGGAGCGTCGGGCGGGCAACCCTTGCCTCAATCCCTTTCGGAAAAGAGACGCTCCCCTATTGGCTCTTGCTCCAGGTGGGGTTTGCCTTGCCGCCCCTGTCACCAGGAACGCGGTGCGCTCTTACCGCACCTTTTCACCCTTACCTGCCTTGCGGCAGGCGGTATTTTTCTGTGGCACTTTCCTGCAGCTCACGCCGACTGGCCGTTAACCAGCACCCTGCCCTCTGGAGCCCGGACTTTCCTCCCGTCAGCCCGTCCTGCACTGACCGGCGTTCACCCGGACTGCTCCGACCGTTTTCAGACGTAGCACGGCCGCACGGGTGATGGGGCGTCAAGTAGCCGCTCGACTGCTCTCGCAGGGTTGATCGAAATAAGGAGCGCCCACCGTTCATCCCGAGCGGAGTCGAGGGATTACCTCGCCTTCGGGCGGTGAGTGCCCCCTCGACTGCGCTCG
>JAYVFP010000099.1:0-45596 GCA_043773025.1 Archangium sp.
CCGCTTCTTCACCTCGGCGAGTTCCTGACGCTGCGCCGAATTCGAGGCCCCACCAGGGGCCGCCTCCGCGCTCAGCGCTTCGGCGGCCGCGGCGCGCCACGCAGTCACCTGCGCCTCGTGCAGCCCCTCTCTGCGCAGCAGTGCGCCGAACGCTTCGCCCTCGAGCGCTGGCCCACCTCCGCCAAGCACCCGAAGCTTCTCGCTCGCGGTCCATTCCTTCTCGCCTGGCTTTGTCGTCTTCACCATCGTCGACCTCCAATTCCACAGCGCTGACTTTGAAATTCCCGTCTCTTTCGCCAGCTCCTCCACGCTCATCCCGGGCGGCGTCAGCAACCGCTTCACCATCTGCTCTTTGATGCCTTCTGAATAGGTCTTCACGTCGTTCTCGGCTCATCGCCCCCTGCGGATTTCAGCCTCAATCGAGGCGACAACTTCCCTGACACAGGGGGACATCGCCGATCGGAAGGTGATCGCGGCGGCGAGGGTACCTCGCGCGAAGTTGTCTTCACCTCAGCGCGAGTCCTCGATCGGAACCGCGGTCGACTACGCATTGCGATTCGAAATCGAACGCCACAATCGCCACGCAGTGAAGCGGACCCACTGGGTCGCTGAGCATGCAGCGAGACTCGGTCCCGGGTACGCCGAGATCCTCCGCGAGTCGAAGACGCACGTCGAAGCACACGTCCAGAGCAGGGCTCCTTGGCGCGGCCTCGCCGTCGCTCGATGTGCCGTTCTTCTCGCCCAGCTCGACGTCTTCCACAGGTCCGGGGGAGCCTACGTGCCTCCACTGCCAATCGCTGATCGCCGCGACGCGCTCGAGGTGTTTCGGATGGTGCAGGTCGCGCCGATCCCAGAGCTGTCGCATCCGGGCTGCGTGCACTTGAACCCTGCGTTTGGCCGGTTCTCTTCGCTCGTCGGAGGGGCCGACGCCGACCTCATTGTCGGGACCCAACTCATCGACGTGAAGCTCTCGCTCCCGGCGACGGGGGCTGCTGGAGCCGGATTGGATCCGCCAGTTGGTCGGGTACGCGATGCTCGCGGCCTGGGCGAGGGCCGAGGCACCGCGAGCGCCGCAGATTCGAACACTCGGCATCTACCTCGCTCGGCAAGGCGTCCTATGGCCTCTCAACCCGGGACTGCTTCGCCACAGCGGGTTCAGTGCAACAGCCCGATGGCTTCGCGAGCGCGTCGAAGGACGGCTGACTGCCTCGACGTCCAGTCTCGGAGTGCAGGCGCGCTGACGTCATCCGCGGGCAAAGAGCTTTGCGACAAAATGAGCCACGATCACAGCAGGTGGCGGAACACATGTGAGCAACGGCGCCGACGAGGTAGATCGTCAGTACCCGCTGGCCGCAGGTTGTGCCGTTCGGGCTCTTGAGGAGGGCGACGTGGCGTTTCTGGTGTCTCACGACTTCGTGACTTTTGACTCCTCAGACCTAGGCCGAAGGTGCACCGAGGTCGCGACGCGATTCGCGGACGAATGGCGACAGCGCGGCTGGATCGTTGACGAACAATTCCGCATCCCCCTCACGGAGTGGGTTTCGCTGGGCGCTTTGTCACCCGGCTCCGCGGGGGCCGATGAACAGGAGTACTGGCTCGAAGAGTGGGCCGCGGAGCACGACGGCGTGGTCGCCGCCAGTGGCCTATCGCCGGAGCTCATCCAACTCGAGATGATCGGATTCTTCGGTGCGAACGGCGCCAGGATCCGCGTCGTCATCAATGGGGAAGAGATGGTCGCCTCGTGGTGGGAGCGCCCGGGCGGGCTGACCCCGTTTGCTGCCTGGCTCTGTAGTCGGCTGCTGACGCTCCCCGAGCGTGACCGCGGCGGGCAGCTTCGGCGGTGGGCCGAGGTGCGGTTTGCCGTCAGCAATCATCTCCCGCGCCTCAAGGCCGCGCCGACCGTCGAGACCGACCAGCCGCTCTCCGAGATCAGCCCGCGAGTCGCCCACCAGTTCCGGCTGCGGTGGGAGAAGGAGGCTGGCGCTCAGCCACTCTTCACTCTTCGAACGGAGGCAGTGGAATCCGACGGCAGCATCACGGACATCAACTACGGCGACTTTGACGATCGCGGCATCGTCGCCAGCGATCGACGGCGGCCGCTCCTGCTGCCCGACGAGGTGAGCAAGGTTCTGCAGGTAGCCAGGACGAAGGTGAAGCGATCGCTACGCGAACTCGGGGGCGAACTCACGGAGCCCGCGCTCCTGGTTCCCGAGGGAGTCGAGGCCGACCGCTTCTTCGATCTCTCTCATTATTCCGACCGCGTCCTCGGCTTCGAGCTGGTCGAACCGACTCAGGGTCCCAGGGTCACGTCGACCGGTACGGACTGGTTCGGCACGCGGGGCCCAGGAGAGGACCCGTTCATCGAGATCCTGGTTGATTCGGGAACGGCTGCTGGCTCGCGCATCATGGCGTTGTCTACCGAGACCGAAGCGAGGGCGGTGTACGAGGCGAACGAGACGGCACTCTCGCAGGCCACCGCCGAGCCGGTCACTGTTGGCCCGGTCTCCTTCCTGCCCAATGAGGGCATTCGCGAGAAACTCCGGAAGGCCCTCGGGATCCAGGATGCACCGGAGCTGCATACGCCCCCAGTCCCAAAGGGGACCTACGCGGCGATCGTGAAGGACTTGGAGGCGGCCCCGACGGACGCGGACGGCCTCGTCATCGACGAGGCACGCGTTCCGTGGGGTGAGCTGCAGGAGCTACTACGGGAAGGCATCGTGTTGATGCCGCACCAGCGACGAGGCATTGCTTGGATGTGGGGTCACCTCTTGGCGAAGACGCCAGGTGTTCTCCTCGCCGACGACATGGGGCTTGGGAAGACGCTGCAGGCGGCGTGCTTCCTCGCTCTCAGATCACGTCATGAGCCCACCAAGAGGCACTTGATCGTTGCTCCGACGATCCTTCTCGACAATTGGGACGCCGAACTCGGGAAGTTCTTTCGACCGGGCGTGCTCGTGCGCCGCATCATTCTCCACGACGAGGGATTGCGGCGAACGATGGACGGCAGCGGCACGGTCGATACTTCGAGACTCGACCCGTATGAGCTGATCATCACAAACTACGACACGCTTGCGCGGCATCAAAAGTCCCTCCTCAAGACCGATTTCGATGTCGTCGTGTTCGACGAGGCGCAGAACGTCAAGAATTCGACAACGCTGAAGGCACGCGCAGCTCGCGCCCTGAAGCGGAACTTCGCGCTCGCCATGACGGGGACGCCAGTCGAGACGACCATGTCGGACGTCTGGGCCATCTACGATGCAACCCAGACCACTCAACCGCGTGTGTTCGGAGTTCGTGCTGACTTCGATACGGAGTTCACGAAGAAGGGCGGCGACGGCATTGTCTCTCTCAGACAGCGCCTGAACTTCCCGACTCCGAAATCCTCACTGCTTCGTCGTGAGAAGAAGGACGCACTACGAGGTTTGCCGTCGAAGGTGATCGAACCGCGCTTCGCAGAGATGACAGCACTGCAAGTGGAACAGGAGCGGGCGATCGTTGGCTCGATGGGGAGTGCGGGGGCGCTCGCCGTTCTGGAGGGGCTCAGAAAGCTCTATCAGCACCCCTCTCTGCTCGAGACGGGCCACGTGCGCATGACCTCCGAGGAGGCGCTCGTTGTCAGTCCGAAGACGCGGCTCTGTCTCGAAATCCTCGAGGAGATTCGGCAGCGGGGTGAGAAGGCACTTGTCTTCTCACTCCGGTATCAGGTGCAGGACCTGCTCGCGCAGTTGTTCGTCCAGCGCCTCGGGGTCACGCGTGTTCACATCATCAACGGCGACCCGCGGAACAGGAAGGCAGCACATCGACACATCGAAGACTTCAGCGCGACGAAGGGATTCGACGTCATGATCCTGAGTCCGATCGCCGCGGGCGTGGGGCTCACGATCACGGCCGCCAACAACGTCATTCACTACGAGCGATGGTGGAACCACGCCAAGGAGGATCAGGCGACCGATCGCGCCCATCGCATCGGCCAAACCAAAACGGTCACGGTCTACTACCCCGTGCTCCATCGGCCGGGGCGGCGGAACGAGGGGTTCGATGTGAGGTTGCACGAACTCGTCGAGCAACGCCGGGCCATAGCACGTGACTTTCTGGCCCCGTCGGACGAGCTCGAACCCGGTGGCGGTGATCTCGCAAAGATGCTCGTGCAGGAGGGTGCGAAATCATGAGCCGTCTCAAAGTCCTGGCAGCGATGTGCAGCGCAGTCTTCCTCGTGGCGTGCGGCGGAGGTTCCGTCGACACCTGCAGCGTTGCGCTCAGCGGGCCGCAGATGAGCACCCTCCCGTGCACCGTCGTCATCTCCAGCGATGGAGGAAATACGGCGTTTATTCTGGCGGGGTCGGCGGTGAACGGCGCGATCGTGTTGCCGCACCCCATCGTCGCGCAGGACTACGACACGACCAACAGCGGGTTTACCCAGTTCGTCGCGACGACAGACGCTGGCGTGTGGACCCAGTCGCTGCGCCACGCGGACTTGGCAAATCACCCCGACAAGGGCTCGTTCCGACTCCACTTCAGCTCGGTCGGGGACTCCGTGCATCACGCGAGGGGCACCCTCACTGTCGACATGCCGGCCGACACCGGCTCCTCGGGCACGGTGACTGCGACGGTCACCTTCAGTGGCAGCACGGGCACATGGCTTGAGACGCTGTTGCAGGACACGCTGGCTCTGTCGGGGCTCGTGTTCATTGCGATGTTGGTGGCAGCGACGCGCGTCATGATTCGAGTTCGGAGGAGTAGCGGCCAACTCGCCATCTCGGCCTTCCTTGACGACCTGACCGCCCGGTGCCTGGCGTGGAAGCCCGGAGAGGAGGAGAACGAGAGCGAGCCGCTGTGGTCGGCGGTCTCACGTGAGATTGTCTTCCGTGAACCCGGGGGCAAGCTCATCGCGCGGTCGGATCCCAGGAAGGTGGCGGAAGCGGAAGCGGTGGAGTTGCTGGGGCGCGGGGGGAGCGGCACCTTCATTCGGCTCGTTGGCGACAACCTCACCGCGATCGCCCTGGTCTTGACGTTTGCACTGCTTGGTTTCGTCTTGGTCGGACCTGTAGCTGAAGCGCTTCGCGAGACCGGCGACCAGCAGTCGCTCCTCCTTCGGAGCGCCGTCGGAAAGATGGGTGCCAAGTTCTTCATCTCGGCATTCGGGCTTCTCGGGGCGGTTTTCATTCAGCGCTGGCTCACAGCCGCATCGGACGCTCTCGTTGCGCATTTGCGTGCCGGTGCGAGGCCGCTCGCCGCACTCATCGAGGACCTGGGCTCCTATCAGGCGCGCGCCACGGCCCAGACGGCGCAATCGGTGCTCGCGTTGCGCTCCGACCTGCAGGTCGTCGGGGGAGAGTGGACCTCGCAGCTCCGTCGCCTTGAGAGCATCAACGTGACGATCAGCGGCATCGGTGAAGAGGTCGCTACCCGCTTCAGCACGGTCATGACGAAGGATGTCGCTGATCGCATCTGTTCCGCGGTGGTTGAGCTTCAGAATCACGCCGCCACGGTGGCCGAGACCATGCAGAGCAAAATTGCAACTTCGTTTGCCGCTGCGCTCCAGACCGAAATGGGTCGCGTTCAGGATGGCCTCGAAGCCGTTACTTCGGCGATTCAGGGGCAGGGCCAGTCCGACATCGAAGCGATCCTGGCGAAGATGTCGAACATGCTTACGGGGGGATACAAGTCTGAGTCCGCCAGCATGGCTCAGCAGCTCTCTCAGTTCGCCGCGGTGCTGCCGCAATTGCAAACGGAGTTCGCAGGCCTCGCCGGAACAATGCGTGAGAACGCCGCCCAGTACGGAGAGCAGAATCAGCGGACTATCGAGGCCCTGGGCGCTCGGATGAACGATCTCGCCACCCACTTCGAAGCCGCCCGCGCAGGCATGAGCGGAGCTGTCGGTCAGATGGCTGAGGCCGGGAGTGCGGCGGCGCGGCAGCTCTCCGAGGCCACCAGCACGCAACTGGGCGGACTGCTGCAGCAGTTCGACGCCACGCGCACGCGCATGGACTCGATGATGGACAAACTGTCGCGCGTGAGTTCCGAGGTCGCCTTGAGCGTTAGTCAGTCGGTTCACGGGCACTCCGAGGCAGTGGCTGGTCAAGTGAAGTCGATGCAGAAGGCCGGAGCAGAAGGGGTCGCGAATCTCCAGCAGCAGTCGGCGGCTTTCGCTGAGACCATGAACAGTGCGCAGTCGCGCCTCGTGGAGTCCACCAGTCAACTCAGTCGAACTGTGGCCAACATGGACCAAGCTCTCGGCACCCTCGCCACCATTCAGAAGACCAACGTTCAGGCGCTGACCGTCTATTCGCAGTCGGCGCAGGACGTCTCGACGACGGTCAAGCGGTTCAGCGAGGCGGTGGTGGGCCAGCAAGCGGTGATCGACAACGAGAAGGCTCTTCTTGAGTCGCATCGGAAGGCGGCGGAGGCGCTGGGAACGGTTCTGGCGCAGTTCCTGAAAACGTATGAGGAGGGCATCAAGAGACAGAGCCAGCTCCTCACCGCGGAGTGGGAGACCCTCGCCACCAAGACCGCGACGCTTGTGGGAGGGGCCTCCGAAGATCTGAGTCAATCGGTCGATGAGTTCAGCCAGGCGCTCCGAGAAAGCACGAAGAGTAATCGTGGAGTGCGCCCGTGAGTGAAGGTCGGTTTGACCGATCACTCGCGGATTTGATGGCCGGCGTTGCAGTTGTGTTCCTTGTCTTGGCCGTCATCTTCATCGTTGAGGCGACGAACCAGCGCGAGCGGGCCGAGAAGCGGGAACTCGAGGCCCGGCGTGAGAAGGAGCAACTGCAGCAGCAGGTCGGCGGCCAGAAGGAGGAGGTCGCTCGTTCCCTCGGCGTTCTCTATGCGCAACTCACTCAGCTTGATGCCGAGTTCGACGGGGGGTTCATTCGGCTGAGTGACATTCCTGATGGCGGCCTCAGTTCGCTTGAGATTGAGTTCGTGAAGTTCGAATTCGGTGAGGCCAAATGTGCGACGCCTTCCGCGCAGCTTGCGCGGCTCCGGCGCGCGGCGCGCCCCTTGGTGGAGCGCATCTGCAGCGCCGTTGGAGCGATCGCCGACGCGGGGGCAAAGCCGTCGATCATCCTCGAAGGGCACACAGACAACGTGCCGTTCAGAGGAGTCTCAACTGAGTGCGGCGTCACTCAGGTCGAGGCCGGGATGGAGTTCGACAACAACGTGCGCGCAAGCGCGGCCCGCGCACAGTCGGTCTTCTTCACGATTCGGCAGTCGCTGGGCGACGGAGGGACCGAGATGGGTTGCCTCGATCGCAACTTTGTCGTGGCCGGCCGCGGCCAGGCCGCTCCGAAGTTGCCCCTGACGCCTGGTGCCGACGAGAACCGCCGGACCGTGATTCGGGTGCGCGGAGATCTCAGCCTCTGACCATGTCCTTCACAGCCCTGATCTCCCAAATTGAGAAGCGGCAGACGAGCGCGAAGGAAGATGTGCGTGCGATCTTCGAGCGAGCGACGTCTGCGCAAGGTCGCCTCAAGAGAGACCTTGAGCTCGCAGAGCGCCGAGGCTCGGAGCGGGAGTCCGTGCGCGACGCGTACATCATCAAGCAGGTGGATCCTGAGCGTATCCGCCGCCTCTGTGGGCAAGGCCAGGCGGCGCAACTGTCGCGAACCGAGAAGGCTGCCGTGCTGGCGCAGTTCGCAGCCTACGGCGCAGACGTAATCTCGTCGGCCTTGGCCGCATTTCCCGCCCTTCGGCCCAAATACCTCAAGCGACTTCTTCGAGCATGGGGCGTTCCCGTAAGGGATGGAGATTGGGACGCGCTGGTGCATGCAGGCGGGTTCCGGGACGAAGAGGTGGGGATCGGAGGCCTGCCGCTGGCGGGATCGCGGCTGCTGAAATTCGATGCACCGGGCAAAGTCGTGGCTGGCCTCCAGAATGCCGAGGCGGACAGCCTCTTGGCTCAGCTGATTGCTGCAGGCCTAAGACCAGAAGGCCCGTTCGTCAGCAGTTGCCTTCTCGCATGGTTCGAGAAAGCCCGAGCTGATGGAAAGGCATTGGGTCGATCGATGAGTTGGGCGCTGGCGACGCCACAGGTCCGCTCGCAGCTCGCCCCTCGCTTTCGTGATTCAAAAGAGAATGTTGCCACGAACCCTCGTCACCCCGCCGCCTTTGCCGCGCTCGTCCTCCGGGCACATCGAGAGAGGCTGATCTCAGACTCGGAGTTCGAGCCCTTCGTCTCGCTTCTGACCTCGCCTCAGTGCGATTTCGGGGATCCGCGCATGGACGATATTCATCCTGCGTGGGCCTTCATCAAGGAGCGCGAGCTGCAGGGCTATCAGGCCCTCGTCGAGCGGCTCAACAAGGAGGACCTCCAGTTCTTCTTCGACAAGTCGATGCAGGACGCTCGTGATCGACGCGATTTCTGGCTTAACTACTTGAAGGAGATCCGGCGGACGCATTGCGTGTTGGACGGCGATACATGGCGTGAGATCAATCGAGGCAAGGACCGTTTGCCCGAGCGTCTTCAGCAAGCTTTTCAGCGAGCCGGAAACTTCAAAGGACATGAGCCGATCAGTGCGTTCTGTCTTTGGTTCGATAAGTACGTCGTCATTGAGTTCAGCAAGAAAGGGAACGCTACCTACGTCTACACTCTTGAGGCTTTTGAGAAATACGTACGGCCTCAGCTCCATCGCGCCTGGACGGTGAAGGACCTGAAATTTCCGAGCGCCACCGATACGTGGAATCACAACGAGAAGTGGGAGAGCCGCTTTCGGCTGAGACTTGGGGCTCTCGGGATCTGGGCACGATGAGTTCGGTCGGAGTCGGAAAGGACTCGACCACTGGTCGGGAGTTGCTCAGCCGATGCCGTCACCCGCCGCTTCGTCGACGAACCAGAGGGCAGGCGAGAACTGGGTCTCGAGCACTGCGGCGAGCGTTTCATCATCGAGGAGGACGCCTACCTCGATGTTCCGTGTCTGCCCTCGATCGGTGAAGTTGGCCGACGTCACGAAGACGTGGCGGTGGTCGACGACGACGCACTTCGCGTGAAGGCTCGCGAAGACACCGGCCGCGGGAACGAAGCGGTAGACCTGAGGGAAGGGTGGGCCGAAGGGCCAGTTGTCCCGTCGGAAGTCGCGGGCTGCCTCACCATCCGCGAATACGCTGCAGCTCACGCCTCGGACCAGCGCCTCGTGCAGGGCGCGCAGCAGCGTCTCGCCGTGATCGAACACGAACCCGGCGACGAGCACCGATTGACGCGCGGAGCTGAACAGGTCGCTCAGCACCACCGCCGTGTCGCGTGCGCCACTCTGCTTCGTCTCCGGCCCCGTCCAGACCAGCTCGGGTCGGCGATTGTGGCTGCCCCGCTCCTTGAGGACGGCCGCGAGCAACGAGCGCGCGGCGTCGCGACCCAGCGAAGAGAGGGACTCTGCCTGGTCGATCACCGCATCGAGACCCATTGCCCTGAGTCCATGCGCTGAGATCGGGAGCCCAAGCTGGCCACGCCCCAAGGCGATCTCGAGCCGCTCGAGATCGGCGGTGGATACGCCGGTCAGGTCCACGAAGTCCTCAAAAAGGCCACGTCCTCGAGGCCGAGGGTCGGGACGACGAGCGCGCGATCCAGGAATTGGTTGAAGCGCTCGCACGAGCACTCCGGCAGGAAGAGGCAGCCGTGGCAGGCCGCGCCTTCGAGAAAGCGATCGTCTTGTTGCGTCGGCTCATGCTTCGCGCAGACCGGGTCGTTCGAACACAGCTGCGCATTTTTCCACGCGCGCTTGAGGTGACGCCCGAGCCGCGCACCTTCCTCGACCAGCCCTCCGAGCGTTCCTTCCGCACCATTCGTGCCCGTCATGAGCAGCAGGCCCGCCATCGGGTTCGCGTCCTCGTGGGGCGCGCAATACAGGCGCTCATGGATGGAGCTCGCGGGGTAGCCGCAGTCGAGCGAGACCTCGGTCATCAACAGATGAGAGAGCGAGTGCAGCAGGTAGAAGCGCGCGCCCGGGAACTCGAGCTTCGACTTCGACACCTTCACCCAGCTCTCGTAGGCCCGTCGGAGCGTTTCCGTGCGTTTCAATACCGGCTCCGACTTTTCCCAAGCGTGCAGCCTCGCCTCATCGAGCGTGAGCAGCACACCTTCCCCCTTCACTTCCGTGACGGGGACCCAGTCGCGCTGGAGAGTGAGCGGGGCCAGCTTGACGTCGAGGTCGAGGCGACCCTGGAGATCCGTCGTCGATGCATCGATGCGCGTAAAGCCAACCAGCGCCTGCACCTCACGGAGTCGGCGCGCGACGATCACTCCTCCGATTTCGGGCGGGAGGCCCTTCGGGCGCGCAATCTTTCGAGCCCAGAAAGGGTCAGTGCGATCGATCGGCATCTCACCCGGCTTCTCGAGGGGCTGATGGGTGAACTGCAGCCACTCGGCGGTGCGGACCTCCGGCATCAACTCCGGCGTGCGGTGACGCTCTGCCTCGATGGCCTCCATGACCTGCTCGTCGGAGGCTGAACCGAGCGCCGCCTTCACCTTCGGGAGAACGCGAAACGCACCGAGAAGCTGGGGAGTCGCGTGCTCCAGGGTCTCCCAAACCGACTGCACTCGGCGACGGAGCGTCTCCGGCTCGGGGATGGTGATGACGCTCATCGTTTGGCCGAAATAGCCGTTGCTCGCTGTGCGGACGAGCAGCCGCTGCTTCTCGGTGCAGCCGGTCTCATTCCCTTCGGAGCCGAGCCAGGGCCGCTGACCGAAGCAGTCGTCCTGGCGATCCTTCACAGTCATCTCGATCAGCTTCCGCTTCTTGCCGCACGCCGTGCAGGCGATCTCGATCTCGCTGAAGTCGCCTGACGGTCCCTCGACAAGTTTCAGCTGAGGGCCCGCACACGCGTTTCCTTCATGCGTCCAACGAGGCCAGTTCACGTCGGACAGATGACCCCGCGTACACGCTGCGACGAAGCGAACCGGTATGCATCGCTCGGTGCTCCCATCACCGCCAGAGCAGCGATGCCGAACCTTGCCCCTCACGCGCTCGAGGCTGCTCGCCCTCACGAGCGCACGGCAGCGAGGATTCTGACAGACGACCCAGGTCGGGAACTCGAGCACCTGAATTCCCGAGGCGTCTGAAGGTTCACGTTCGTCTCCTGCAGGTGGGCGACGAAACGGCGCTTCCTTATTGAGCGGCCATTTGCGCGCGTGAAAGAGATGCTCGATCGCCTCGAGGAGTCGCGGCTCATCGACGCGCTCGCCGTCGTTGGGCATGCGCCAGAAGTCGAGCCCTCCGATCAGCACCGCATCATCGACGAGGTCCAGCATGCTCCCCGGCCCGAATGTGGTGACGACCTGGCTCTGGCGGATCCGTCCGTCGGGCGGCTTGAGCTGCGCGCCCGGTCTCCTGAACCTTCTATTCGCCGCCATCGACCACCTCCTCCTCAGGCTTCGCGGCAATCGGCCGCTTGTATCCACCGAGCGGACCGCGCTGCATCCACAGGTGAACCGAGGCCTCGACATCGCGCATCGAGAGCGGCGCCTCGAAGCGCAGTTCCTCGGGCGTGGCGCCATCGACAGGAGTGAGCACCTGTCGCAGAAGAGACTTCATGTTCTTTCCCGCAGGATCGAACTGCGAATACGCGCGCTCGCCGCCGTCCTTTTTCGTCTGCTCGATGATGGACCGCCAGGCGTCGAGGAGGCTCTTCGCGCGGCTCAGGACCAGGCTCACTCTCCGGGCCTGCTCGTCCTTGTCATCACCGACGCCGATGCCGGCCCGCTTGGCCACCTCGCTCAGCGCCTTCTCGATCGCCGGCCGATGCCCCGCGAGTTCCTTCACCGCGAGCGGAGCTGTCATCGAAGTGTCGAGCAAGCGCCCGAGCGCCACCACGACGCCAGCGAGCCCACGATCGAGTGCTGGAGCGGAGAATGGCGTCACCGATGTGGCCTCGACGAAGCGATAGAACGACTCGTGGTACGGCCCGAAGCGCTCGTAGTGGCTCCGGTCGCGCGGCTTGGTGACGTTGAGCACCGTCACCACGAGCCCGGGCTTGCTGTCCTTGCGGCCGACGCGGCTGCTGGCCTGAATGTATTCACTGGTCGTCTTCGGCTGACCTGCGATGACCATGAGGCCAAGACGATCAATGTCGACGCCGACGGAGATCATGTTGCTCGCCAGCACCACATCGACGCTCCTGGGCTGACCGAAGGGCTCGCTGAGCTGCTCCTTCGCTTCCTTGATCTTCGCGGTCGAGAGCCGGCTCGTAAGTTCGATGGGCTCGGCGCGGATGGTGCGCGTGCGGTACCAGGGGTGTGGCGTGGATTCGTCGAGGCCCTCCGGCCGGCGCCCATCTGCCTTGATGGTTCGGAGCCGGACCTCGTCTTCGATCAGCCGGCGCATGCCACCGAGCTCCCGCAGACTGTTGAAGTACCCGACGAGCGAGAGATACGGATCGGCCGCGTCGCCGAAGACCTCATGGCCGTGCATCGCCGCAGCGAGAAGGCTCACGTAGGTGCGCAGCAGAATCGCCTTGAGGGGACGACCCGGCGCAGCGACGCCGACGTACTCGCGCGCCCCCTTGCTGATGACCTTCGCGAAGAACGTCTCCGACACGTCCACGCCAGGGGGAGGGAACATAGCCACCGAGCGACCGTAGAGCCGCTCGACCTGCTGGCGCGCGCGCCGCACCGTCGCCGTGGACGCGACCACCTTTGCCTTGGGGGCGAGCGTCAGCACCGCCGCCTCGTAGAGGCCAACCATCGAGCCCAGCGGCCCTGAGATGAGGTGGAGCTCGTCCTGCACGATCAGCTCGGGCGGCAGCACGCCCTGGGGGAGCTTGATCGCGGCCTTCCTCAGCTCCTTCGCGTCGTTGCACGGTCCGACGAACACCTTGCCGGTCCGGCCGAGCGCGCGACCGAACAACATCCCGGTCTCGCCGCGCCAGGGGAGCAGGGCGAACTTGTCGACGGTGGCGACGAGGAAGCACGGGAGCTCCTCGTAGATCTGCTCGTCGACGAAGAGCACCGGAAGCCCCTCTCGGTTGTTTCCGAGGTTGAAGGCGCAGTCGACATTGGCGCACCCGACCAGCACCTCCTGAGGCGACGTCTTGTTCGGGAGCATCACGAAGCTCTCGCGCTTGAAGTCGTGGTTGCACCAGGGGCACTTCGCCAGCGGGAACGGAGAGAGCGCGCGCTCGCTGTTGTCGTTCTTGTACTCCGTTAGCTGAGCCGCGACCTGCTTGAGTGTGTTCGCGGTGGCCGAGCGTCCGACCCAGAGCCCAATGCAGAACCGGACATCGCCAAGCCTCGCCACGTTCTTCCGGCGCAGCAGCTCGAGCGCGCAGATGAGCGTCGACGCGCGACCGAGTTGATCGAGGGTGAGGAGGCGCAGCGTGTACCGCAGCAGCACAGCCACACCGAGCCCGCCGTCGGGACGGGCGTGACCGCGAAGCCTGCGCAGGAGCAGGGTGAAGGCGATCAGACCGAGGTACGCCTGCGTCTTGCCGCCGCCCGTGGGAAAAAAGATGAGCTCGACGGTCTCGCGATGCGCGTCCTGCTCATCGGCCATCGACGGGAGGTTCAGGAGGATGAAGGCGAGCTGAAAGAGCCGCCACCGGGGAGCCTGATCAGGCCGGGCCTTTCGCTCGGCCGCGGCCATCACTTCATTCATCCAGCGAAAAGCGTCGAAGGTGAGTTCGTCCTTCGCGAGCAGGGCGAGGCCCGACTCGATGCGAGCTGCCGCGACGCGAGCCTGTGTGACCAGATTATCTCGAGTGGCACGTCGCGGCTCGCTGTCGAACTCGAACTTCGCCTGGCCGTCGATCCACGAGCGGTACTCCGCAACCATTGGCGCGAGCGCCTTTGCGATCTCGGCGGCGCTCGTCATCGCCGCGAGCTTCTCCATCTCGACCACGACGCCAGGCAGTTCGCGCGCCTCGACGGGAAGGACCTTCACGCGCGGGAGCCAGGTGCTGGCGACCCTGGTGACGGGCTGCTTCGACGAATCGATCTGCACCGCGACGCCGTGGCCCACGCCCCATTCCTGCCGCTTGCGGAACTGGAGATCGTTGACGTTGTCGTCTGTGTCTTCGCTGTGCTCATCGCTGCGATCGAAGCGGCCGACGAAGCCGGCGGCGCACTCAAGCACCAGCTGCACCTGAAAGGCGTAGGCCTCGTCGCGGTTGGCTCCTTCGATCTCGGGTCGGCTGTTGACGATGAAGACCGCGACAGCGAGCACGCCTTCAGAGGTCTTCTCGACGCGGCCCTCGAGCCGGAGTCCGCCGCTGTCGGCGATCGCCACGCCCTCGCGCAGCTTCGCGTCGACGATGGGCAGCGACACCGATCGCTTCTGAAACGAGCGGCTCCAGTGCTTGTTCTCGTTGCGCACGTAGTTCGCCCACGAGACGGAGACCTCGAGCTGCTTCACCGCGACATCCAGCAACACCGAGAGCCCCATCGACGCAGGGAGCCGCCGCACCTTCTTCACCGTCGGGTCGGGCTTCTGTCCGTCCTCCTCGTCGACGTCGTCGCCGGCCCCTTCGTCACCGTCGCCGTCATCAGGCTCGTCGATCTCGCCTTGCTCACGCGGCACGAGGAATCCAGTGAGGTACCAGCGAGAGGGCGCGATGCGGAGCAACTCAGAAGCGTCGGACGTCGGCTCACCCGCAGCGCGGCGGAACGGTCCGACGAGATCCGCCTCGAGCGCTTCGATGAGATGCGACCGAACCGCCCCCGACCCACCACTCGCCGTCGTCATGAGGCAGGAATCTACACGTGAAGTGCGCAACTATCTCGGGCTCATCGAGTGTGAGCGTGGCTCGGACTGGTGATGTGATTCGACCGCGCCTGATCGTGCGTTCAGTGATAGATATTCCTCGGGTGCGGGAGTCGCAACACCACGTGCACGAAGAACACGTTCGCTCAACTTGAGTGCTGCGAAGATCGGGATCAGACTCGCCGGACGGTGGGCGCGGCGAAAGGGTGTGGAACTTGGATCGGCTGACGCGGGCGTGCTTCGAGATGATGTTCAAGCTGAGATACCTCGAAGCGCGTGGTGGTGAGTTCCAGGACTTCTTCGCCTCGATCATGGAGAAGCGGTACCCGGCAGACTTCATGAAGGTCCGCCCCTGGGGGAGCGCTGGGGACCGCAAGAATGACGGGTACCTTCGGTCCCGTCGACAGTTGTTCCAAGTCTACGCCCCGAACGAGATGGCGTCGGCCGCGGCTATCGCGAAGATCGACGAGGACTTTGCCGGAGCGCTCCCACACTGGAAGGAGCACTTCGACGAGTGGATCTTCGTGCACAACTCGAAGGAAGGACTCGGGCCGGACGTCACAAAGAAACTGCTCTCGCTCGCGAAGACTCACCGCAAGATCAAGGTATGCGCGTGGGGTTTCGAGGAGCTTCGACAGGAGGCGTTCGCGCTGAAGGAGGCTGAACTCGCGTCGCTGTTGGGTCCCGCGCCAACGCAGATGGCCATGCTCAATCTCGGCGTCGCGGATCTTCAGCCCGTGCTCGACCACATCGCTCGTTTCCCTCCCGCTGAAGGCCCGGACCTTCGTCCGGTGCCTCCCGAAAAGCTCAAGCACAACATGCTCTCGAGCGACGTAGAGACGCTCCTGACTGCCGGGATCAGCCGTTCGGATCTGGTGCAGCGCTACTTTCGGGCAGGGACGGACCAGTCGGCACAGGACAAGATCGCGGCCATGTTCCGGAAGCAGTATTCGATGCTCAAGAGTGAAAACCGCTCCCCCGACGACATCTTCTTGCAGCTTCAGCAGTTCACGGGCGGCACCGCCGTGGGCCTACCGTCACGACAGGCGGCGGTCCTCGCGGTGTTGGCGTATTTCTTTCAGGAGTGCGACATCTTCGAGCGACCGGAGGCGAAGCCATGATTCTGCCGACCAAGGGAATTGCACCTGATCGCGCGCTCCTCGCGGTCGGCGGGAATCTGCTGCGACTGCTCGACGAGCCGCAGACGATTTCGAGAATCTGGGAAGTCGTGAGTCGAGACCGGACCGGCACTCGCGAGACGATCTCCTTCGACTGGTTCGTGCTCGCGCTCGATTTCCTTTTTGCTGCGAAGGCGATCGAGTTGATCAAGGGACGGATCCACCGCGCGACTCGCATCACCGTCGCCGAGGCGCAAATCAAGGAACCGACCGCGTGATCCACCGCATCTTCAGCGATCTGCCGTCGTTCAAGGAGCTTCAGTTCCGGGCGGGACTGAACGTGCTCGTGGCCGACAAGAGCGCAGGTGCCACGGACAAACAGACGCGCAACGGCGCCGGCAAGACCAGCCTGATCGAGATCATCCACTTTCTCACCGGCGCCAAGACCGACCCGAAGGGGCTGATGCGAAACGAGGCGCTGATTGCGTCTTCATTTGGCATGGAGTTCGACCTTCTTGGAGCACGCACCACAGTACTGCGGTCCGGCAAGAACCCCTCTCGTCTGATTGTTGAGGGAAACTTCGAGAAGTGGGCGATTCCTCCGTCGGTGGATCGCAAGACCGGCGAGACGTTCATCTCGAACGCCAACTGGAAGCGCGTGCTCGCCGCCGCGTTTTTTGGGCTCGAGGAATCGGAGACCGAGGAGGACGAGGCAGACGACGCCTCGCGACCGAGCTTCCGATCAGCGTTCGCCTACTTCGTGCGCCGCGAGAGTGGTGGCGCCTTCCAGTCGCCATTGAGACACAACCGGATGCAGCAGATCGGCGATCAGCAGATGACAGTGTCGTTTCTCATCGGGCTGGACTGGTCAGTTCCCCAGCAGTGGCAGCAAGTACGTGCTCGAGAGAAGAAGCTATCCGACCTGAAGCGCGCTCTCGGAGACGGCACCCTCGGTGAAGTCGTGGAGTCCGCGGCAACGCTCCGTACGCGCCTCCTCCTCAAGGAAGTGGAGGCCACGCGTCTGCGCGCCGCCCTTTCCTCGTTCCGAGTGCTGGAGCAGTACCACGAGTACGAAGAGCGCGCGTCCAGGCTCACAGCTGAGCTCGCAGAACTCTCCGACGGGAACTCGCTCGATCGTCGCTACGCAGCGGAGATCGATGCGGCTCTCAGCAGCGAGATGCCGCCACCGCCCGAGGATCTCGAACGGCTCTATCAAGAGGCGAACGTGATCCTGCCAGAGACTGCGCTGCGTCGATTCGAAGAGGTGCGGGTCTTTCACGAATCCGTACTCAAGAACCGCAAGAGCTACCTCGCCGCCGAGCGGACGACCGCATTGGCCCGCATAGAAGAGCGCGCTGGAAAGATGTCGGCGATTGACCAACGGCGCGCGGAGGTGATGGGAGTTCTTCAGTCTCATGGAGCCCTCGACCAGTTCTCTCGACTGCAAGGCGAGTTTGGTCGCGCCGAAGCCGTAGTCGAGGCTACTCGGCAGAAGTTCAATACGGCTGAGGCGATGGAGTCGACGCAGGTCCGTCTCGATGGAGAGCGAGCGCGCCTTCTGGAGCGGCTCCAGCAGGACTATCGCGAACAATCTTCAGTGCTGGCGCGCGCGATCCTCGCCTTCGAAGACACCTCTAAGGCTCTCTACGAAGAAGGTGGCAACCTCGAATTTGGCAGCGGCCCCAACGGGCCCCAGATCGAGATCCACATTCACGGCGAGAAGAGCCGCGGGATCGGGAACATGCAGGTGTTCTGTTTCGACATGATGCTCATGCAGGTCGTCGCGGAGCGAAAGCTCGGGCCCGGCTTCATGGTCCATGACAGCCACCTCTTCGATGGCGTGGATGAGCGTCAGGTCGGGAAGGCCCTGGCCATCGGCGCCAAGCTCGCCGCAAAGACCGGCTGCCAGTACATCGTCACCATCAACTCGGACGCGATCCCGACCCAGTGGCCTGCCGGATTCGAGTTCGCGAAGTATCGCCTCCCGGTTCAGTTGACGGACGCGACCGAGAGCGGCGGACTGTTCGGTATTCGGTTTGGCTGACCCGCAAGTGCCGGTGCCACGCCTGCGCCTTCAGGGCGGGTAACAGATCAGTTGGGCGAAGAGATGCTGGGGAGAATCCAAAGCTGCGGGTTCCACCAGTCAGTCTCGCGATTGGCGCTTCTTCGTCTTGGTGGCGGGAATGAGTTGGGCTTCTTCCCGCGCGCGGCGCTCGTTGAGATCGAAGAGGCGGTCGAGGACGTCGTCTTCGAAGGCCTCAAGCTCTGCGGGCGTGCCGCCGCAGTAGGCAGGGACTTTCACGTCGGTCCAGCCGTACGCGTCGAGGACGGCGCGATCGGCCGCCTCGTGCAAGCGCCTCAGCGAGACGATGGGTGCGTCCGTCACCGCTTCGTCCTTCAGGCGGTTGTAAGTCGTCGTTAGGCCAACCGCGTTGGCTTGCATGTACGCACCGCGTTTGGTGTCCAGCTCTTTGCCGAGCAGGTCCAGGGCCGAGAACGCAGGATCTGGAGGGAAGGGGAACGTCTCGAAGCAGTCACTCGGGGCGTAGCGGAGATCAGTTCTCATCGAAGACGACAGTAGGCGCGCCCACACTTCGTGAACTCGCGACTGCAGCGTTGCCAGCCAACGATCTTGCTCCATCGGGAATATGAGCGCCTGCTCGCTGAACACCGTGCTCGACAACTGCCAGGAGAACATCAGGTGCTTGGAAACGCGCGCGGTCGTGAGGCAGCGGCCGAGCAGGCTTAACGCTTCGTGAAGAGCAGGTCGTGGATCGCCGAATCGCCACCAGTAGCGCCTGTGTGCTTCCCGATTCACCTTCTCGCGATCAGGCTTCACGCGCTCCCGCAGGATCGTCACCAACTCGGGCCAAGCCTCAGCCTCTTCCAACGTCATCTGGCCGAAGTTGATTACGTAGCGTTCCAGCGAGGGGTCCGGATCCGAGTTCAATTCTTCGCCCCCCACGTACCGGAAGATCCGCTGCTGATTTCGAGGCTGGGCAGCGATCAGTTCCGCTCGCTGCAGCGGAGATAGAACAAAGCCCATCCCGACCACTACGCAGCCTTGGTAGCTTCTCTCCGCGTTGACTAGGAGCGCCTGAGCTTCGGCGCGTTCGGCTCCTGCGCGAAGGCGCGAGTTAATCGCGAGTACTCGTCGGCCGTTGAGCTTCTGCTCCAGTGGCGTTGCGACGACGCTGCCCTTTGCCACGTGCACCACCGAGACAGCGACGTTGGCGGCAGTTACCGGCCACTTCATCGATCGAACGGCGTCGTAGATCTGGCCACCTTGATCGAGCATCCATTTCAGGCCAGTAGTGCGCGTGTCCCCCTGAGCGATGGTGTTCGTCGCGATGAAGCCGATCGTTCCGTGCGCACCAAGCAGGTGAAAGGCGCGCCTGAAAAAGTGCGCTGAGAAGTCAGCATTAAGGCTCGCGTCGCCGCTTCGTTCGAGCCAGTCACAAACTCGATCCCCCAACGAATCTCGGATTCGTCGACCACCGAGGAACGGCGGGTTGCCCATGAACGCGTCCATCCACGCGGCCTTGTTCGTCTGGTCCGCCTCGAGTGGGTCAGGCCGCTTGCCGTGGAACACCTCGGGGAATTCTAGTGGCCAGTGGAATGCGTGCGGCTGAGTCGATAGCCCGAGCACTGCCTCCGTCGGTGGAGGCGCTACTCCATGGTCCGACTTCGCGAGCCACGCTCCCAGCACGTCGAGTCGGCGGGTCCGTTCCTTCTCCCGCTCCTTGTCCGACGCGCAGGCGAAAAACGCGCCCACACATGCGTCGGCGATGCGCTTCACTGGTGCGAGTGCCTCGTCGGCGTCGCGAAGCAGCTCCTCCTTCTTCTTCGCCGGGTCGAGCCCGAGCTGCTTCGGCCGCTTCACTGACGGCCGCTCCAGGTCGAGCGCGAGTTGTAGAATTGCCTGCCGTTTCTCCAGCGCGACCGACAGTGCCTGCTTGAACACCTCGCTGGAGAGATCGAGCTGCTCCTGCTTCTTCGGGGGCGCAGTCCAGCGGAACGCGCGGATCTGCTCGATGTCCAAACCAACCAGCGAGTCACCGCACTTGAGCGCGTGGTCGAGGAAGGTGAACGACTCGGCCTTTGCCAACGTGACCAGCCAGAGCGAGAGCTTCGCCAGATTCACCGCGAACGGGTTCTTGTCCACCCCGTACAGGCAGCGTTGCGCGACCAGCCTGCGGGCGCGCATGACCACGTCCTCGTCTTTCGGCGCCTCCTTCAGCACCCCTTCTCGAGTCCAAGCGGCGACGACCTGGTCAGCCACGAACCGGCACGCCTCGACGAGGAATGCGCCTGAGCCCATTGCGGGGTCGCAGATCTTCAGGTTGAGCAGCCGCTCCGATGACGGGAACTCGCCCATGGCCTTGAGCAACGGTTCCAGCGCGCGCCGGACGATCGGAGAAGACAGCGTGCGCGGCGTATAGTGACTGCTTGTGCGGCGTCGTTCGAGGCCCGGCTGCAATACCAATCGTCCCGCTGACTTCGTCTCGAGTTGCTTGAGGCGCCACGGCTCGAGCGCAGCCACGACCTCCGCCTCGGTCTTCATTTTCTCGAGCGCCTTCGCCGCTGCCTTCGACTGCTTGCCGTCGAGTGCTCCCTCGTCCTCGAACCAGCCCGCCCGACGCGCAGGGATTTCTTCCAAGATCTCGTCTGCCGAAACCCAGACATGCGTCGACTTGAGACACACGCCTGCGCCAGTGAGGCGCTTCACGTGGTACCCCATCAGTGCTTCGTAGACAGAGCCGATCTGCTCGACGTCAAGCGACTGGTAGCTGAGCCGCTGTCCTTCGAGAACGATCAGCTTGTCGAGCACGCGAAAGAGCGTCTCGTCGTCGACTGAGGGTACCTGCACCGTAGCCCTCGCTTCGGGAGCCACCGGCGCGCCACCGACGCTCCAGCCTTCCAGGAACGGGTACGCCTCCGGGTCGAACAGCTGGCCCCGCCGCGGAGGCATGTGCAGCTTGTCGTGCGACGCTCCGAAAAAGATGGCCCGGAACAGCGCAAGCAACCGTGGCCACGCACCAAAGCGACGGCTCATCGCGTCGGGGAAGTTCCCCGCGTCCTCGAGCAGTTGCTCGTACAGCTCCTTCACGGACAGGTCTTCCGCGTACGGCTCCTGCTCTGAGGGCATGAGCCCGCGGTCCTCCGCGTACAGCACGAAGACGAGCCGGAGCAGCACCGCAAGCAGCCCGCCGTAGACGTGATCTTCGCCGCGCTCCAAAGCGTCCTTCAGCGAGCGGGTGCCATCGCGCTCAGCAGCTCCCTCGAACCCAGAGAGAAGAATGGTGAGCGCCTCGAAGACTTGCTCCGCCAGCGCCTCGGTGACGTTGGCCTGCCGGCGACGCGATTGCTCGAGGAGCGCAGGGAGTTGGTGCTCGGCCAGGACTCCGTAGAGCCGCCGCGCGTTGAGCAGCATCACCATCGCGTCGAAGAGCGCACGTCCTCCGGTCGTGACGAGATCCTTGAGGCGGAAGGTGAGGTGGCCGGTCGACTCGCCGTGCGGCGCATACATCAGACGAACCGAGTCCCCGTTGAAGAGGAGTCCTACCGGTACTCTCGCTGCGCGCAGGAGGCGCTCGAACTTCGCGGTCGGCTCGTAGAACCAGGCGCCGGTCGTGTTCTCCCTCGTGTCGAGGTCGAGGCCAGGTGGAAGCTCCCAGGTGAGCATGACGAAGCCTGCGCCTGCGCGGCTCGTCGGCGTCGAGTCGTCAGGCAGTCCTTCGGGTTTCGCTGGCGGAGGACCGCGGCGCTTCAGACCGCGCGTGGGACGAAGGGTCTGCTGTCCTTCCACGACATCGAGCCGGAGCTCGTCGGGGAACTCCGTCACCCAGGCGCCGTCGGGGTAGTCGAGAACCTCCTTCAGGAACCGCGGAACGTCGGTGAGCAGCGGCTTGTCGGCGCCGGTGATCGCGATCAGCTTCGCCTGCTCCGAGCAGTGGAGCCGCTGCATGCACTGCGCATCGTCCAGAACAGGGACCGAGACGACGAGCCCCTCAATGGGCTGCGCCATTCCCAACCAGGTCTCGTGGTAGCGCCGCTCGATGTCACTCACGCCCTGTGCCCCTTTGTCCGGACCTGCAGTTCGGCTCGTCTGCCCAACCCTGAGGAGCTGGGTGTTCGCGATGTGTGGGCTTCGAGCCGCCCGCGCGTTCCCTCGGCTCCTCGTTTCGATTCATCGTGAGCTCGGCCACAGGTACACCATTCCTACCGGCGACAGCCGCGCGAGCCGCACGTCGTAGATCTGCTTCAGCGCTTCCGGCTGCTCTCGGAGTTCCTTTTCGAGCGCCGCGCGCCGCTTCTCGAGGTGCCCCTTGTCCCGCTTGAACTGATCGATCTCCTCCTTCGCGACGAGCTCGAGGCCGAGCTGTCGGTCGAGCACTTCAGCGATCGATTCTTGCTGCGTCTCCAGGATCTTCTTCAGCGACTTCGCTTCAGCATCACCGCGCTCGCCGAGCTTCTTCCTCGCGTTTTTCTCATGACGCGCCGACTCGTCTTCCACCGCTGGCCAGAGCTTCGCGAAGTCCCCTGGCGCGGCCATGAGCAACTTCTTCTGAACGCCCTCAGCGAGGCTTGAGAGGTCCGGCGCCTCAGCGAGGGTCAGCTCGAGTTGTTCGATGGCCTTGCGATCCGCCTCTTCGCCAAAGGGCTTCAGGTGACCCTTTCCCTCTGCTTCGAGCCATTTCGCAGAGACGCTGACGACCTCGTCGTGCAGTCGCGCCGCTCCGGCTCCGAAGAGCGACAGTCGTCCAAAGACGATCACGCGCGCGACCGAGTCTCTCTTGGTGCGCACGACCGTCACCCGGCTCAGGTCATTCGCGCTGAAGCCCTGCGCGAGATAGCGCTGCAGGATCCGCTGGACGATCGGGTGAGAGAGGTGAAGGTGCGCAAGCTCGCTCGAAATGCGCGCAGGGGCCTCGAACACGACCGAGCGGAGCGGGCGCTTTCGCCAGTCCCACGGCGTCTCGTCCTTCTCGCGGGGGTAGCGGATGCTGTCGAGCGTGCGGCTCCAGGAGTCTGGGAGCGCGGGCATCTTCCACGCGGCGATCGCCTGGCCGTCTTCCTTCACCGTCTGCGCCGACATTCTCTGGGCACCGGAAAGCTCGAAGCCGACGTCGAGCGCGTCACGGAGCAGCGCCGAGTCGAAGTCCATCACCTTGCGGCTGCGAGCGGTGATCTCGCCGATCGCGTCGAGTTCCTTCTTGAGCGCGGTCAGCGTCCGCTGCGTCTCGAGTTCCTGCTTCGCGATGTCGGCGCGCGCGGAGATCGCCGCGTTCTCGACGGCCTCCTTGGTGTCGCCGCGAATGCCGTCTGACATCGCCTTCGCCATCTGATCCATCAGCACGCTGCCCAAACTGCCCAGTTCGCGCGCGATCACGTCGACCTTGCGCGCTAATGTGTCGAGCACCGCGTCTTCTGCGCGCTGCGTGTAGAGGAAATAGCCGCAGCGGACTTTCTTCTCGGGCTGAAGGGCCCGATCGATTCGTCCGTTGCGCTGCTCGAGTCGCGAAGGGTTCCACGGCACGTCGTAGTGGAACAAGTCGGAGCAATGACCCTGGAGGTTGATGCCCTCGCGCGCGGCGTCGGTCGCGAGGAGCACGCGCACCGGGTGCTCTTCGAGATCACCGTTGAACGCTCGCTGAATCGCCGCTCGTCCCTCGTCGCCGAGACCACCAGTGAGGGAGAGGATCCGCTCGTCGCCTCGCTCAGTGCCCTCGAAGGCCGCGGTGAGCTGCTCCTTGAGGTAGCGGAGCGTGTCGCCGTATTCGGTGAAGATGATCACGCGGCGGCGCTTCCAGTCGGCGCCGGGGCTGAGCGGGCAGAGGTGCTCCTTGATCCACGCGACGAGCGCGCGGAGCTTCGCGTCGTGACGCGTGCGGTGCTGGCCGCTGGTCGCCAACATCTCGTCAAGCAGGATGCGAGCCTGGACGTCGGGACTCAGCTCGCTGCTCTCATCGCGCACCTGCTCGTCGAGCTCGAGTTCCAGCTCCATGTCTGTCTCGCCGAATTCCTCAGCGGGACTGCTCTCCACTTCTTCTCGCGCTCCAGGGGCAAGCGAGCCCGCTCCGAATGCCGCCGCGTGCACCGAGAGCGTTCGGTGAAACGCTTCGACGCTCGAGAGCAGTCGCTTTTGGAGGTTGATGAAGACCAGCCGGCCCTTGCGCGCAGTGGGCCGCATCAGCTCGGTGTATCGGGCGAGCTTCGTGGAGAGGTCGAGTTCGATCGCCGAGCCTGCGCCGAGCTCGACGACGCGACCGTCGGGGTACGCCGCGCTCCAACCGTTGCCTCCGTGTGTGAGGCGCACCGCCAAGACCTCGCGCTCGGGGTAGTCCTCGCTGCCCAGCGCCCGCAGATCGCTCTTGAGCCGCCTCACCATCACCGGCGCGAGCTGCTGCTCACGGACCTTCGTGCCACGCGTGAAGCGTTGCGGGTCGAGCATCTCGAGGAGCGCCGAGAAGCTGTTGCTGTGGCCGTTGTGGGGAGTCGCTGAGAGGAAGAGGCGGTGCTCGAAGAGGTCGGTGAGCTGGCGGATGCTGTGCGTGGTGTCGGTGTCGACGGCGTAGCGAGTTGAGGACGCAGGGGCGACGACGTGCGCTTCGTCGAGCACCAGCATCGACTTCTGACGCCCTCGTTCCTCGAGCAGGTTCTTGAGCGGCTCGAAGTACTCGCTGCGACGGAGCGTTTGATACGAGACGATGAATCGCGAGTGCGTGCCCCACACCGGCACCTGGAAGCCGCGCTCCTGTCGACGGCGGGCAACGAAGTCGCGGTTGAAGATCTCGAAGTGGAGCCCGAAGCGCCGCTCCATCTCTTCCTTCCACTGCAGCGTGACGGAGGCGGGGCACACCACGAGCACGCGCTCCACGCGTTGTCGGAGCATCAGCTCCTGCATCACCAGGCCCGCCTCGATGGTCTTCCCGAGACCCACGTCGTCAGCGATGAACAGGTTGACGCGCGGCAACTCGAGCGCCTTCTTCAGCGGAGTCAGTTGATGGTCGAGCAGGTGGATGCCAGCGCGGAAGGGCGCCTGGAAAAGCCGGGCGTCGGTAGCGGTGACGGAACTCCATTTGAGAGCGTGGAGGTAGGCGGCGAAGTGGCGCGGCTCATCGAGGCGGGTGGCGTTGGCCAGCCCTCGCGTCTCCGGGCGGAGGACCTGCGCGCCGAGCTCCCGCTCCCACAGCACTGCGAGTGGCCTGCCCTGGGCGTCGTCGTCGAGACAGGTAAGCCGGACCAGCGTGTTCGAGTCGCGGAGGCCTTCCGGTGCGAGCACCTCGTCAACGAGGTACTGGCGGTGACGAACTCGCGCGATGTCCCCGGGGCGCGGCATTGAGTCGCTCAGCATCGCGGCGCAACATAGCGGAGGCCTCGCCGAGTGCCCCGGCTATCGAGCACGTGAGCTCTCTGTGTGCGCGTTCTCGACTCCCAGCGAGTTTCTACTTCCAGAGCTTCGGGAAGATCGCGTCCTGAAGGTGAGTTCGACGACATCGCGCTCGTGAATAGGTCCCAGAGGTATCCGAACCCGTTCCAGGCAACCTCAAGCGCGAACGACGCCGAACGACGCCGAACGACGCCACAACTGTCACCCCGGCTGTCACTGTTCGGTCGTAAGGTCCGCCGCCATTTGATTTCAACGGAGGAACATGCGGATCTACGTCGGCGACACGGTGGTGGTGGACGAGCGCACGCGCGCGGTGGGGATTGTCGAACGGCGAGACGGGAACCAGGTCGTGGTGCGACGCCCAGACCTCGGAAACCAGCGTGAGTACTTCAGTCGCAATGACGTGAAACCCCTCGCCGGGTTGATGGCGGAGGCCCGCGCTCGGGGGTCCAAGTACAAGAACGACCTGAGCCTGACGGGTCAGTCGACGCTGGCGCAGCTTGTGGAGGAGTTCGGCTACGCGACGGCGCAGATGAGGCGCGACTCCCTGATCAAAGTCATCCGGCAATTGGAGAGAGCCGGACTCGAGATCACGGCGTCTTCGGACGACTGGGGGCGGGACGACACCTTCACCTTGTCTGTGACCGAGAAGGAGGAGGCAGACGCAGACGCGGAAGAGGACACCGCGCGCGAAGATGAAGACGAGGCCCTTGGTGAGGCGACCGACTTCTCGCTTCCGGAACTCTTCTGGCCGAGTGCGATGGGGCTGCGCGCGGGTCGTGAACTCGCGTTCCTGCGCGCGCTGTCTGCAAGAGAACCGTTGCTGTGCGTCCTGACCCTGCCCGACGACGATGGCGCGCAGTCATGGCTTGGGCCGACATGGGAAGGACTGACCGGATGGGCCTTTCGAAGCGCGCAGCGTTTCACTGGCCTGGGCGCAAACGAGTTCTCTCACCCCGAGACCGTCTTCGGTGGAGCGACGCTTCTGCAGGCTTTCCTCCAGCCCACCGAGATCTCGAGCGAGTCTGTTCACCTCAGGCAGGCGCCTCGCTCGTTGAATCTCATCACGCTTCGGGACGCGGAATGGCCCGTTGATTCGGCGCGCCTCCGAGCGCTGTGGCCCGGCCCGGTCTTCGAGTTCCAGGGCAGTGACGCGCTCAAGGGAGGCGAGTCGATTGGTGGGCTGCTTCGAATGGTGGGGGGTGAGGACTCCGCCAGCTCCTCGAAGCTCTCTCCGCTGCGCGCGCTCCTGTGGGCTCGCGACACCTCTGAACAGTTGTTGGGTCAGGGCGCGCTCAACGTGTCGGAGGTGCTGGCTCGGAAAGACCTGTCGAAGCTGAAGGGAAGCAACGAGGGCGCGACTTCCCTCGCGCTCAAAGCTCGCCTGGCGGTTTGGCTCTCTTCGTCGGCTCCTGAGATCAAGCTAAGCTTCGAAAGCAATCAGGAAGAGTTCGTCGACGCCGACGGCGAGCGGCGGAAGGTGGCTCGCATCGACCTGGACGCCGGCAAGGAGGGCGTCTTTGAGGTCGAGTCGCTGACGGGCTCTGGACCCATGGAGGCATTCCTTCATCAGAAGGTCTTCTCAAGGGTCAGGAGCGGCACTCGCTTCAGTCTTGTCGTCCCGAATGAATCGCTCATCTGGGCCGGTCCGTTCCTGGCAGATGCTGCCCATCATCTCGGTGACCGTGGGCGCGTTTTGATGTGCCGCGCAGATGGCGGGTTCTTCTCGCTGAAGGGCCGAGCCCTCACGCGGAACTCGCTTGAGTTGGAGAGTGTCGAGTCGACCGCACTCGCGGATTTCCCGCTGGCGGCCACCGCCCGGACGGCCGAGGCACCGGTTCGTCTCGACGATCTCGCGGGCTATGTGGCCGTTCGTGATCGGCTTCAAGGCTCCGTCCTGTGGCCCGAATCTCATCGTCGCTTCTTGAAGGGTGCTTCGAAGTCTTCGGGCGTGCTGCTTTTCGGTCCCCCTGGGTGCGGGAAGTCGCGACTGGGGCGGGCGATCGCCGGCGAACTTCTGCATGAGGTTCGGCTACTGAGTCCGGCTGATCTTCGCGGGCCATTCCTCGGCTGGGGCCAGGTCAAGATTCGAGAGCAATTTTCGTGGCTCGCCGAGCGTGAAGGGCGAATGCTCGTCATCGATGAACTCGACGCGGTCGGTCGTTCCCGTCGCACGGATGACATGCACTCTGACGAGAAGGCCGACGTCAACGAACTCCTGGTTCAGTTGGATAAGGTGCTTCGCATCGGTCGTATCGTCGTCGGCACGACCAATGATGTCAGAGCGCTCGACGAGGCTGTCGTCCGAAGCGGTCGAATTGGCACGTACATTCCGGTTCCGCCCCCCAACCTCGAAGACGCCGCGGCCATTGTCAGTTTCTACCTCGCAAGCCTCGAGAAGGCGCACTCCGCGGAGGTGCCTGGTCGGCTCCGCCTTTCATTGCCGACCCGAGAGCAGGTCGCCGCGTTGATGGTGCCCCTCCTTCAGCGCAACAAGGAGGCGCGTCACTTTTATTGCGGGGCAGACCTCGAGCGCGCGGTGAATGAGGCGCTCATGCAAACGCTGCAGCGCGACCTGCCACCGGATGCTGCCCAGCGCCACGGCGAGGATTTCTCGGCGCAAATGACTGCCGAGGCTCTGGCCGAGACGCTCGAGGCCAGTCCCAGAAGTGTGAGCGCGCAGAGTCTCGATGGTTTCCTCGAAGAGGTCGGAACCTTCTGTGGCGCGCCTCTGGCGGCGAAGCTGAAGCGGGAGTTCACCTGAAGGATGGCACCGAGCCTTCGGGCGGCGGCAGCAACGTCGGGCCGGCAAGCTGGTCGATGCCTGACGCCGCCCTCGGGTGCCACAGGGGAACGAAAGCAGCGACGCAGCGGGTTAGACGGGCAACTTGAAGGCCACACCGGCGAGCGGATCAAGCGCGTACCAACCTTGCCTATTGATGAGGAGCCTTAGCCTTAGGGGCACGGCCAGAGGCTTGCCAATCTCAGCAGCCTTCATGGCTATGGTTTCAGCATTGCTGGCGACCCATCGCTCGCAAACGTCGACGTGCCCGAGATGCCTGATGCTCTCCATCGCGACTGAGATGCTGGTGCCTGCGGTCGTAAGGCCTCCCCCAGGGGGCATGAGCATCGTTCCGTCGGCCAGTTGCACGATCACCGCGATTCCCGCGTCACGCAGACTCCCGTGCTCCTCATCGGTCGTGCCGTCGCCCGGCAGGACCCCTTTGAGTTGGAAGGGCTCGAGTACCTCAGGCCAGTTGCGCCAGATCGTCTCGATGACGGCCTTCCTGGACCACCCGTCATGGTCATAGACGTTCACCGCGTAGAATTGTGTCGGCGTCACTCGACCGAATACCAACGGTCCTGTTCGAGCGACGAAGCCCGGAACGCCGGGGTGATGAGCCATCCCGAGGTGGAAGTGGTGGATGCCCCAATCGTTCAGAAGGCCGTCGTCATAGTCCGGGTCACGCCCCAGTGCAGTGCTCAGGTGCGGAACGACATCGTCGCCCCTCTCAAGCTTCGCCTTCAGTGCGTTCCATCCGATCAGGTGCTCCTTGGGGCAGTTGAACTCGGCTGACTCAAAGACTTGGCGGATGCCCGGTTCAACCCGCCTCTTGGCCAGGTTGAACATTCGTCGACTGATCGCGCTGTCAGCGTCGCTCGCGTCTGGGGGGTGCCCCCATGCCGTCAGCACTTCCCGAACAAAGCCGAACCAATCACTTCGAAAATCGAGCTGTACCGCAGGCACAGTCATCGACAACTCCTCTGGCCCGAAGAGCCACCCGGAGACTGCTTGATCGCTACCTCGGTCCTCGACCGCCGCAACGCGCCGCTGGTTGTGCCACAGGTGTGCCAGACGAGAGCGAGAACGGGCTCCAACAGAGGACTCAGTGGACACCGCCCACGAGCCATCTGCTTGAAACGAGTGCCCAAGGCCGGAATCGAACCAGCGACACGGGGATTTTCAATCCCCTGCTCTACCAACTGAGCTACTTGGGCGGACCTACGTGAAGCGGCGCGGGTTGTGCCCCACGTGTCCCATGTCGTCAAGAATGATCGAGACCTGACTCGCCGCTTCTTCAGAAGAGCGTCACGGAGCCTTGAGCGCGTAGTCCAACTTCCCGAAGATGACTTCGCCTTCACCCTTGAAGGTCATCGGGTTCTGCGTGCTGTTCGCGGCAGACACGATCTTCCCCGCCTCATCCAGGCCGTAGACGCAGGCGTGACCCACGGTGCCTTGCGGAATGTAGAACTCAGCAAACAACGGGCCCGGCTTCGTCAGGGCCTCTTCGCCAAACCGCGTCGCCTTCTCGGGCACGGGCGTGCACGGTTCGGCCTGGGCCACGAACACGTACTTCGAGGCCTTCACCTCGCCTTCGCTCCAGTTGCCGAAGAACTCCACCTCGGCCTTGCCGGCGGTGTCGACCCTCACCTTCTTCGCTTCAGGAACAAGTGCAGGAAGCGGAGCGGTCTTCGACTTCTCACACGACATGGCGGCGACGACGAGCAGGGCGCACACGAACGCTTTCATGCGGCGCCTTCTACCCCCTTGGCTGCCTTGCGCGCGTGCTTCATCACCGCGTCCATCGGCGGGTGATCGCCGGCGCTCTGCGACACGTAACCGAACTGAATCGCGCCCCCACGTCGCACCACCAACACGCCGCCCTGCTGAAAGGGATCACCCTTCGTCGAGGTCTGTCGAAAGCCTGCGCGCAAGGCACGAATTGCGTGCGCCCAGACCCGCGGGCCCAGCGTGCTGGCCAGTGAGTTCTTGAAGCCCAGGTGGGTATAGGTGATCCGCTTCGGGTCGACCCACACCGGCACTTCCAGCGCGAGCTGCTCGCGAAAGTCGCTGGCCATGAGCGCGTTGCCGCTCCCGATGAAGATCAGGTTGATGCCCAGCGCTTCGAGTTCTGCCTGTCGCAACCGGAACCCGGTCGCCTGCTCGCGGCAGAGCAGTCAGCCAAAGTGCCGCAGCCACACCAGGATTGCCGGCCGCTCGGCCCAGGCCCCGCCAATCAAGGCAGGTCGCCCCAACCAATCTTTCAGGGCGATGGCGCCCAGCTGGGCAGTCTCGAGGGTCATTGGCGACACGTGATTCATCCGTTGCCCCGGCAACTGCAAGCTTTTCCGTCAGGATGCTGACACGCCACCCCGCAAGCGGCTGATCCATCCATGACGCGTCAGCCTTCACGCGATGGCAAGGCAGTTGCTTTACAGACCTGCGTGCCGAACAGTGTCGCCAGCGTCGTTGAGTTTACCAAGAGCCGAGAGCTCGCTCGCATGCGCGCCGAGATCGACCGCCTTCGCGAAGAGAACGAGCGCCTCGTTTCGCTCGCCTACCGCGACGGGCTGACCGGCCTGCGCAATCGCCGCTGCTTCGATGAGCGCCTCAGCGAAGAGCTGTGCCGGCTCAAGCGCAACTCAGCCGACGGGCTGTCGATCATCTGCATCGACGTCAATGGGTTCAAGCACATCAACGACACCCGGGGCCATGCAGCGGGCGATGCAGCACTCGCCTCGGTGGCCCGGCTGCTCGAGACGTTGGTGCGCGCGGAAGACCTGGTCTGCCGGTTGGGGGGCGACGAGTTCGTGGTGCTGCTGCCGGATACGCAGCGAGGTCAGGGCGAGCGGGTGGTGGAGCGAATCAAGTCGCACGCTCCGGGGCTCGCGGGGGTGGGAGTGCGGGGGCTGGCCGTAGGTTTGGCCAGCTGGGTGCAGGGCGAAGAGATGCGAAGTCTGCTCTCCAGAGCCGATGAAGAGATGTACGCGGACAAACGCAACTCGCAGGGCCACGTGGCTTCGCTGCGTGCCTGTGAGCCGTTGGTCAATGCGGCGTGAGGGGAAGCCCCGGGTCGAGGGCGTCGCTGGTGCGTCTTGGGTTGGGGAACCTGAGACAGCGGCCGTGACGATGGTCCGGGGTGGGGCGTGGCTGTAGAGCGGGACGAGTCGTGGGGACGGCTCGTCCCGCTCATTTTTTTTTTAAGGTATGACCGGGCTGGATGCCGACGTTTCCCCAGAGCCAGTGCCAGCAGTGCGTACACAAACGCGACGTGCAGACCGCACGGTCGTCGTTCTTGATGTGTCAGCAGGGCACACCGCCGAAATATCCGCCTCAGCCCGTGATGGGCTGTGCGTACTTTCAGGCCGCGACGCCTAGCCCTTGAGGGCTTCGGCGCCTGAGACGATCTCCACCAGTTCCTTGGTGATCTGCGCCTGGCGGCTGCGGTTGTAGAAGAGCGTGAGCGAGCCGATCATGTCGCCGGCGTTGCGCGTGGCGTTCTCCATCGCGGTCATGCGCGCGGCGTGTTCAGCGGCGTAGCTCTCGAGCAGCGCGCGGTAGATCTTCACCGCGACCGCCTTGGGCACCAGCTCAGCCAACACGTCCTGCGGGTTCGGCTCGTACTTGTAGTCGACCGACGAGCCGGTGCTCTTGACGTCGGCCGTGCCCGCTTCGAACGGCAGCAGCTGGGCCTGGCTGGGCACCTGCGCGAGGGCCGAGACGAACTCGTTGAAGAGCATGAAGACCGCGTCGACCTCGCCATCGAGGAAGCGCTTGCTGAGCTCCCTGGCGACGCCTTCCGCGACGGCGTACGACAACTTGGGGAGGATGCCCGGGTTGTCTTTGCGGATGGGGGTGTTGCCGCGGCCGCGGAGGAAGTCGTGGCCCTTGCGGCCGACGGTGGTGACGAACACCTCGACGCCCACCTTCTGCTGATCGGCGATGAACTTGAGCGCGCGGCGGTTGATGTTGGCGTTGAAGCCACCGGCCAGGCCGCGGTCAGAGGTCACCACCAGCAGCTCGATCTTCTTCACCTCTCGCCGCGTGAGCAGCGGGTGCGAGAGCGCGCCGGGCTCGGACTTCGAGATCAACGTCGACATGACCGCGTCGAGCGTCTTGGCGTACGGGCGGGCCGCGATCACGTTGTCCTGGGCGCGGCGCAGCTTGGCCGCCGAAACCATCTTCATGGCCTTCGTGATCTGCCGGGTGTTCTTGACCGAGCGGATGCGCTTTCGGATGTCGCGAAGAGAGGCCATGGCGGCCGCGCCATAGAGGGCGTAGGAAACCAAGTCAATGAGGAAGGTCCTTCAGGCTTAAGTCTCTGAAGAAGCAAGACTTCTGCGCCTCTCGAATGGGTGCGCACCTTGCTATACCCACATGGCTTTGCGGACCCCTCTCTACTCCCTCCTCGTTCTCGTCTCGGTCGTGGGCTGCGAATGCCGGCCGCCTGGCCTCGTGAACAGCCTGCCTCCCGACGTGCGGGTCGACACCTACAGCCAGCAGGCGGCCTCGAAGATCGACGTGCTCTGGGTGGTCGACAACTCCGGTTCGATGGCCGAGCGGCAAGAGAACCTCGCCCGCAACTTCGGGTCGTTCATCAACGAGTTCACCAGGAACTCCATCGACTACCGCATCGCCGTCACCACCACCGACATCTTCAAGGAAGCAGGCCGCTTCGTGGGCACGCCGAAGATCCTCACGCCCACCACGCCCAACGTGGCCGCCGCCTTCTCGAACAACATCCGCGTGGGCATCAACGGCAGCCCCTTCGAAGTGGGCCTCGAGGCCGCGCGCCTCTCGCTCGATCTCCAGGTGCAGGCGAACGCAGCGGCGGTGATGCAGTGCCAGGCGGCGTGCCCCACCATGGGTCAGGCCGCTTGCCGCGCGAATTGCCCGACCACGGCGGTCTTCCAGTTCCTGCGGCGCGACGCGTATCTGTACCTCATCTTCGTCACCGACGAAGATGACCGCTCCAGCCAGGACGTGCGGTTCTTCTACCGGTACTTCGAGACCGTGAAGGGCGTGGGTAACGACGGCACCGTGACCACCGCGGCCATCATGGGCGATGTGCCTTCGAACGCGTGCGCCGCGACGCCGGGCACCCGCTACAAGGCGCTGTCTGATTTGACGGGCGGCGAAGTGGGCAGCATCTGCGACACCAACTTCTCCACCACGCTGGGCAAGCTCGCTCGCAACGCGGTGGGTCTCAAGCGCAAGTTCGCGCTGCAGGCAAAGCCCAACATCTCCACCATTCAGGTGCGGCTGCGCTACCCCTGCAACGTGCCGAACGATCAAATCGCCTCGTGCGCTTCGGTCGATCGTGCTGCCTGCGCGGGCAACCCCGCCGACTCGATGAACCTGGTCTGCACGCCTCGCCAGGGCGCGCCCGACGGCTGGGAGTACGAAGCAGGCGGCAACGTCGTCTTCTTCGCCGGTGAATCCGTGCCGGGTCTCGCGGGACAAATCGAGCTTCAGTACTACGAAGAAGGGAAGGGCCCGTGAGCCGCACACTCTGCCTGGGGCTGCTTCTCCTCGTCGGTTGCGACACCAACAACCTCCAGCAGGTCAGGCCGCGGCTCTCGCCTCCCGGGTCGCCGGTCGAGTTCGGGTTGTTGCCGGTGCTCAACCAGAAGCGGGTCGAGATCCCCCTCACCAACGTGGGCCGCGCGAAGCTGACGGTCTCGAACGTCGCGCTCACCAAAGACGACGGCATCTTCCGCATCGAGAGCAAGCCTGAGATCGTAGAGAGCGGGCTGACCGAGAACATCGTGGTCGTCTTCACGCCGCTGGCCGAGCAGAGCTACGAAGACACGCTCGTCTTCGAGACCGACGACGAAGAAAACCTGCGGCTCGAGCTGAGCCTCACCGGCACGGGGAGCACGCGCGCGATCATCGAAGTGCAGCCGCCCATGCTCGACTTCGGCCGCGTCGCGCAGTGCGCGTCGACGGTGCAGTTGGTCACCATTCTCTCCAAGGGCACGGCCGACCTGGTGATCGAAGAGATCGCGTTCACCGAAGGCACCTCGAGCGCGTTCAGCTTCGTGGGCTCGGTGCGCCCGGCGATGGTGAAGACGATCGATGCCAACGGCTTGCCGGGGCAGATTCAGATCACCGTGCGCGTCTCGGCGGCGGCCACCAGCGAAGGCACGTTGACCGGCGGCATTCGCATCCGCTCCACGGACCCCGAGCGGCGTGAGGTGATCATTCCGCTCACCGCGACCGTGAACCGCGCGCCGGTGCCCAACATCGCCATGCTCGGCAACGGCGCGCCGGGGCAGCGCATCACGCTCGACGGTTCGGCCTCGATGGCTCCCGATGGCGATGCACCCCTCACGTACAAGTGGACCATTCGCAGCAAGCCGCTCGCGTCGTCGACCACCATCGCTGCGCCCGAGGCCGCCATCACCGAGATGACGCTCGATGCGATGGTGCCGGGTGCGTACGAGGTGCAGCTCGACGTGACCGATTCGACGGGCGCGAAGTCGTGTCAGCCCGCGCGCGCGACCGTGGTGGCCTCGCCCGCCCAGAAGCTGCTGGTAGAAATGTTCTGGGACAACCCGGGCACCGACCTCGACCTGCACGTGCTGCGCAACACGATGGCGCTGCTCAACACCACGCCCGATGATTGTTATTACCAAAACCGCACCCCCGACTGGGGCGTCGTCGGCAACACGATGGACGACCCGGCGTTCGTGCGAGACGCGCTCACGGGGTACGGGCCCGAGGTCTTCGGTTACGTGAACCCGGTCGACGGCACGTACCGGGTGGCGGTGATGTTCGAGAACGAGCTGCTCAGCCCGATGCCCCCCAGTCGCGTCACGGTGCGCGTGTACCTGTTCGGCATCTTGAAGGCCGAAGCGAGCAAGACCCTGCAGCAGAAGGGCAACGTCTGGGAAGTGGTCGACGTGACCTGGCCCAGCGGCGACGTGCGGGTGCTGCCGTGAAGCAGTCGAACAAGTCTCTCCCTCTCTTCGAGGGGGAGAGGGCAGTCGCCTTTCTTTTCGCGCTCGTCCTGACCGCGTGCCCGCCAGCAAAGGCTCAAGTCGACGCCGGCAAAGAGCCGCAGTGCATGACGCGCTCCGAATGCGACGCGGGCTTCGTCTGCACCTCTGATCAGTTCTGCTCGACCTGCAGCACCTCCGGCCAGTGCAGCGTCAAAGAAGAGTGCAACACCGCATCCCGCCTCTGCGCCTTGCGAGCCGGCTGGGGAACCCAGTGCGCCGTCAACGACGACTGCCAGGCCGGCTCCTGGTGCAAGCAGGGGCTCTGCCAGGCCCGCTCCGAAGTCTCGCTCTGCGTAGGCGGCCTCAACAGCGAATGCCCGCAAGGCGAACGCTGCAACCGCATCACGCTGACCTGCGAAGAAGATCTCGGCTGCTCGATCAACGAAGACTGCTCTGCTGGAGAAATCTGCAACACCGGCTCGCGCCAGTGCCAGCCGAAGTGCACCGCCGAGACCCAGGTCGACGTCTGCGCCGCCGGTCAACGCTGCATCGCCGAGAAGTGCGTGCAGTGCGCGGCCGACGCGGAGTGTGGCCCGGGCCTCTCGTGTGACACCGCCGGCAACTGCTCCGCGGGCACGCGCTGCTACACCAATCGCGACTGCTCGGTGCCGCTCGTCTGCCTCGTGCAAACCGGAGCCTGTCTCCCCAAGGCGCCCGCCTGCACCAGCGACGACAACTGCGCTGCGAACCAGCGCTGCGACGTGGCGAGTGGCCGCTGCATCGCGCGCGACTGCCAGCCTGATCGCTACGAGCCCAACAACGACGACACCCGTGCCTTCGGTGCCGCGCCCGGCCCGTATCGCAACCTCACCCTCTGCCCAGCGGACACCGACTGGTTCTCCATCGCGCTCTCCCGCGGAGATCTCCTCGGCGTGAACGTCGACGCTGACCCGTTCGCCGAGAACAACTTCACCACCGTCGTCAAAGACGCCACGGGCCGCACGCTCGCTGGTGGCCGGTTGCTGGTGAGCTACGTCGCTCCCGTGCCCGCGACCTACTTCGTGGTGGTGAGCACCATCGATCCATTCCAGACCTACGACGTCACCTTCCTCAAGTCGCGCGGCACACCGTGCGATGACGACGTGCTCGAGCCGAACGACTCCGCGACGCAGCCGACGTTGCTCAACACCAGCACCCAGGCCGACGGCCGCATCTGCCCGCAGGATCAAGACTGGTTCCGCTCGACGGTCCCTGCGGGGAAGGGCGTGCGCGCGCAGTTGATCAACTACAACGCCGGCAGTGGTCTGCTGCGCGTGTGTCTGTTCCAGGCCGATGGCACCAGCCTCATCGGCTGCTCGGCTGACTTGATGCCGTCCATCACCGTGCCCGCTGCGGGGCTGCTGTCAAACCAGGTTCTGGTGCGCGTCGTTGGCGACACAGAACGGATCGCCAATTCGTTCACGCTGTCTCTGGAGTTCCCATGAGAACCCAATTCTCGTTGCTCTTCGTTGCAGCGTTCGTGTTCGCGGCCTGCAACTGCGACCCGAAGGCGAGACCTGACGCGGGCCAGCCCGATGCTTCGGTCGAAGAAGATGCCGGCTTCGACGCTGGCATCGTCGAGCCCGACGCAGGCGAAGAAGACGCGGGGCTTCCTCCTGAGCTCAAGGTGACGCGCTTGCTGCCTCCCCGCGGCGCTTCGGCAGGCGGCACCTCGGTGTTGATCGAAGGCTCGGGCTTCCTGCGTGACTTCGCGGGCACGGGCTCTCAAGCCAAGGGCGTCACCACGCTGCGCATCGGTGGCAACCAGGTGCAGGACTACCAAATCATCGACGACGAGACGATCGAGCTGCGCACGCCCCCGGGAGTCTCCGGCCCGGCTTCGGTCTCGATGCGGAACCCGAACGGGAACTTCGTCTGTAACAACTGCTTCACGTACTTCGATGAGCTGGTGGTCACGTCTTTCACGCCGCGGGCGGGCCCGTTGGCTGGTGGCACGGAAGTGACCATCACCGGTCAGGGCTTCACCGCCGACACGCAGGTGTTGTTCGGCACGCTCTCCAGCCCGCGCATCACCTTCGTCTCCGCGACGCAGCTCAAGGCGGTCGCCCCGCGCGGGTTGCTCGCCGGCGTGGTGGATCTCGTCGTCTACAACAAGAACGGCGTCTCGACGCAGCGGCGCGGCTACACGTATCTGCCTGACGTGCGCGTCACGGGGCTCTCTCCGGTGACCGGCGCGATCGCAGGCGGCACCGTGGTGACGCTCACCGGTACGGGCTTCGCGGGTGCGACCGCGGTGCGTTTCGGCGCGACTGACGGCACCAGCGTGACGGTCGTCTCTCCCACGCAGGTGACCGCGGTGACGCCTGCCGCTGCTGCAGGAGCAGTCGACGTGACCATCACTTCCCCTGCGGGCACGTGGACCTCACGAAAGGCGTTCACCTACTTCGATCCCGCGGGTCCGTTCGCGGTGTTCGGGCTCTCACCGCGGCTCATCCGCGCGGGTGACACGGTTCAGCTCACCGGCCAGGCGCTCGATCAAGGCGCGCTCACGGTGACCATCGGCGGTGTGACCGCGGTCCTCGGGGCGCGCACCTTCTCGACTGCTGAGCTCACCGTTCCCGCGCGGGGTGCAGCGCCCCGTGTCTCCGACGTGGTCGCCACGGGTGGTTCGACCCTCACGCTGCCGGGCGCTGCGACGTGGCGCATCTCGCTGACCTCGGCCACGCCGAACAGTGGGCCTGCTGCGGGTGGCACGGTCGTGGCCCTCGCTGGCTCAGCCATTCCCGCGGGCGTCGACTTGAACGTGGGCACCTTCGCGGCGACCGCGGTCACGGTGACCAATGAGAACGCGGTTCAGCTCACCACGCCGGCCGGCAGTGGCGGCGCGCCCAGCGATGTGTGGATCCGCGAGACCGCCGACCTGGAGAACGAGGCCGTGCTGGTGGGCGGCTTCACCTTCTTCGAGCCCCTCTCCATCGGCCGCGTGCAGCCAGAGCGGGGCGCCATCGCAGGCAACACGCTGGTCACCGTGCTCGGCTCGGGCTTCGGTGACTCGATGATCGTGAAGTTCGGCCCGAACAACGCGAAGGACCTCAAGTTCGTCGACAGCCACACCATCACCTGCCGTACGCCCAAGGGCTCGGTCGGCGTGGTCGACGTGCGCATCGAACGGCTCACCGAAAACGACACGTTGCCCGGAGGCTTTTCGTACTTCGATCCGCGCAGCATCTCGGGCGGACTCTCGGGCGGCCCGTTGGTCGGCACGCTCAACATCACGGTGCTCGACTCGACGCAGGGCTCGTACGGCGCGCCGGTGCCGGGTGCCACCGTGCTGCTGGGCCTCGACCCCACCACGCCGTTCCAGGGCACGACTGATCAGCGCGGGCAAATCACCTTCTCTGATCCATCGCTCGTGAAGGCCGAGACCATCACGGTGATCAAAGACTTCTACGAGTCGTCGACGGTGACCGGCGTGAACGCCGAGAACCTCACGGTCTTCATCGCGCGCACCGGTGGTGGTGAGCCGGGTTCAGGCCAGCCGCCTCCGGGCCCGCCGCCTTCGACGATCGCGGGCCGGGTCACCGGCTTCAAGTCACCGCGGCCGCTGATGAGCGGAGAGACGCTCGAGGCGCGCGTGTTCGTGGCGCAGACTTCGCTCTACGGGGGGCCTCCCTTTGGCCGGGGCCCCGACAAGTCGAGCGAGAAGTGGCGCATCGTCACCGACGGCGCCGACTACCTCGTCTACACAGGTGCGGGTCTGCGCGCGACCTACGCGATCCTCGGCATCGCCAAGGCGAGCAACCAGTCGTTCACGCCGATCGCCATGGGCATCAAGCGCGGCATCACGACCTCGCCGGACAACCCGGCCACCGGCAAGGACATCATCATCGACATCCAGCTCGACGTGGCCGTGCCCATCACCATCGATTCTCCGCTCACCTTCGAAGGGCCGCTGGGGCCTGAGCCGGGCTTCAACAGCCTCTACTCGTGGCTCGAGTTGGGCGCAGAGGGCTTCGTGCCCAACCCGAACAACTGGAACACCGGCACCTCGGCCAAGACCACCGTGTCTTCGGCCAGCGCGAACGTCACCTTCCCGAGCTTCCCGCGGCTCGATGGTTCCAACTTCATCTTCCTCAACGAGTCGGCGGGCTCAGCCTCGTACCCGGTCAGCTATTACTTCCGCCGGCAGCCCGGAGACCTCACGCAAGGCGTGACGATCGGGCCGATGTTGCCTGCCCCGAACATCGTTCAGCCGGCGCTCACCTTCACGGGCACCATCTCGTGGACGACGGCGCCCGGCGCGGTGCCGAACCTGCACAACGTGCAGATTCTGAGGCCGACGCTGGCAGGCAACGTGGTGGTGTGGAGCATGGTGCTCCCCGGCTCGGAGACCCAGGTCGTGGTGCCGCAGATCGCGGTCGACAAGCTGAACCGCGAAGAATCGGGCAACCAGCTCTTCGTGGTCATCTTCTCGAGCCGTGCGCCCAAGTTTGCGTACAACCAGTGGACGTACGACACGCTCTCTGGAGTCAGTTGGTCGAGCTACACGATTGCCTTGAGCGACGCCTTCACCCCATGACGCTTCGATTCTTCGCGCCGCTGGTTTTGCTGGTGTTGGTGGGTTGCCGCGACACGCGGCTGGCTGGCCAGGGCTGTCAGGAAGACAGGGACTGCGGGTCGCCCTCGTCTGCCTTCCGTTGCGAGACGCAGACGGGCGTTTGTTACTGCCGCACCGACGACGCCTGTCCCGGGGCGCAGTTCTGCAACATCGCCGGCTTCTGCCAGGACAGGTCAGGGTGCGAGAACAACTCGGACTGTCTGGACACCTCGACGTTCTGCGACACCTCGAGCGGGCAGTGTCTGCCGCGGGGCCGCTGCGCTTCGGATCTGCAGTGTCTGCTCGGCGAAGTGTGTGACCTGACGCGCTCGACCTGCGTGATGGGTTGCCGCACGAATGGTGACTGCAATGGCACCAGTTGCCGCTGCGGTGACGTGACCTGCAGTTGCACGGGCACGACGCCAGAAGAGCTCGCGCGGTGCCAGATCGGCGTGTGCGACCCAGAGTTCTGCGCTGACGCGACGTTCTGCCGCTTCGGTGAGAGCTGCGGTGTGCAGCCCGATGCCGGGTCTCCTCGCGCGCGGTGTTACGACGACTACGACACGCGGCTGCGCCCGTACTGCGACAACTGCAGCTTCGGCGGCGGCGTCAGCATTTGCGGCACGGGCCCGAACTACTGCCTCATCGATACGCGTAATCCCGGCAACTACTTCTGCGGCGCTGATTGTTCTTCGGGCCAGTCGTGTCCGCGTGGGTATGCGTGTCAGGACGTGATCGTGGTGGTCAGCCAGTGGGCCTGCACGCGGAGCAACCCTTCGTGCCCGGTCAACGCGGCGCTGCCCTGTATGAACGACACGGATTGCCGGCGTGGTGGCACGTGCGCCAAGCAGGCGGGGCAGACCAGCGGCTTCTGCGCGGGCAAGTGCGCGGTGGACGAAGGTGACGAAGGTGGCTTCTGCACCTGCCAGGTCGACGACGACTGCGCTCAGGAGACCTGCAGCGCGGGCGAGTGCAGCGTCAGCCGGAGATCGTGCGTGGTCGACAACGACTGCCGTTCGATTCGCTGCGTCGACTTTCAGGGCGGCGGTGGATGTTTCATCGGCAGCAACTGCGCACCGGCCAACGGACTGAGCTGCAATGAAGTGAAGCAGTGACCCACCGTTCCCCCCGAGCGGAGTCGAGGGGTCACCTGCACCGTTCCCCCCGAGAGCAGTCGAGGGGCCACTTGTGGTTGCTCATCTTGCTCAGCGCCTGCACGAAGTCCGGCGCTGAAGCAGGGACTCGCTCGACCACGCTCGCCACGGCGAAGGAGCGGGTCGCGTATCTCTGCGACTACGCCATCTGCCCCACGCAACCAGAAGACGCGGCCTTTCACATCTACCCCGGTGACGACGGCACCATCGTTCACGCGGTGGTGAAGATCGATCCGAACGACGTGCATCGCTGGTCGATGGGCTGCGACAACCTCACCGTCGAGACGCGCCCGAAGTGGCTGACCGAGGTGATGGGCCCGACGGGTTGGAAGCTGAAGACGATCCCCGACACGTGGCGGTGCGCGGGTGAGAAGCGCGTGATTCACGTGAAGGAAGCGATCGTCGTTCGTTCAGTGTTTCGCAGCGACTGAGCGCATCAGCTATCGAGACGGCCATGGAGATCCGGGCGTGGGTGATTTGTTTTTGCGTGTTGGTCCTGATTGCCGTTGGTCTGGGTTCGATCGGTGAGTGGGCGGCTGCCGCTGGGCTGGTGTTTGGTTGGTTGTTGTTCGGCGTTCTGTGGGGCCTCTTTCTCGGGGACCTGTTCGTTCCGACGATGCCGAGGTGCCCAGACTGCGGCAGTCATCGGAGCGGCTACCGCTGGGTCTGTATGCGCCAAATGGTCTCCGAAGGTGCTTTCGGGAGGTCTTCGCCTGGCTGGGTTCTTCGCGACATCGACAACGAGGTCTCGGTTCCCGTCGTTGTTCCGGACTGGACGGGCTCTGTTCTGACGTGTCGATGCCCGCGCTACTGGTTTCGTGTGATGGAGAACTGGACGGTCTACGTGATGACCGAACACGCGCCGCCGCAATTCTTTGCTCAGAGGCGCTGGGGGAGGTGGGTCCGCGAGATGCCGATCGATTGACCGGAAGAGTCTCCCGATTCTGGAGGAGCGATGAACTATGTGACGGGTTCTTTGCGCAGGTGCAGCCCCGTGAGCGGAGACTCAAAATGGCGATCATCGAAACCTGTCCGACTCATGGCGCGATTTTCTTCAGTCTCGTCTGCGAGCACATCGCTGATGCAGTGGCAGCGGAGGCCGAAACACGCTTCAACTGTTTGTTCGACGAGGCTGTCGGCTATCTGTGCCAGAGGTGTTCTTCTCCCGTCAGACCAAGCACCGAACTTGCGAGCTTGGCGCTTGGTACGGTCTGCAGCGCGCATCTTCAGGACTGGTTCGCTGCACGCAATCCCGGAAGCGACCTCGGCACGGCCGTTCAGAAGGCACGTGAAGAAGGGAAGCGAATCGTCAGCGGCTTGTAGTCGCGTCACTGAGCGTGGCAGGTGCGCTGCTCGCCTTCGAAACCGTGGTGCCCGTTGAGAGCGACCGCAGCCAGGAGCGCCTGATGTTGCCGGAAGAACTGCTGGCCGCGCTGGAAGCAGAGCAGGCGCAATACCGATCGATCGCGATCCAGGCGGTGGCGGCGCTGCGATTCGAGGGCGCGCTCGTGGCCCTGCAGACCGTGCCCGCGGCGGAGCAAGACTGGGCGGGTGGCTTCTTCTCGGCCTTCGCAGACTCGGAGGCCATCTGGTCGGGCGAGGTGGTTCACGTCGACCCGACCACCGGCGATCTCTTTCTCAAAGTCTCCGGCACCATCCCCTCTGCCGAAGAGCTCGCGTGCGCCACTGAGTGGTCCTTCAAGCCCTTCGACTTCTCTCAAGCGATCTCCTCCGCGACGAAGGGCACCACGAGCGTCCGACTCGAGCAGGCAGTTCGTTGGGTGCTCGATGGCGCGCCTGAGCTGTCGACCGGCCCGGCCGCGCGTGACCTCGAAGGACCCTGGGCCAGTGCATGGGGATTGGTGTGGGGCCCTCCGGGCACGGGCAAGACACAGGCCCTGGCCGGCCGCATCGCCGATGCGGTGTTGGCCGCTCCTGAACAGCGGATGCTGGTGGTCGCGCCCACCAACGGCGCGGTCGATGAGCTGACCCATCGACTCTGCGGAGTCCTCGAGGGTCGAGGTGCGCTGCTCGACGAGGAGGGAAGTTCGCGTGTCTTCCGCGGTGGCGTGGGCGCCCGGCTGCGGCTCGCGCGCGACTTTCCCTCCGTGCTTCACGACCCTGACGCCGCTGCGCGCACTCAGCATCGGGAAGCCCTGCAGCAGGAACTCGCCCGGCTCGAAGCACGGGCAGCACCCCAGACGGAGATCGCGCAGAAACGCGCCGAGCTGAAAGAGGCCGAACGCCTCGAAGACGCCACCTTCCAAGCCATCGAAGGGGGCCACGCCACGGTCATCGCGCTGACCGTGCATCGCGCGTTGCGTCTCGTGCAGGAGCTCACCGAAGGCCCGCACTTCCACAAGCTGATCCTCGACGAGGGAGGAATGATCTCCCGCGCGTCGGCTGCGCTCTTGGCGCCCCTCGCTCAATCCGTGTTGATCGCCGGCGATCCGCGGCAGCTCGGCCCTGTCTCCCGCGCTCTCCACGGCGCGCTCTCGCATGTGCAGCGCTGGCTGCGTGAGTCACCGCTCTCGGTGTTGCGTCACGCATCGCGCGACGTGGAGCGCTCGAACGTGTTCCTGCTCCGCACGCAGCACCGCATGCACCCCGCCATCGCGCGGGTGGTCAGCGAGTTTCAGTACCAGGGCCAGCTCGAGAACGGTGAGCGGCCCCGGCGCTTGTCGACCGAGCCTGCGCTGGCGAGCTTCCCTGCTGAGCGCGCGGTCTGGGTCGTGCTCGATGAGTGCACCCGGTCTGCCCGGCAACTGAGCCACGACCGGCCGCAGACAGGCCGCGGCTACGTGCGGCGCTTCTCGGCAGAGCTGCTCGTCTCCCTCGCTTCGGCCGCGCTGGAGGAGGGCGCCTCGGTGCTGGCCGCCACGCCGTACCGCGCGCAAGCGCAGCTGATCAGCGCGCTGGCCAGCGAAGACGAGGCGACGCAGGACCTGGTGGCCTCCACCATTCACCGGCAGCAAGGCTCGGAGTTCGACGTCGTGTTGATCGACACCGTGGCGGGCGGGCGCCCATTTCAGGCGCTCGACCTCTGCGCGATGCTGAACGTCGCTGCGAGCCGCGCGCGCAAACACCTGGTGGTGCTCGCCTCCCGCGCCGAAGCCGAGGCCGTGATTCCTGCGCGCTTCCTCGAGCACTTTCATCGCGTGCGCCTGGTGGAAGGGCGGCTGGAGTCAGTTGACGTCACGCTTCGCCCGGGCCCTCAGATGCCCCTGCCGCCCTCGACGCTCGGCGCGGCCATCACCAACGCGAAGGCGCTGGCACCCCTGTTCACCGACGAACAACTCGCGCTCATGGAGCGCCACTTCGGTGACGGCCACTACCTCGTGCGCGGCGTGGCCGGGAGCGGCAAGACCTTCGTGCTCGCCAACTGGGCAATGCGCGTGTTGCTCGAGCACCCCGGGCATCGGGTGCTGGTCTCGTATTTCACCAAGTCGCTGCACTCGCTCGAGACGCACCACCTGCGGTCCGCGGCGATCCGCGCGGGGTTGGACCCCAACGTCGTGTTGCAACGGGTTCGTATCGCGCACGTCGATGAGCTGAGCTCCTCGGGCAACCGTGACGAAGTCTTCGACGCAGTGTTCGTCGACGAAGCACAGGACATGGGACCCAAGCGGCTCCAATTTCTTTTCCTGCGGGCGCGCGAGCAGCTGGGCCACGACGGCAAACGGCGGCGGCGCTTTTTCCTCTTCATGGACGACTCGCAGAACATCTACGCGCAGAAGCCCCTCGAGGAGTTCCGCGAGCAGCTCGACAAGAGCATCAACTTCGCCGGGCGCACCCGGGTGATGAAGGAGGCCTTTCGTTCACCGCGCGAGATCCTCGACCTGGCCTTCAACGTCGTGCTCGACCCCCAGCATCTTCACGGCGTCGCGCAGCCGGGCCTCAAAGAGTTCCTCAAGGAGAACGAGCTCGTCAAAGCGGGTCTGCTGCGACGCCCGGTCGAGGGCACCAGCGGGCTGTACCACGTGGGCTTTACCGAGCAGTCCGGCAGCGTGCCCCGGGTGATGGCGGCGCGTGATGTCGAACACGAAGGCCGCGAGCTGGTGCGCATCGCGCGAATGCTCACCCACAAGGAGCAGGTGGCGCTCGAGGACATCCTGGTGGTCTGCCCGGTGCGGCCGTACCGCTGGGCCGAGGTGCTGACGCGCGCGGGCTTCAAGAGCGTGGCCTTCGGTGGTGCGCAAGGCGCAGACCCGGCCGGGTTCCCCGTGGGGAAGACCGACTTCATCAAGGTCACCACCATCTACTCGTGCAAGGGCCACGAGAGCCCAGTGGTCATCTTGTGCGGGCTGGAGGATCTCGATGCGTTGGAAGATTCAATCGAGAGCCTGAAGACGGCTGACCCGCGCACGGTAGAGCGTCAGAAGCGGTGTCTGTTCTACGTGGGGGCCACGCGCGCGACCTTGCGGCAATACGTGCTGGGCCTGGGCAGTTCGCGATTTCTCGAAGTGGCCCGGAACTACGCCCAGCGACTGGAAGGGTAGACCCTCAGCTTCACGCACTCCCGTGAGCTCTCAGTAGGCGTTCGACGAGCCACTTTCGACCGACCCGGTGTCACTGCTCACTCACCCAGCAGAATGACCAGATCCTCACCAAGCGCACTTTCGCTTCACAAAGATGTTGCAGAACGGAGCGATGAAGATGTAGAAGGCCTCGGCGGCGAGCAACACCGCCGCGAAACGCAGAACGCAGGTCGCTCTTTGAAAACTGGATAGCAAGCCCAAGAAGTACTGCAAGTAGACGCAGTGCAACAAATATAAGTCTTGTCGGAACACACACCGACAGGACGCTAGCGGACAACCGAATTAGCAATGGTTTGGAAGTCAATCGCCAGTCAACACACTCTAAATTAAATCTTGGAGAGTTTGATCCTGGCTCAGAACGAACGCTGGCGGCGTGCCTAAC